>NZ_JBBWVD010000014.1:0-152615 GCF_041903745.1 Thiocapsa sp. C2-2m | reverse complement strand
GTCCGCACGAGGCGCTGCGCCGGATCGTGGCGAGGCGGACCAGCTCAACCCGGAAGAGCCCGCCAGCACGGCGGCGAGAAAGCGTCGGCGATCGATCGATGTGAATCTCGATTCACTCATGTGCATGTACCCTCGTGTCGTCGACGCGGTTCCGAGCCGGGAGAGGCCCGGCACCGCCGGAGCGGTGTCGAGCGGGTTCGACGTTCTAGTAGTTCAAATCCCGGGTGGGTCCGAAGTTCCCGTAGATATCGGGACGTGGACCGTGGTTGTTCTCGTCCTGCACCGGACTGAAGAGCTCCGAATTGCCGTCGGCAAGCCCATGATACAGATCGAAGCTGTCGCCGACGCCGGGTTGGATCCCGACCGCCGGGACCGATTCGCGGGAGTGTGCGAAGAGATCCGGATTGCCGTCGGCAAAACCCTGATAGAAGGAATCGGCGGCGATATTGGCGGCGAACAGCGTCACGGCGAATGCGAGTGCGGATTTGGTGATGGTCATGGTCGTACTCCTGATTGGATGGGTTCGGATCGTCGTGCTTGCAGCGACCTGTCGTCGTTGCTTGAAGGTGATAAAGCAGTCGCCGTGCCAGCTTTCAACGATCCGAATTTTTTCGTTCCAGAACAGTCTCTAAGAATCCTCCAGGAGAGCGGATCCGCCGCCCTCGCACCCGTTCCGATGAAACGAAGCATGACGGCCATTCAACGTTTCGTGACATCGAATCGTGGCATCGGACTCGGGGTCGTGACTCGGTCGCGATCGGGCGGCTTTCTGATCCAATGACGCGCGTGACGATGGCGATGAAAGAAACCGCCATCGAGCGTTCTCTCGTGAAGAGACGGAATGACCAACGCCCGACCGAGCACCCGGTCCCTCGACCACCCATCAGACCCGTGATCCCGGAGAACACCATGAAGAAGATCGTCCTGTTGCTGATCATCGTGGTGGCCGTCTCGGCCTTTTTCGCCTTGGGCCTGGACCGCTACCTGACCCTCGATGCTCTGAAGACAAGTCAAGAGGGCTTCGACGCCTGGTATGCGGCGCACCCTGCATTGGTCATCGGTGCCTTCTTCGCGGGCTATGTCGCGGTGACCGCCTTGTCGCTGCCGGGGGCCGCCATCATGACGCTCGCCGCCGGCGCCCTCTTCGGGTTGGGTATGGGCACCCTGATCGTCTCCTTTGCCTCCAGCATCGGCGCGACCCTGGCCTTTCTGGTCTCGCGCTTCCTGCTGCGCGATGCGGTGCAGCGACGCTTCGGCGCGCGTCTGGCCACGCTCAATACGGGCATCGAAAAAGACGGAGCCTTCTACCTCTTCACCCTGCGGCTGGTGCCCATTTTCCCCTTCTTCGTGATCAACCTGCTGATGGGGCTGACCCCGATCAAGACGTTCACCTTCTACTGGGTGAGTCAGGTCGGCATGCTCGCCGGGACCCTGGCCTACGTAAACGCAGGCACTCAACTGGCCCGCCTCGACAGCCTGTCGGGGATCCTCTCCCCCGCCCTGCTCGGCTCCTTCGCGTTGCTCGGCGTCTTCCCGCTGTTGGCCAAATGGGTGGTCGAGCGGATCAAGGCGCGACGGGTCTATGCCGGATGGCCGAGACCCCGCCGTTTCGATCGCAATCTGGTGGTGATCGGTGCCGGCTCGGGTGGTCTGGTGAGTGCCTATATCGCCGCGGCGGTGAAGGCGAAGGTCACGCTGATCGAAGGCGATCGGATGGGCGGGGATTGTCTCAACACCGGCTGCGTCCCCTCCAAGGCGCTGATCCGCAGTGCGCGCTTTCTCCGCCGGGTCCGCCGAGCCGAGCGCCTCGGCGTCGTCGGGGCGAGCGCCGAGGTCGACTTCGCGCGGATCATGGGGCGCGTGCATCGGGTCATCGCCGAGGTGGAGCCCCACGACTCGGTGGAGCGCTATACCGCGCTGGGCGTCGAGGTGATCCGGGGTCGCGCGCGGATCGTCTCGCCCTGGAGTGTCGAGATCGACACGCCCACGGGTGTCCGGACCCTGACCAGTCGCGCGATCGTGATCGCCACCGGTGCCGCCCCGATCGTCCCCGACCTTCCCGGTCTGGATCGGGTGCGTCATGTC
Organism: Thiocapsa sp. C2-2m; assembly: GCF_041903745.1. Lineage (NCBI taxonomy): Bacteria > Pseudomonadati > Pseudomonadota > Gammaproteobacteria > Chromatiales > Chromatiaceae > Thiocapsa > Thiocapsa sp. C2-2m. The sequence continues at coordinate 150,530 of NZ_JBBWVD010000014.1, read as the reverse complement.
ACCTCCGAGGACCTCTGGTCCATCACCGAGAAGCCGGAGCGGCTCCTCGTCCTCGGCGGCGGTCCGATCGGCTGCGAGCTCGCTCAGGCATTCGCCGGCATCGGCTGCCGGGTGACCCAGGTCGCGCGCTCGGGCATCCTGCCCAAAGAGGACGAGGACACCATTGCGCTGATCGAGTCGGCCTTGCACGAGGACGGGGTGCGCCTGCTGACCCACACCCGAACCCTACGCTGTGAGGTCGTGGACGGAGAGCAGCGCCTGGTGGTCAGCCCCGGACCGGGCGTGCATCCGGATCGGGACTGTGGCGGCGGGGAGGAGGCGCTCCCCTTCGATCTCCTGCTCTGCGCGATCGGGCGACGCGCCCGGGTCACCGGCCTCGGGCTGGAGGCGCTGGGCATCCCGCTCACACCGGCCGGCACGATCGAGACCAACGCCTCTCTGCAGACCCGCTATCCGAACATCCTGGCCTGCGGTGATGTGGTCGGCCCTCATCAGTTCACCCATGTCGCCGCTCATCAAGCCTGGTACGCGGCCGTCAACGGCTTGTTCAGCGGCATCAAGCGCTTCAAAGTGGATAATCGCGTGATCCCGCGCGTCACCTTCACCGACCCGGAGGTCGCACAGGTCGGCTTGACCGAACGCCAGGCCCGAGCCCGAGGCATCGCCTACGAGGTCACCCGCTACGGACTCGATGACCTCGACCGCGCCATCACCGAGACCGCCGCGCACGGCTTCGTGAAGGTGCTCACCCCGCCCGGCAAGGACCGCATTCTCGGTGCCTGCATCGTCGGCGAGCACGCAGGCGAGCTGCTCGCCGAGTTCACCCTGGCCATGAAGCATGGTCTCGGACTGGAGCGCATCCTCGGCACCATCCATCCCTACCCGACCTGGAGCGAAGCGGCCAAATACGCCGCCGGGAACTGGAAACGCGCACATGCGCCGCAAATCGCACTGGCCTGGCTGGCGCGTTTTCACACCTGGCGACGAGGATGAAAGAACCGAGCCTTCTCCCGGGTCTTTACCTGTGATGGCCGAGCAGCGGGTTCGCAACTCCGAGACGGCTCGCAAGCGACCCGCCCCGGCCATCACAAGACACACCTCCGGGATGCGGCACTCCGAAGCCACGCCCCGACCACCGACCTTAAACCCTTTCTTAGGATTGAAATCATGACCAAGAAGACGATCACCCCCGCTGCCGCCCTCGTCGGTGCCGCCCTTGTCGGCAGCCTCGGTGCCTTCGGCCTCGCGCAGGCCGCCGGCAACCCCTTCACCGCCCAGTCCCTCGATGCCGGCTATATGCTGCTCGCAGAAGCAGGCACCGAGGGCAAATGCGGCGAAGGTAAGTGCGGCGCGGATAAGGAAAAGGAAGGTAAGTGCGGCGAAGGCAAATGCGGCGCCGACAAGGAGAAGGAAGGCAAGTGCGGCGAAGGGAAATGCGGCGCCGACAAGGCGAAATAAGGGCGATGCCGGGACGCCGCCGGAGTCCCGAGCGGACGCCGCGGCGCCACGGCCACGCTTGAAACCAATCCGGCGGATCGTGTTTGCGCGATCCGCCGGGCGCGTTGACGCCGAGTCCTGCAACCGCTCTACCCGACGGTCGAAGACGATCGCCGATCTCCCGGGTCGCCCGATACCCGCACGCCGCGCCCGCCCCGGCTAGGGCATCCGCAGCGCATACTTCTCGATCTTGCGATCCAACGCCGGACGGGAGATGCCGAGGATCTCGCAGGTCTTGCCCTTGTGTCCGCCGGTGTGGTCCAAGACCCGTTGGACGTGCTCGGCCTCCACCGCGTCGAGTGTTCGCAGCACCAGGCTCTCGGCCGGTTTGCCCGACACACCGGTCTCGAACGCGCCTGGAGCGGTCGTGGGTTCAGCGTCGAGCGCGAGCAGATCGGCCGTGATCAGACCCGTGCGCGCCTGCACCATCGCTTGCGTCAAGCGGTTCTCCAACTCCCGCACGTTGCCGGGCCAATCATGGCGGCACAGTTGCGCAACGGCCGTCTCGGCGATGCGAGGTCGCGCTTGGCCCAGACGCTCGGCGATGCGTGTCAGCAGACCTTCGACCAGGAGCGGGATGTCGTCGCGTCGCTCGCGCAGCGGCGGCACATGAATCCGGATGACCTCGAGCCGATAGGCCAGATCTTCGCGAAAGCGGCCGGCCGCGGCCTCCGCCATGAGATCGCGGTTGGTCGCGGCGACCACGCGGGCATCGGTCGCGATCGTCTCGGTGCCGCCGACGCGTTGGAAGACGCGCTCCTGCAGGGCGCGCAGCAGCTTGGCCTGCAGGGTCGGGGCGAGCTCGCCGATCTCGTCGAGAAACAGGGTCCCCGCGCTTGCCTGCTCGAACGTGCCGAGCTTGCGTGACTGTGCACCGGTGAAGGACCCCTTCTCGTGACCGAACAGCTCGCTCTCGAGCAGGGTCTCGACGATCGCCGCGCAGTTGACGGCCACGAACGGACCGGTTCGACCGCTGTGCTGGTGGATCAGGCGCGCCACCACCTCCTTGCCGGTGCCGGATTCGCCGCTGATGAGCACGGTGGCGGAGCTGCGGGCGCTCAAGGCAATGCTTTTGCTCACCGCCAGCATAGCATCGCTGCGCCCGATCAGGTCGCGCGCCGCACCCGGCCCGGCCTCCAGGCGCGCCGGCGCCTGCTCGGCGGCCTTGCGTTGGCGCAGCAACCGCTCGACCGTCTGCTGCAGCTCGGCGATCTTGATCGGCTTGTGCACGAAGTCCGCGGCACCGCGCTGGATCGCCTCGATCGCCAGCTCCAGGTCGTGCTGGCCGGTCATCATGATCAGGGGCAGATCCGGGTCCGCCTTCAGCAGCGACGCGATCAGGTCGCTCCCTTGCCCGTCCGGGAGCTGTTGATCCAAAAGCACCAGGTCGACAGGCGCCCCCTGCATGCTCTCGAGGCCCGAGCGACAGGACTGCGCGACCTCGACCGCGAAGCCGGCGTCCTCGAAGTGCATCGCCAGCATCTGGCCCAAGGCCGGATCGTCTTCGATGATGAGCAGTTGTCGGGGCATCGCGGTCGACTGCCGTTTCCGGGTTTAAGGTCAGGGTACGGTCGCGTTAACCGGCGTGCAAGAGATCGCCTGCGCGCCGGGTCTTGTGGAGATAGGACGGCCCGATGCGCCTGAATCGGCGTCCGTCGCCAGCATCCGAGAGGGCACGATCGATGAACTGCCGTGATTTCCGTCGTCGACTCCTGGTCGACCCCGCGCGCGAGGATGCCGAGGATGCTCGACATGCGGCCCGCTGCCCCGCCTGCACGGCCGAGCGCGCACGCGCACGCGCGTTCGACGAAACGCTGCGCACCCTCTTGGCCGAAGAGGTCGAGACGCACCCGGTGCCACCCGCCGGGCGTTGCGAGCGGCCACGACGGCTCCGCATGATTCCCCCAGCGCTCGCCGCAACCGCGCTGCTCGCGTTCGGCCTGATCGCTTGGCTCGGCGACAACCTGCAGCCGGGTTGGCCGACAGCGCCGTCTCACGACCCGTTGGCCACCGCGGTTTTGGACCATATCGACGCCGAGCCGGCCGCGCTGGAGACCGGTGGCGAGGTTCCGAAGCCGACCGTGTCACTGTTGCTCGTCTCCCTCGGCCTACGCCTCGATCCGCAGGCGCTCGGCACCGGCCTGGAACCGGTCCGATACGCGGCCCGGTGTCGCATCGCCAATCATGACGGCCTGCATCTGGTGCTCACCGGAGCAGCCGGACCCGTCACCCTCTTGCTCATGCCGAACACACCGCTCGGGCGCAGCGCGCCGATCCGATCGGAACGCTTCGAGGGACTGCTGATTCCGGCCGGGCGCGGGAGTCTTGCGATCGTCGGCACGCCCGACGAGCCCGTCACGCCCATCGCCCGGAGGATCCAGCGCGAGCTCTCCTGGTGATCGCCGGCGCCTTGGGGCTGTTGCTCGAGCGCTACGCGTCCACCCGTCTCGATTCCCGATGCGGGGCGGCCGGCGATCGTGACCGATGCGATTAAGGCGTCGGAAGGGCCTCGAGCGCGGCAAGGATGTCGGCCGGCTCGACCCGCCGGCGGTAGTCCACGTCGGCAAATGCCGCTCGGATAATGCCCGCCCGATCGATCACGAATGTCGCCGGCACCGGCAGCACGTAACGGCCGTCGCCGTTGTAGTCGGCCAGGTCGAGCGACAACACCTTTTGATAGATCTCGCTCAGATCCGCCGGGACCTCGAAGGCGAGGTTGTAGGCCTGCATCACGCTGTCGTCCACATCGCTCAGAATCTCGAACGGGTAGCCGTCTTCCTCCACCTGCGCGCGCGATCGATCCGGCTGCTGCGGGGTCACCGCGACCAGTGCGGCGCCCTGCCGCTCGATCGCCGGCAGCGCCTTTTGCAGGCCGTGAAGCTGAAGATTGCAGTAGGGACACCAAGCACCGCGGTAGAAGGTCAGCACCACCGGCCCCTCGGCAAGGAGATCGTGCAGGCGCACCGGCTCGCCGAACGCGTTCTGCAGGGTGAAGTCCGGAGCCTCTTGGCCGACCGCGAGGCCGGGCTCGGGCAGGGTTGCGGCCAGGTCGCGCGCGGCCCGTTCCATGACCGCGCGGTCTTGCGCACTGAAACGGGCTCCGCCGGTCTTCGCCTGCTCGGCCTGGAATGCCTCCAGGGCCGCTCGGTAGCTCGGGATCGACTCGCTTGGGCTCGGATCGCTCGCGGCGGGATCCGCGCGGGACATCGCGGCAGCCCCCGTCACGATCAGGCTCAGGGTCAGCAGGCTCGAAGGCAAGGTCCAATGGTGCATGATAGGGTCCTGTCGTGAGTTGAAACGGATGGTGGGTCGACCTCGGATCGCCGACTCGATCGTCTCGGCACGCGCCGACGCCCTAGACCAAGACCGGCCCCGAGGACCTTTCATTTCAACCTGCGGGCCATTCGGCCCCGCGCAACCGTCCCGACCCGCGCGCTTCACCCAAGCATCTCGGCCTGAAAGAAACGCCGTCCCGATCCGGTCTTACCCAATGACGGATCGGCCGGATTACCCGCCGGGGCCGGGGAGAACACGACGCGCCACGCCGCGAAGCCTCCCGCACGCTCCCCCCGGCGTGCGGAGCACGGACCGACCGATCCGTCGACACCCCTGCACCAAACTCATCAGCAACGCGTGCCGAGCAAGCCCGGGAGATCGTCCATGCGAGCAGCCGAGCTCTTCGTCCGGTGTCTGGAAAACGAGGGAGTCGAGTACATCTTCGGCATCCCGGGCGAGGAGAACCTCGATCTCATGGACGCGTTGATCGACAGTCCCATTCGCTTTATCACGGTCCGCCACGAGCAAGGCGCCGCCTTCATGGCCGATGTCTATGGACGACTGACCGGTCGGCCGGGTGTCTGTCTCGCGACCTTGGGGCCGGGTGCGACCAACCTGATCACCGGGGTCGCGGATGCCAATATGGACCGTGCTCCGCTGGTCGCGATCGCCGGACAGGGATCCACGCATCGGATGCACAAGGAGAGCCATCAGATCCTGGATCTGGTGAACCTGTTCGAGCCGATCTCCAAGTACGCCGTCTCGGTGCGCGAGCCCGAGATCATCCCCGAGATCGTACGCAAGGCCTTCAAGGTCGCCAAGGCCGAGCGGCCCGGTTGCAGCTTCATCGAGTTTCCCGAGAACATCGCCGGCGAGACGGTGGAGGACCTGGCGCCCCTGCGGATCGATGATCCGCGCCAACCCTGGCCGCCGGAGGACAAGCTCGAGCACGCCGCCGCGCTGATTGCCGGGGCCGCCTATCCGCTGGCCCTTGCCGGCAACGGCGTCATCCGCGCCGGTGCGGCCGAGGCGTTGCAGGCGTTTGCCGAGAAGCTCCGCATCCCGGTCACCATGACCTTCATGGCGAAGGGTGCCATCCCGCGTGCGCACCCGATGTCGCTGGGCACGGCCGGACTCTCGGCCAACGACTTTATCGCCTGCGGCTTCGGACGGGCCGATGTCGTCATCTGTGTCGGCTACGACATCGTCGAGTATCACCCGGAGCGCTGGCATCGGGATCCGGCGCAGACCGTCATCCACGTCGGTCAGCTGCCCGCGGAGGTCGACGCCCACTATGGCCTGGAGGTCGGCGTCGTCGGGGATCTGGGCACCGCCCTGCGCGGTCTCGCCCACCGCATCCCGCCGCGGCAGACGAACTGGGCGGCGAGCCTGAGCGAGGCCATCATCCAGGAGAACCGCGAATACGCCGAGGATACCGCCTTCCCGATCAAGCCCCAGAAGATCCTCTGGGATCTGCGCCAAGTCCTCGATGCCGACGATATCCTGATCTCGGACGTCGGCGCGCACAAGATGTGGGTCGCACGCATGTGGCAGGCGCAGGCGCCCAATACCTGCATCATCTCCAACGGATTCGCGGCCATGGGCATCGGCGTACCCGGCGCGGTGGCCGCCAAGCTGGTCGCGCCGCAACGCCGCGTGGTGACCATCACGGGCGATGCGGGGTTCATGATGAACTCCCAGGAGATCGAGACGGCCCTGCGCCTCGGACTCGCCTTCGTGATCCTGATCTGGAACGACGGCCAGTACGGGCTGATCAAATGGCACCAGGACCGCCGATTCGGACGCGACACCGCGATCGCCTTCAATAATCCAGACTTCGTCACCTATGCCGAGAGCTTCGGGGCACGCGGCTTCCGGGTCGAGTCCGCCGAGCAGCTGCGACCGGTGCTCGAAGAGGCGCTCGGCTGCGGTACCGTGGCCGTGGTCGACTGCCGGGTCGACTATACCCAGAACATGAAGCTGACCGAACGCCTATCGGCACTGGTTTGTCCCGTTTGATTCGCCCGCTTGTATGTCCGGGAGGACGCCATGACCGAACCCCATTTCAGGCACCGCATCGCCGAGCCGCTCATACCGGTGGGCCGTCTGGAAGTCGTGAATCCCTTCGACCTGCGGCCGATCGCCACGGTGGATGTCGTGGATCGGGCCGGGATCGATCGCGCCCTGGCCGTCGCGTACGCCCTGTTTCGGGATCGCGACGCCTGGCTGCCGGCCCATCAACGTGTCGCGATCCTGCAGCGCACCGCCGATCTGATGGGCGAGCGCGCCGAGGGCCTGGCGCTGGAGGCCGCGCGCGAGGGCGGCAAGCCGCTGACGGACTCGCGCGTGGAGGTCGCGCGGGCCATCAACGGGATGCGCAACTGCGCGGAGCTCCTGCGCAACGACGGCGGGCGCGAGATCCCGATGGGCGCGACCCCCGCCTCGGCCGGTCGCCTCGCCTTCACCACCCGCGAGCCGATCGGGCCGGTGGTCGCCATCAGCGCCTTCAATCATCCCTTGAATCTCGCCGTGCACCAGGTCGGACCGGCGCTGGCCGCCGGGTGTCCGGTGATCATCAAACCGGCCGGCGAGACGCCCTTGTCCTGCCTGCGCTTGATCGACCTGTTGCGCGAAGCGGGTCTGCCGCCGGGCTGGGCGCAGGCGTTGGTGACGGACTCGGTCGACACCGCGCAGGCGCTGGCAAGCGATCCGCGAGCGGCCTTCGTCTCCTTCATCGGCAGCGCGCGGGTCGGCTGGCATCTGCGCTCCCGTCTCGCCCCCGGCACCCGCTGCGCCTTGGAGCACGGCGGGGTTGCGCCGGTCATCGTCGACCGGGGTGTGGACTTCGATCAGGTCGTCGCGCCGCTCGCCAAGGGCGGTTTCTATCACGCCGGGCAGGTCTGCGTGTCGGTCCAGCGTGTCTATGCCGAGCGCACGATCGCCGAGCCGCTGGCACGGGCCTTGGCCGCGGCCGGCTCGACCATGCCGGTCGGGGACCCCACCCGCGAGGAGACCGCCGTCGGCCCGCTGATCCGACCCGCCGAGATCGTGCGCATCCATGCCCGCGTGCGCGAGGCAATCGACGGCGGCGCGACCTTGATCGGGGGCGCAGAGCCGCTCGGCGAAACCTGCTATGCCCCGACCGTGCTGCTGGACCCGCCCGAGGACGCCGCCATCAGCACGCAGGAGATCTTCGGGCCGGTGATCGCCGTCTACACCTACGACGACCCGCTCGATGCGGTCCGGCGGGCCAACGCCCTGCCCTTCGCCTTTCAGGCGGCGGTCTTCACGCGCGATCTGGCCTTCGCGCTGCGCACCTCGACGCGACTCGACGCCTCGGCGGTCATGATCAACGACCACACCGCCTTCCGCGTCGACTGGATGCCCTTCGCGGGGCTGCGTGAATCCGGACTGGGCACCGGCGGCATTCCCTACAGCTTTCGCGACATGCAGGTGGAGAAGCTGCTGGTGCTGCGCGCCGACGGGCTCTGAACCGCACCCGATCAACCAATCAAGTCAGGCCATCACACTCAACCGCTGACACGAGAACCCACCATGTCCGACGAGATCCAATCGTTCCTGTTCCCCGCACTCGAAATCATGGCGGCGCTGTTCATCTTCGTGATCGGTCTGTTCGCGCTCTGGATGGTCTACGCCTTCGTCGTCGATGTCTCCCAAACCAAGCAGGCGATCCGTCGCAACTATCCGGTGATCGGACGATTTCGCTCCCTGTTCGAGTGTCTCGGCGAGTTCTTTCGCCAATACTTCTTCGCCATGGATCGCGAGGAGCTGCCCTTCAACCGCGCGCAGCGCAACTGGGTCTACCGCGCCGCCAAGGACGAGGACAACACGGTCGCGTTCGGCTCCACCCGCAACATCAGCCTGCCCGGACAGGTCATGTTCGTGAACTGTCCCTTCCCGACCTTGGGCGAGGACGCGGTGCCGCCGCAACCGGTGACGCTGGGACCCGGGGCGCGCACGCCCTACACCACGGCAGCGCTGATCAACATCTCCGCGATGAGCTACGGGGCGATCTCGCGACCGGCCGTCGTCGCCTTGGGCGCCGGGGCCGCGCAGGCGGGCTGTTGGCTCAATACCGGCGAAGGCGGACTCTCGCTTTATCACTTGGCGAGCGGCGCGGATCTGGTGTTTCAGATCGGCACCGCCAAGAACGGGGTCCGCGATCTTCAGGGCAACCTCTGCGACGCGCAACTGCGCGCCGTCGCCGCGCACCCGCAGGTCCGGATGTTCGAGATCAAGTTGAGCCAAGGGGCCAAGCCCGGCAAAGGCGGCATCCTGCCGGGATCCAAGGTCACCCCGGAGATCGCCGCCATCCGCGGGGTTCCGATCGGTGTGGACGCCATCAGCCCGAACCGTCATCTGGACGTCGGCAACACCGAAGAGCTGCTGGATCTCATTCATCGAGTACGCGAGGTGACCGGAAAACCGGTCGGCTTCAAGGTGGTCATCGGGGCCTATGGTTGGCTCGACGAGCTGTGCGCCGCGATCCACGCGCGGGGGCTGGGCTCGGCCCCGGACTTCATCACGGTCGACGGCGCCGAGGGCGGCACGGGCGCCGCGCCGATGCCCCTGATCGACGACATGGGACTGCCGCTGCGCGAGAGCTTGCCGTTGCTGGTGGACAAGCTCGGCGAGTACGGTCTGCGCGAGCGGGTCAAGGTGATCGCCTCCGGCAAGCTGATTACCCCGGCGGATGTCGCTTGGGCCTTGTGCATCGGCGCCGACTTCGTCTGCTCGGCACGCGGTTTCATGTTCGCGTTGGGCTGCATCCAGGCGCTCAAATGCAACAAGAACACCTGTCCGACCGGGATCACCACGCACAACCCCAAGCTGCAGAAGGGTCTGCACCCGCCGACCAAGGCCGCGCGGGTCGCGGCCTATGTGAAGAACATCACCCACGAGGTCGGCATCATCGCGCATGCCTGCGGGGTACGCAGCCCGCGCGAGCTCAAGCGCTTCCACGCCCAAGTGGTCCAGCCCAACGGACGGACCATCGCGCTGGATGCACTCTACCCCGTGGTCAAGCCGCACTTGGCGATAGCCGATACTCGGGCGGAGCCCGCCGAAACGATGATCGGGAACGGTCGGCGGCCGATCGCCGCGGAGACAACCGCGGGCTGAGCACAAGACTGCCGGCCGTGCCACGGCCCGACCCCATCACGACAACCACTCATGACAACCACTCACGGAGACACCGCATGACCGACTTCCCGAATCACGACCGCCATAGCGCACCCGCCGCCGCACTGCCCTCGTTCGACGCCGCCGAAGGCAAGTTCGGCATGATCCCCAACCTGGCCCGCAAGATGGCGACCGCCCCGGCCCTGCTCGAGGCATACCTGCAGGTGGGCGCACTCTTCGACACCACCTCGCTGACCCCGCAGGAACGCCAGGTCGTCCTGCTCACGGTCAGCCGCGAGAACGGCTGCGGCTATTGCATTGGCGCCCACAGCGTGCTGGCCGACATGAGCAAGGTCCCCGAGGCGGTCACCGCCGCGATTCGCGAGGACGGGCCCATCCCGGACCCGCGTCTCGCCGCATTGAATCGCTTCACACGGGTCATGGTCCAACAGCGCGGTTGGGTGCCCGAGGAGGAGCTGCAGGCCTTTCTCGACGCCGGCTTCGACCGGCAACAGGTCCTGGAGGTGGTGCTCGGCGTGGGGATGAAGACCTTGTCGAACTACACCAATCACATCGCCGGCACGACCTTGGACGAGGCCTTTGCTCATCGGGCTTGGGAGCCACCGAACGCGTGAGCACGCCGAGACCTCGACCGGAACTGACGATCGGAGCACAGACCGAGGCGACGACGGCCGCGTTGCACGAGGTGCTCCGCTTGCCGGCGTCGAACCTGCGCGTCGAGGTCGATGACGCGACGGGAGCCGGGGTCGTCTGCGTGCCGGTCAGCTATCGGGCCTGCTGGGACGACGGGTTCGGCGCACGGGGCTGGAAGCTCGACGCCGCTCGCGCGGACCCGGAGATCATTGCCAGCACCCGCGAAACCGGCGGGGTCCTGCCGACATCGGTGCTCGTTCACGACACCTTGGATCATCTGGTCAGCGGATTCGCGCCCAGCGGACACCGCGCCGAGGCGATGGCCTTGGACCGGCTCGCCCTGCGCACCGGAGCCGACCCCACGCCGGACTATCGCCAGATGATCCGCGAGGATCTGCTGGCCGGGCATGTCCTCGGCGAGTCCGCGGCAAGCTTCATCGGAGAGGCACTGCGCCGGCACTGCTCCGCGGACATCGACCTGGACGACGATCGGCAGGTGATGACCGATCTGAGACGGCGTCTGGGTGAAGAGGCGCTCACCGAGGCGTTGCTCGCGCGGTTCAGAGCGCTCGGCGCGGCGGGCCGAGCGCACGCGCTGGCGAGCTGGCGACGACTCGGGCACGACCCCGAGCGCAGCGGACCGCTGGGTCTGGCGATGCAAGCGGTGCTCGAGCGCATCGACCGGGCGGTCGAGCAGCGCGGCGTCCCGGCGCTGCACGGGGAATTCCGGCTTTGCGGGGACGCCTGCCGTTGGTCTTCCGACCCGCACCGCTTAGACTGACCGGACTTCGACCCGACGCGACGACGCGCAACCCGATGGACGATGCACGCATGATGGACTGGCTCATCGCCCTGCACGCGGGCTTGCCGCGCCTCGGCCCCGGCAGCGACACGGCAACGCGACGGGCGTTGGCCGACTGTGTCGGACTACCGGCCGTGCCCGAGATCCTGGACGTCGGGTGCGGCAGCGGCGCCTCATCCCTGGTTCTGGCGGAGGCGACTGCGGGGCGTATCACTGCCGTCGATCGCGTGCCGCTGTTCCTCCGCGAGCTACGGATACGGGCACAGGCGCGCGGTCTCGACGGAAGGATTCACCCTCTGGTCGCCGACATGCATGCCCTGCCCTTCCGAAGCGCCGCCTTCGATCTGATCTGGAGCGAGGGGGCCATCTACATCATGGGCTTCGACGCGGGTCTGACGCACTGGCACAGCCTGCTGCGCCCGCGCGGCTGGCTCGTCGTCTCAGAGCTGTCCTGGTTGACCGATCATCCCCCGGCGGACTTGCGCGACTATTGGCGCGAGGGCTATCCCGGAATGCGCAACGTCGCGGATAACCTGGCCGCGGCAAGCAGCCTTGGATGGGAACCCGTCGGGCATTTTCCGCTGTCGGCGGACGCCTGGACGATCGACTATTCCGGTCCGTTGCAGGCGCGCTTGCCGAGCTTCCGCGCCGCTCACGCCGACGATCCGGATGCGCAAGCCGTCGCCGACATGACCGAGCAGGAAATCGCGCTGATGACGGATGCGGCCGGGACCTGTGGGTATGTGTTCTATATCCTGCGCCGCATCGGGTAATCGGACATCGGTGCGCGGGCAGCACATCCCATACGCGCAGACCGGACGCTGCCGTCAGTGGCCGCACCTCGGGCCTAGCCCTGGCGGGTCTTGGTCATCGTCTCGGACTTTGCACGGCGGGGAGTGAATATGAGACCACGAGGACGCATCGATGTGTGAGCTGCTTGGTCTGAGCAGTGCGCAGCCGGTCGGACTGGCGAACATCCTGCGTGCCTTCGCCCGGCGAGGCGGAGAGACCGCGGATAATCCCGACGGCTGGGGTGTCTACCACCGACACCGTGACGACTGCGGCTTGGAAAAGGCACCCGAGGCCGCTGCGGCGAGCGCGAGGTTCGCCGATCTGGCGCGCTCGTTGCGCGCAGAGGTCCTAGTTGCGCATGTCCGCAAGGCCAATCCACCCACTGCGCTCGAGCTCGAAAACACTCACCCGTTCGTGCGCAACTGCTGTGGTCAAGACTGGATCTTCGCCCACAACGGGAAGGTCGATGCCGTGCACGACTCCGATCCGTTCCGCCAAGCCGGGATCTGCCGACCCTACGGCGCCACCGACTCCGAGGTCTTGTTCTGCTACCTGTTGCAGGAGATTGCGCGCGTCTTCGCGGACCAATCCACGGCCGACGCGACCCCATGGTTCGACGCCCTGGCCACGGCCAGCCGTTTGGTGGCTGCCAAAGGCCAATTCAATTTCCTGCTCACCGACGGCACGCTGCTGTTGGCCCATGCCCACGACCGGCTGCACGGTGCCCGACTTGCCGACCGCGACCTGAATGCCTACCTCGTCGCAAGCGAACCGCTGCGGGTGGCCGCCGACTGGCAGGCGTTGGGACCCTATCAACTCCTGGTGTTTTGCCGAGGCGAGATCCTGGCCAGCCTGGCGACTACGCCGGACACGAACGGCCTGCACGGTGCAAGGCGTGAACCGGAACCGGCGAATCTAAACCGCGTCCAGAGCGAGATGCTGATTTTCGAGTGAGATCGACGTTTGGTGCATCCACGGTACTCGGCGTGGACACGGTTCAAAATGATATATTTTTTAAACGCTTGTCACGTCTTCCGGGGCCGATCCCATCCAAAAACATCGCATACCGCGCCGGGCGCGGTTTAGGCCGTCTCACTTTTGCATCCGACTGACCATGGCCCCGGACACCGCCTCGAGAAACAAAGGGCGGGACCAACACAAGGCCAAGGGAAAGGACCCATCGAGGCTCGCCGGGAACGAAACAGAGCGCCGTTTCCCTCCAAGTCGATCAAATATTCAACCGATGGGTTGATGATTTCCGTGGAATCTGCCAGCATCTTTGCCGACCTGCAGATTGCCGAACCGCCGCAGGCGGCTTTCCCCATCCGGATTCGAAGGGAGATGCCGCCTGGCAGTCCGCTGATTGCACAAACCGTTTCACTCGCCGAGCCCACGCCGGAGGCCGCCATGAATCGTACGCTTCTCCGCATCCTGGGCGCCCTGCTGCTGGTCGGTGCGGTGACCACCGCCCTGCTCTACCGCGAGCATCTCGACGTCGCGGCACTGGAGGCATGGGTGAGCGGCGCCGGTGCCGCAGCACCGCTTGTCTTCATCGGGATCTATGCGCTTGCCACGGTCCTCTTCCTGCCCGGTGCGGTGCTCACCCTGGCCGGCGGCGCCCTGTTCGGCCCGCTCTGGGGCACGCTCTACAACCTGATCGGGGCCACGCTCGGCGCGGCACTAGCCTTCCTCATTGCCCGCCATCTCGCCGGCGACTGGGTGCAGGCCCGCACCAAGGGGCTACTCGCGCGCCTGATCCAAGGGGTCGAGGCCGAGGGCTGGCGCTTCGTCGCCTTCACCCGACTGGTGCCGCTGTTCCCGTTCAATCTGCTCAACTACGCACTGGGCCTGACCCGCATCCGCTTTCTGCCGTACTTGCTGGCGAGCCTGGTGTTCATGCTGCCGGGCGCCGTAGCCTATACCTACCTGGGCTTCGCCGGGCGCGAGGCGATCGCCGGCGAGGGTCTGATCCGCAACGGCCTGATCGCACTCGCGTTGCTCGCCGCGGTGGCCTTCCTGCCGAGACTGGTCGCGCGGCTGCGTCAGCGCCCGATGCTGCCGATCGAGGAGCTCAAGCGTCGCCTCGAGGCCAAGGACGAGGATATCCTGGTGCTCGACGTGCGCACGCCCGAGGACTTCGTCGGTGAGCAAGGCCATATCGCCGGGGCGCTCAACATCCCGCTGGAGAGCCTGCCCGAGCGGATCGAAGCGCTCGGATCGGACCTCGAGCGGCCGATCGCGCTGGTGTGCCGCACCGACCGCCGTTCGGCCAAGGCCGCAGCCCTGCTCGCCGGCCGCGGCTTCGGCCAGGTGCAGGTGGTCCAAGGCGGCATGACCGCCTGGCTGGCCCACGGCTGGCCGGTCGAACAGGCCCGTCCACAAGCCGATTAAACCGCATTCGCGAGTCTGCACCTGCCGATCCGGATCATCATCATGGCAACCGACTCGACCACCGACGCCGAGCATCCCGGCGTCATGCCCGACGCGGCGGCCGAAGACCTCTGGCCGTCCGCCGACTACCATCGCCAGGTCGAGACTCTGCGTACCGCCATCGGGGAGACGATCTACCTGGTGGAAGTGGTCGAGAGCCCCATTCAGCTCAGTGTCCATCTCAGCGGAACGCCTTACGTCCTGCTCGGGCTCATCGACTTCCCACGCCCGGATCCGGCGCGAGGACTGACCCCGCACCTGATCCTACTCGACGACGGGCGCGGGCTGAATCTGGGGCGTATCGCCCGCATCAGCCGCCGCCCCTTCGATCCTGCACCGGACGATCTGCTCTATCTCGACCAAGCGACGAGCCAGCACCTCCTGTTCGGCGAGCGCCGCCTGTCACGCGACTTTCTCGCCCGGCACACGCGGCTGGCACTCGCGCATTGTCTCGGCTATCCGCTCGACGAGCCGACCCGTCATTTAGCGGGACCCGAGAGCAAAAAGGATGCGCCATGAGGCGCGCGCCGCAGGACTATCATGCTTGGTACGCAAGCGAGCGAGGCGCCTGGATGGGCGCTCGGGAGCGCCGCCTGATGCTCGACCTTCTCGCCCTGCCGTCCGGCGGGACGGTTCTGGATGTCGGCTGCGGGACCGGCTATTTCAGCAGCGCGCTCGCCGACGCCGGATGCGAGGTGACTGCACTGGATCCGGATGACGCTGCATTGGCATTCGCGCTGCGCCGCGATCCACGTTTGAGAGGGATTCAGGGTGTCGCCGAGGCGCTCCCGTTTACCGATGGTGCCTTCGATGGCGCGGTGGCCATGACCAGTCTCTGCTTTTGTGCGCAACCGGCCTTGGCGCTACGCGAGCTCTGGCGGATCAGTCGACGCGGGGTCGTGTTGGGGCTGCTCCATCGACGAAGTCTGCTCTATCCGGCAAAGGCGGGGCGAGGCGGTTACCGGGGTGCGCGCTGGGATCGCCCGGCTGACGTGCTTGAATGGGCCTCCGCGCTGCAGCCGCTCCCCGAGATCCAAATGCGCTCGGCGTTTTTGCTGCCTGCGCACGGCCCCGTGGCGCGCTGGGTCGAGACGCATTTGGTCGACCGACTTCCGTTCGGTGGTTTCCTCGCCGTCGCGCTGCGCCGATCGGAACCCGCGCTGCAGAATCAAGCGCGACAGGACACGCAGCCGCTTCAGCCGCAACGATGACGCAGAGTGAATTCGCAGGATCCAACCGGCGGCCGCACATGGGGCGAATTGTCCGCGGCACAGGCTGATCCTCCTTCTTGCCCGGGTGCCGACCGGCAGGTTCAACGCAATGCGGCATCAGCCCTCAGCCGTTCCACGGCCAGATCGACGAAGCTCCTGACCTTGGCGGATCCGTGGCGACCCTCGCGATGGATCACGTGGACCGGCAGCGACGCTTCTTCATAGTCCCTCAGCACCGTATCGAGCGATCCGGCCGCCAGCTCGCTCGCCACCTGATAGGACAGCAGCCGTGTCAGGCCGAATCCGCTCTTGGCGGCTTCCAGCGCGCCGTCATTGGTATTCACCAGGATGCGCGGAGTGAGGCGGACCCCGATCCTTTGCTTCCCCCTGGCGAATGTCCATTCCGTGCCGGGAGAGACCGATGTGGCGGCGATCACCGAATGCCGCGCAAGATCCGCGGGGATGCGGGGTGTGCCGTGAGTCTCCAGGTAGGCCGGCGACGCGCAGACGACGCGACGTACCCGGCCGACACGAATGGCCCGCAGCGACGAATCGGGCAAGACGCCGATACGGATGCCGACATCGAGGCCTTCCTCCACGAGATTCACCACGCGGTCGATGAACAATGCCGACACGCTGGTCTCTTCGAAGGCCATCTGGTAGGCGATGACGATGGGCATGACATAGATCTTCCCGAACAGCACGGGCGCCGTCAGTGCAAGATGTCCGCGCGGCGTGGCATTGATGCCCGCCGCCACCTCGTCGGCCTCGTCCGCCTCCAGGAGGATCCGCCGCGCATCCTCGAGATAGCGGGAACCCGCATCGGTGGGTCGCACCGAGCGCGTGGTGCGGGTGAGCAGCCGCACGCCGAGCCGTTCCTCGAGGCTGGCGATGGCCCGGGTCACGGCCGGCGGGGATATGCGCAACCGCCGCGCTGCCGCTGCGAAGCTTTCCTCTTCGGCCACGGCGACAAAGACGGTCATGAGATGAAATCGATCCACGTTTTATTCCGATGATTGGAATTGTGGATTCCAGTTTACGACCATTCTTCTTTTCCGTGATGTTTGCCAAAGTGTCACTGTCGCCGGCACGGCGACCCCTTTAACCCGAAAGAGGAGAGACACCATGGCACGCATCAAGATCGTGACCGCCGAGTCGGCCAATCCGGAACAGCAGGCGCTTTACCAGGCCATCCATGCCCAGTTCGGCATGGTGCCCAACTTCCTCAAGGTCTTTGCCAACTCCCCGGCCGCCCTCAAGGCCTACCTTGGACTGCACGGCATCGGCGGCGAGGGTTCGCTCGACCCGCGGACCCGCGAACGCATCGCCCTGGCCTTGGCCCAGCAAAACAGTTGCGAGTATTGCCTTTCGGCGCATACGGCGATCGGCCGCAAGGCGGGCCTGGACGGCGCGGAGATCGCGGCCAACCGCGCCGGCACCAGCCGGGATGAAAAGGCGGCCGTTGCCGTCCGGTTCGCCCGCTCCCTGGTGGCTCACATGGGCGAAGTCACGACCGAAGAGCTCATGGACATGCGCAATGCCGGCTATAGCGAATCCGACATCGTGGAGGTCATCACCCATGTCGGGATGAACATTCTGACCAACCTGCTGGGCAAGGCCGGACGCGTCGACATCGACTTTCCGAAGGTCGACTTGAAGCTTGCCGCCTGATCCCACCCATCGATGCCGGGAGCCATGCTCCCGGCCGCAAGGAGATTCATGATGGCCCGCGCCTTCGCCAAGATCGCCTTCACTCCCGAGGTTCAAGCCATCCAGACGCGAATGGGCAGTCGCGATGCCTACCGCATGGCCGAGCTAGGCGAGACCGAATCGGTCGAGCTCGGTCCGGATGAAATCGAATTCATCGGCGCACGGGACAGCTTCTACCAAGGCACCGTGAGCGAAACCGGCTGGCCCTACGTCCAGCATCGCGGCGGGCCGCCCGGCTTCCTGAAGACACTGGATCCGCAAACGATCGGCTATGCCGACTTCTCCGGCAACCGCCAGTACATCTCGGTCGGCAACCTGAGCGCAGATGACCGGGTCAGCCTGTTTCTCATGGACTATCCCGGACAGCGCCGGCTCAAGATCTGGGGAAGGGCACGTTTGATCGAGGAGGATGCGGAACCCGCGCTGATCGCCCGGCTCGAGTCGCCCGATTTTCGCGCACGCATCGAGCGCGGGGTGATCATCAGGGTGGAGGCCTTCGACTGGAATTGCCCGAAATACATCACGCCGCGTTTCACCGCGCGCGAGGCCGGGGAGCTTTTCGGTCGCCGCCCGCAGGAAGCCGGAATGCCCGACTCTACCGCCCCCGCCCCCGCATCCGCCATGGAGGAGGAGATCGGCAGCGGCGCGCTGAAGCTCACCGTAACCGGCATGCGCCAGATGACGCCACGCGTCCGGGCCTATGAGCTGCGGACACCCGACCGGAGCGACTTGCCTGCCGTGACGGCAGGCGCCCATCTCGTCGTGCCGGTGCGATTGCCGGACGGCTCCGTGGTCAATCGGCAGTATTCGCTGACCACGCATCCCAACCGGCGCGACATGTACGAGATTGCCGTTCTGCGCGAGGAAACCGGACGCGGCGGATCGGCCGCAATCCATGCGAGCTGGCGGATCGGGACGCGGCTCGCACTCGATCAACCGGCCAATCAGTTTCCGCTCCATGATGACGACCGCCCTGCCGTGCTGATCGCCGGCGGCATCGGCATCACGCCGATCAAGGCCATGGCCGAGGTGCTCAAGGCGCGTGGAAACCCCTTTGAACTGCACTACAGCGGCAGGACCGCCGCCGACATGGCCTATCGGGACGGGCTGGCCATCACGTTTCCCGAACAACTGCACCTGTATGTCACGCGCTCGCCGGGCGGAAACCGTCTCGATCTTCATTCGATCATGCGCTCGGCACCTGACGACGCGCTGTTCTACGTCTGCGGACCCGGCCGCTTGATCGAAGACGCCGGGATGGCGGCACGGGAACTGGGGATCCCGGCCTGGCGTGTGCAGTACGAGAGTTTCGAATAATCGGTTGCGTCGGATCAGCCGAGCGCTTGGTGCAGATCGGCGATCAGGTCCTCAGGGTCCTCCAATCCGATGGAGAGTCGCAGCATGGCGTCTGAGATGCCACGTCGGGCGCGTTCCTCGGGGGTGAGGCCATGATGGGTCGTGGTGCAAGGCTGGGTGACCAGGCTCTCGACACCGCCGAGGCTGGGGGCGAGCGCAAACAGCTCGAGGCGATCGGCAACCGCGGTGGCCGCCGCGCCGTCGCCGGCGATCTCGATGGTCAGCATCCCCCCGAATCCGCTCATCTGCCGCGCCGCGAGGGCATGGCCGGGACAGGACGCAAGGCCCGGATAGAGGACGCGGGCGACCCGCGGATGAGCCTCCATCGCCCGGGCGACCACCAGCGCGGATGCCGACTGTTGCCTCACCCGCACGACCAGGCTGCGCAGACTGCGCGCCAGCAGGGCGGCCGTCTCGGGTGCGGGCATCTGTCCGAGGTTCTTGCGCCAGTTCCACACCGGGTCCAACAGGGCCCGCGACCCCATCAGCGCACCGGCGGTCAGGTCGCTGTGCCCGCCCAGATATTTGGTCGCGCTATGCACGACCAGATCGGCGCCGAGCGCCAGCGGCTGCTGATTGACCGGCGAAGCGAAGGTGTTGTCGACGACGAGCAGAGCGCCCCGGGCATGGATCTGCTCGGCCAACGCGGCGATGTCGAAGACCTCCAGGGCTGGGTTGGTGGGCGTTTCGAGGAAGACCAGGCGGGCGCCCTCTGCGAGGAGTCCGTCGAGCTGCTCGAGCTCGTGGCCGAGCAGGAGATGGGTCGGGATTCCGAGCAGCGGCAATTGCTGACCGATCAGCTCCAGGGTGCCGCCGTAGGCATCCCCGATACAGACGATGCCCTCGCGACCGTGAGCGAAGAAGAGCGCGGACTCCGCCGCCATGCCGGAGGCGAAGGCCAGCGCGGCCTCGGCGCCTTCCAAGGCCGCCAGCTTCTCCTCCAAGGCGAGGATGCTGGGGTTCAGCCCGTAGCGCGTATAGAGGCTGCCGGCGACCCGTCCCTCGACGACATCAAGCAGCGCCGCGGTCGAGGGGAAGGCGAAGGTCGTAGTGGTGTAGATCGGCGTATGGGGGCTGCCGTGCGGATCGGTGCGCTCGCCGGCATGGACGCAGCGGGTGGCCAGGCTGATCTGTATGGGTGCGGACATGGGCTCTCTCGTTGGGGTGTCGGGATCGGTCGAGGCACAGCTCGGGCACTCCCGTTGCGCCGAGCGACAATGCAAGGGATTAGAGCCGTGTCGGCAGGCACTGCACAACCGCATCGACCTCCTCGTCGGTCGTCTCGCGCCCCAGACTGAAGCGAACCGCCCCGCGGGCAACCGGATCCGAGATACCCATGGCTTGAAGCACCTGCGACGGCACGGATTTTCCCGAATGGCATGCCGAGCCGGCGGATGCGGCCACGCCGTCCAGTCCGGCCAGGATCTCGCCGCCCCGGGCGCCGATGAAGGAGCAGTTGAGCGTATTGGGAAGGCGCAGATCCGGATGGCCGTTGAGCACGACGCCCGTGCCGAAACGGGCCGCGATCCCGCTCCAGAGACGGTCCCGGAGCGCGGTGATCCGGGGCATCTCGGAGAGATCTGCGGCGAGGCGGCAGGCAGCGCCCAGAGCCGTCGTCAAGAGCGCGCTCTCGGTGCCGGCGCGGCGCCCGCCCTCGTGTCCCGCGCCATGCAGAAGGGGCTCGAGGGACGTGCCGGCGCGCACATACAGGGCACCGACCCCTTTGGGTGCATAGAGCTTGTGACCGGCGATGCTGAGCAGGTCGACCCCGAGCTGATCGACAGGGGTCGGAATCTTGCCGACGGATTGCGCGGCATCCGTGTGGCAGGGGATCCCGTGCTCGCGCGCGATAGCCGCGCACTCGGCGATCGGCTGGATGGTGCCCACCTCGTTGTTGGCGTGCATCAGGCTGATCAGGATGGTCTCGGGTCGGATCGCCCGGCGCAGGTCGTCCGGATCGAGCAGTCCCTGTCCGTCGACCGGGAGCCAGGTGACTCGAGCGCCCAAGCCTTCCAAGAAGCGCATCGGCGCGGCGATGGCCGGATGCTCGATCCGGCTCGTGATCAGATGTGACTTCGCGTGACGCGCGGCAAAGAAGATCCCCTTCAGGGCGAGGTTGTTGGACTCGGTCCCGCCGCTGGTGAAGACAATCTCTTGCGGTGCGCAGCCGAGCAGCGCGGCGACCTCCGCGCGCGCCTGCTCGACCAACGTCCGTGCCGGTGCGCCGGCCCAATGCAGGCTGGACGGATTGCCGAAGGCATCCGCCATTGCTGCCTGCATCGCCTGCGCAACGGCCGGGGCGACCGGCGTGCTGGCGTTGTAGTCGAGGTAAGGCGAATACCGGAAACCCTCATACCAACGGCGTAGGTTGTGCCGAGCCGCGCGAGGCACAACCAACCGTCGGAACAAGTTGTGCTTCCTATCGTCAGCACAACCTACGGGTATGGAAGTTTGCGGAAATCACCTAAATTCGGGTCAAAACACCAAGACCCGATCCGCCGCCAAGGTCGCTTCGGCCAGCTCGTCCATGGTGCTGCGGCGGGTGCCCTCGATCAGCTCGGCATCACTGATTCCGCGTGCATCCAAGCAGGTGCCGCAGAGCAGGACATCGCCGCCGCGCGCGACCGCCTTCACCATCAGCTCGAGGTTGTAGTAGCCCTGCGGCACCTTCTGCCCGGACTTGGCGCAGGCGACGGCATCGGCCATGAGAAAGACGGTGACATGAGTGTCCTTCCCGGCGAGTGACTTGGCGAGGCGCAGGCCGTTGAAGCTGCGCTCCGTGCCGTAGGGCGGATCGTTGAGGATAAACAGAACCTTGGACATGGGTTACTCCTGGGGTGGTGTTGCGGTGCCCGGGCAGACGGGTGTCTGTCCGGATGCCGGTGGACAAGCGAGAGCGCAGTCCACCAGCGCCGGCGCGGGGCTCGGTGGACTGCGCTCTCGCTCGTCCACCCTACGACCCTACGACACGACTTGATCGACGTGATCGGTGTGATGATGACGACCTGACTCCGCATCCGGCGGCTGATCGTCCCAGCGCCGCCGATTGATCGCATAGTCGGTCACCTGTCCGATGAAGGGCAGCACCAGCATCCCGTCGAGACGATCGACCCGGCGCGGATCGCGGTGGTCGCGAATCCCGATCGTCATGCCCTCGTGGCCGGCCCGCGGCTGGTCACGGTAGGTGCCGAGCAGGCGATCCCACCAGGACAGGTTGAAGCCGAAGTTGGAGTTGGTCTCGTCGTCCTCGATCGAGTGATGGACGCGGTGCATGTCGGGCGTGACGACGAGCCAGCGCAAGACGCGGTCGACCCCGAGCGGCAGACGCACGTTGGCATGGTTGAACATGGCCATGCCGTTGAGGATGACCTCGAAGAGGATGACGGCCGCCACCGGCGGGCCGAGCGCGGCGATGGTCGCGAACTTGATCATCATCGAGAGGACGATCTCGATCGGGTGAAAACGCGCGCCCGTGGTCAGATCGTAGTCCAGGTCGGCATGATGGACCCGGTGCAGCCGCCACAGCGCGGGCACGGCATGGAACAACACGTGCTGCGCCCAGATCACGAAGTCGAGCACGACGACGGCGAGGAGCACCGCGAGCCAGCCCGGCACGTCGATCGCGTTGAGCAACCCCCAACCCTGCGCGCTCGTAAAGAGCGCCATTCCGACCGCAGCCGCAGGAAACAGAATGCGCAGCAAGAGCGTATTCAAGACGACCAGCCCGAGGTTGCTGCTCCAGCGTTGCAGTCGGGTCAGGGTCCGGGCGCGGCGCGGGGCGCGAACCTCCCAGATCGCCATGAGCGCGAAGATGCCGAAGAAGAACGCGAGACGGATCGTCGCCTCGTGGGTCTGGATGAAGCTGTCCAAAGGGTTGTGCCTCCGACTGCCGGGATGGCTTGATGAGATCGATATTGGCAGATCGGCGTTCAACTATCAACCGTATCGTTGAATGTTTTCGCCTGCCGACTCAGCGGACTTTTCCGGTCTCGGAATCATCTATGTCCGGTCCGGATGCGGCAGAAGCCATCCCGCTGTTCGGCCGAACCCGCTCGCTCGACGACATCAAGCATGGAATGATCCGCGCCAAGGGCGTCTATGACGAGCCGCGCATCCATTTTGGTGATGGTCGCGCAGCCCTTGGACTGATAGCCGATCTTTGAGACAAAAGTGTTGCCGATGAGATCGAGGTTCGGCAGCAGCGTCTTGTTGTCGATGCCGGCGAGCCGAGTCGTGATCGAGCAGACCTTCATGCCCGGAGGGGCTCGACGAAACCGCTCAGGCAAGCCGGGGGAAAAGGAGCAGCTGCAATCCGATGAGGCATAGGAAGACCGCAACGACAGAACGGAAGCGCGCCTGTGGAATACGCTCGACGACGCGCTCGGCGACCTTCGCGCCGGCGAAGGAGACGGGAACGAGCAGCAACAGTCCCCAAAGGAGGCGCGGACTCAAGGTCGCGCCCTCCCAGGCGTACGCGGCGAGCCGGCCGCTATCGACGACGATCCCGATGGCGCCCGCGGTCGCGATGTAGACGGCCTTCGGAAGATCGAATGTCGCTAAAAAGGCACCCCGCACCGCGCCGCCGATGCCGAAGACGCCCGCACTGAAGCCGTACAGGGTGCCCCCGGCGATGGCCGTCGCACTCGTCTGCGGCACCTTGAACCTGTTCCTGACAAACAAGAGGATCACGTAGGCGAGCAACACGGCTCCGAGTACGCGGGACAAGAGCGTCTCTGGAATCCGGAAGACCAGGAGGCCGCCCAGAACGGTCGCGACGATGCCTGGAATTCCGAACTTCAGGATCAGGCCCCAACGCAGTCCCTGCCGGAACAGCCCCATCTTCCAGATGTTCCCGAACCAATGGACGATGCCGACCAGCAACAGGGCTTGGGTGAGCGGATAGAACGACGCCAGCACCGGCACCATAAGTGTCGATGTGCCAAACCCTGTCAGGGTGCCGAGGCCAGCAGCGACGAAGGTGAGCAGTGCAATGAGGACCAGATCCATGCCGAGCTCCGGTCGGCCTCGCTTAGTTTGGGCGCTGATAGCGGATCGGGCGAAACGGATACATGCCGCCCGGGATGGCGATCAGGTTGAACACCGGATTGGTCGCAGAGACCGCTGGAATGGCGAACCCGAGCACCGCGATCCGGAACGGCACCAACAGGAAGGCGCCGGAATTACCAACCAGGCTGGTGAAGAAGGCGATGATCAGCGCCGCCAGCCAGGGCCATGTCTCCACGCCCGAGACCGGAAACAGCACGGGCTCATGGGCGATCCTTGGGCCGACAGGTTGCTTGGAGTGCGGATATCGGCACCGTTACGTTACTCCCATTCCATCTCCTGGAACACCTGCTGGGCATTACGGCCCTTAAGGGTTGCGTAATCCTCCAGGTGGGCGAAACCGGACTGGTCCAGGCTGCCGATTTGCGTGATGTCGCCGCCGGCCTCCATGAAGGCGTCGACCGTCTCGCGCAGCAAGACCAGGTAGTCGAGCGTCGCGGCGCGCGCCTCGGCGAGGTCGGTGGCCGAGCCGTGTCCCGGGACGACGACCTTGGGCTCGAGCGCGGCCATGGTCTCGAAAGCCTCGATCCAGTGCGCGCTGTTGGAATAGGGCATGACGCCGAGCAGGCGTCCGACATAGACCAGATCCCCGCTGAAGACGACGCCCTCCTCCGGCAGCCAGACCAGGCTGTCGCCCGGCGTATGGGCCGGGCCGACCATGCGCAGCTCCAAGCGCGTGCCGCCGAGGGTGAAGCTCATGTCGTCGACGAAGGTCTCGTCGGCGTAGACCGCCTCGGTGCCGGCCATGCCGTCCGCGCCCACCAAGTTGCCCAGCATCAGCATCTGCTCTTGCGAGCGCGCGCGCTGATCCTCGACCGCCGCGGCGCTGGCGATGATGCGCGCGCCGCGCTGCTTGAAGTGGCCGTTGCCCAGCCAGCGGTGGTCCTGACCGCCGGTGTTGATCACCACCTTGACCGGCTGATCGGTCACCTGATCGATGAGCGCATCGATCGCCTCAGCGCCCTTGGCGCTGCCACCGGCATCGATCAGCACCACGCCGGCGTTGGTCACCACGAAACCGAAGGTCGCGTTGTTGCCCAGGTTCTCGGGCGTGCGATTGCCGAACGGACCAACGATGGCGTAGATGCGGTCGCTGATCGGCTGCAGGCGCAGGCCGGCGTCCTGGTCCGCCGCCGGCGCGACGCTGGCGAGCGCCAGGAGCGCCGACAGCATCAGCCGGGACAGCAGCGTTGGATTAAGCATGGGTGTCTCCTGACCATTCGAGTGATGTCAGCAAGGGTGTCGCTGGGTTTGGATCAAGTCGATCCACGCGCACCTTCATCCCGATGCAGCGACGAGCTGTCACCAAGGACGAGCTGTCATCAAGCAGGCAGTGTCGTCAGGACGCGCCGGCCCCCGCAGCAGCCTCGATGGACCGTTGGTTGGCCTCGAAGCCGCCCTTGGCCTTCCAGCCGACCAAGCCGTCTTGCAGGATGCGCACATTGTCCCAGCCCAACAGACGTAGCGCGAAGCCCGCCTGCGCCGACAGCGAGCCGGTGTTGCAGTAGATGATCACGGGCTGGTCGCGCGGGATCTCATCACGCCGCGCTACGACCTGGCGCCACTCGATGTTGGTCGCCCCGGGAATGTGATCGGCCTCGAATTGCGCCGCATCGCGGGCATCGATGACCAAGATGTCGGGCCAGTCCTCGGCCGGAATCTGCTCGGGCAGGATGATGCTCGAGCCGTATTCGGTGAACTCCAGGTACTCTTCCATGGCATCGGCCAGGGCCGAGCTGTCATCGGCTTGGAGCGGGGCGGCCAGCAGGGACAGGGCCGCGCATGCGGCGACGAGAGGCTTGGTCATCATGGTTTATCACTCCAGTGGTGATGGCGGCGGTGCCGCGACGTCATTGCAACCGGGCCAGGGTGGTCCGGGCGTCCGCCTCGGGCTCGGGCCGGTTAAGCGCGCAAACCCTCAACCTCATCGTTGATCATACGGTTGACGTCTGTCAATCTCCCAACGCCTCATAGCGGTCAATGGCGCATGAGATCGATCCAGGTTGGCGCGCGCGTCGATGATCGCGCGACCGGCAAGCTGGCGGAGTTCTGTCCCCATGCCCGGTTGATCCACATCGATAATGACCGGGCTGTCTACGTGCCGTAGGGTCCGCTGGCAGGAAAGTCTGCGCGGTCTGCAAGAAACAGGCGCATCGAAACGGGAGGCGTCTGTCGCCTCCATCGGCCTGCCGGGACGTATACTGACCGCTCGCCGAACCTCGAATGACCCCGCCGTCGAGCCGTCATCTGCATTGGAGCACGTTGGACATGCCCAAAGCCCGCACCCCTCATCGGGCCTCCGAGCCACATCCCGAGCCGATCTCCGAGAAGGCCCCCAAACAGGCCCTGTTCGAGCATCTGGCACTCATCGCCCGCGGTCTCGCGAGTGCCGCGCGCCTGGAGTTACTGGATTTTCTGGCGCAGGGCGAGCGCAACGTCGAAGATTTGGCACGGGCCGCAGGTCTCTCGATCGCCAACACCTCCAAGCATCTGCAGCAGCTCAAAGGGGCGAGCCTCGTGACCCCGCGGCGCGACGGCAAGCACATCTACTACGCACTGGCCGACGAGCGAGTACTGGATGCGATCGCCACGCTGCGGCGACTCGCCGAGACCCATCAGGAGGCCGTCGCCGAACTGATCGCAAGCTACCTCAAGCAGCGCGATGCGCTGGAACCGATCCCTGCGGACGAGCTGCTGGCGCGCGCCCGCGACGGTCTGGTGACGGTTATCGACGTGCGCCCTCCGCAGGAGTATGCCCAAGGGCATCTGGTGGGTGCACTGAACGTCCCGCTCGATCAGTTGGAGAGCCGATTCGGCGAGCTGCCGGAAGATCGCGAGGTGGTCGCCTACTGCCGGGGCCCCTGGTGCGTCCTGTCCTTCGAAGCCGTGGCACGCTTGCGCGAAGCCGGTTTTCAGGCGAGGCGGATGCAGGACGGTCTGCCCGAGTGGCGCCGGGCGGGATTGCCGGTCGACTAGGGCTGAGCGCGCATCCGCGTCATCGCCGCCGGCACGCGCGGGCCGCCATGACGATCTCCGCTCGAAGCGGGTGCTTACCCAATACGCGTCGTCGCTGCTGCCCGTCTGCCCCCGAAGCTCGCCTCGACAGACCGCTCGGACACTGCCCCGGCGAAGCGACGCGCCAACCAGAAGTCGACGCTCAGATAGCGCCCGGCGCCGATGAAGAAGAGCGCGAGCAGCATGATGAAGTAGGTCGCGGCGAACTCGATGCCGTTGTTCAAGATCACCAGGCTGCCGTTCTCGGTGAGCCAGCTGTAATTGCCGTGCTCGCGCAGGATGTCCTTGGCGCGGTCGAGGCGCTCGATGGCGCCGATCGTGCGGTCGTTTGCGAAGAACGACCCGGCCCCCTCGGCGATGGCGAGCCAGCCGTTCTGCCAATGCACGGTCACGGCGGCGACGACCATGGTGATCATCAGCGGAACCGAGATCCAGCGCACGCCCAGGCCGATGACCAGCAGGATCGCACCCAGAACCTCGGTACCTGCGGCAAGGAAGGCCAGGAGCGCCGGGAACGGCAGACCCAGGCCCCAGTCGGGGTTACCAAACCATTGCACGGTGCTGTCGAAGTCGGCGAATTTCTTGGTCCCGGCCATCCAGAAGACCGGGGCCAGATAGAGCCGCAGGGCCAGCGGGGCCAGAAAATCCAGTGCGCGGGTGGTGTCGAGCAAGACTTGGAGTCGGCGTGCGAGCGTGATCATGGGGAGGTCCTCATCGAGTTGGATTGGGTTGGGTTGGGTTTGGTTTGGTTTGGTTTGTCGGGCTGTCGGGCAAGCCGCGGCGCACGGTCAAGGCCGGCGAGCCGCGGTAAAGATCTCGGTCTGCGGATGGAAGGCGTACCAGGCGAACCAAAAGCCCGTGATGGCGGGCAGTTGATACCCTTTGTCGTCGTAGGCGGTCGCGCTTGCGTTGACCGGATCGAAGCTCACGAGGAGATCGCGGCCGTTGACCCGGTCGCGAATCGCGCCCCCGCCGTGTTTGGAGAGTTCGGCGAAGGGATAGGCCTTGAAGGTCCCGTCGATCTCGAGGCCCAGCACGCGTTCCTTGGGGTGGTAGCGCTTGGAGCTGGCACTGACCGGGAAGTAGAGTCCGCGCTCCTGCGCATAACCGCCGTAGGGGTCGCGACTGTAGTCGCGTGAGTGCCCGGTATCGGTCGAGAGCACCAGGGTCGTCGGATGGGCCTCGCGCCAGGCGCGCCAGGTGGTGTCGGTCATGGGCAAGGCGCTCAGACGTTGGCCCTTCATCGGACCGGTGACCGCCTCTTTCTTGATCTGGCTCCAGAGCGATTCGGTGCCGCGGTCGTAGAGCAGGACGTCGCTGTTGTAGAGCAGGCCCGAGACGCCGAACTCCATCCGCCGGCCATCCACTTGCGCGTCGAAGACAATGCCGGTGCCGCACAACGGGCAATAGGTGACGGCGACCGCCCTCTCGCCGATCCGATCGTTGACGATCTCGTGCCAGTTGAGGATGCCGATGGGATAGGCGCGCGCCTCGCCGCCCAGATTCAGACCGAGGATCCGGTCCTCGGGTGCCAGAAAATCGGCGTGCGCGGCGGGGACGAATGCGGGATCCGTCAGGGCCGGAATGCCGTCGCGCGGCGGGCCGCCGGCATGGATCTCGTCGGCCGGCACCAGGCTGCCGCGCAGATCGAAGGCGTTCTCGGCCATGACCGCTGCGGTTGCGACGATCAACAGGAGTGCAAGCGGGATTCGTGACGGTTTCGTGTGAATAGACAGCATGAGGGGTTTACCTCGCAGGGTTGCGGGATCTTCTCGAAGATTCTCGGGGGATAGGACCCGACTCGGGATCGGTCTCTTTCGCGACGCGTCGGGATGCGCGCACCGGCGGAGATCGCGATTCGGGAGCGCGTCTGCTCCGGCACACGGGCGTGTACCCGATTCCGTAGATCACGCGAATCGAGCCATCCCGGGCCGGATGCGGTCGCGGAGACGCGACGAATCGTGACAGGACGCGCGACGGGGCCGGGCGTCGTCACGATTCGTTAC
Source organism: Thiocapsa sp. C2-2m (assembly GCF_041903745.1). Classification (NCBI taxonomy): domain Bacteria; kingdom Pseudomonadati; phylum Pseudomonadota; class Gammaproteobacteria; order Chromatiales; family Chromatiaceae; genus Thiocapsa; species Thiocapsa sp. C2-2m. The sequence goes on along the minus strand of NZ_JBBWVD010000014.1, from coordinate 121,575 downwards.
AACGCTTCGTTCAAGCGAATCCGGGCGTCCCTAATAAAAACGCTTTTCTTTCGAAGCGATAGAGACTGGCACGACAAATGGCAGTGTTTCGGCGACTCCACCCCATCGCCGGACCATCGCCATGAACACCGCACTCTCCGAAACCGCCCTGCCCCGGACAACACCCGAGACGCCCGGCTTCGCCGCGCTGGTACAAGCTTACGGGAGGGATCTGCATCGCTATGCCTACAGACTCTCGGGCAACCTCCACACCGCCGAGGATCTCGTGCAGGAGACGCTGCTACGGGCCTGGCGCTCGCTGGATACGCTGCAGAACCGCGACGCGGTGAAGGGCTGGCTCTTCACGATCGTGCGGCGCGAGAACGCCCGCCGCTTCCAGCGCGTCCAAGGCCAGGTCTCGGACATCCCGACCGAGGAGCTGCCCGACAGCCATGTCACCTACGACACCTCCACCGAGGCCTTCGTCCTGCGTCGCGCCATCCGGGAGCTGCCCGTCGAGTATCGCGAGCCGCTCGTCCTGCAGGTGCTCCACGGCTTGTCGCAGCAGGAGATCGCCGATCGACTCGGCCTGACCTCGGCCGGCGTGGGGACGCGCCTGTTTCGGGCGCGCCAAAAGCTGCGCGCCTCCTTGGGGGAACGGGGATGAGCCCCGCCGATGCTGTCGACCGATTCACCGCTTGTTGCGGTCGCCGGCCGCGTGTCCTGCTCGTCGAGGACGATCGCGCCTTGGGCCGGATGCTGACCTGGACCTTCGAGGAGCACGGCGCCCGTCCCCTGGTCGCGCGCACCTGCACCGCGGCGCGGACGATCGCCGCCGCAGCCGGCTTCGACTTAGCCTTGGTGGATGCGGATCTGCCCGACGGCGACGGGGTGATGCTCGCCGAGGCGCTGCGGGCCGACCACCCCGCCGCTCGGGTGGCGATCTACAGCGGCCGCCACGGCATCGGCGCGGGCAGGCATCTGCCGCCGGGCGTCGATGCGGTCTTGATCAAGCCGGTGCCGATACGATTATTGTTGGAACTGATGGACACCGTCTGCCGAACGGCACCGGACGTGGTGCCCGCGATCAGGCACACTCGGGATGCGGCGACGCGCCCGCGCTGACCGGAGCACCGAACACATGCAGAAACTCGGATTTCTCGGCCTCGTCTTGATCTTGTTCTCACCCGCGTCTTGGACACTTGCCGGCGACGGACCGAGCAATGGCCTGGTGGCGACAACCAGCCCGCACGGGGTCGCCGAGACGGCGGATCGTGCCGAGGCCGCCATCGCCGAGCGCGGTCTCGGGGTCTTCGCCCGCATCGACCATGCGGCCGGAGCCACCAAAGCAGGTCTGGAACTGCCGCCGACCGAGCTGCTGATCTTCGGCAATCCGACGGCCGGCACGCGACTGATGCACTGCAACGCGACGGTCGCGATCGATCTCCCGCTGAAGCTGCTGATTTGGGAAGGGGCCGACGGTGTGACGCAGGTGGCCTACAACGCCCCGGCCTGGCTCGATACCCGGCACGGCCTCGGCGCCTGTGCGGCGGTTTTGAAGAATATCGACACCGTGCTGGCCGAGATCGTCGCGGCCGCCGTCGAGTAGATCCCGACTGAAAGAACGTCTCCGAGCGCGCGGTCTTCATCTGTATCACGATTCCAACCGGAGCCCATTGACGGCATGACTCCAGAACCTTTCCCCGTTCACGGCGCCGGTCTCGGCCTGCGGCGCACCTTTCTGAGTGCGCTGGCGGAGCGGCCTCCCGAGGAGGTCGACTTCTACGAGATCGCCCCGGAGAACTGGATCGGCATGGGCGGCGTGAACGCGCGCCGCCTGCGCGCGTTGACCGAGCGCCATCCGTTCGTCTGTCACGGACTCTCGCTCTCGATCGGCGCCCCGACCCCGCTCGACCTGCACTTCGTGCGGCAGGTCAAGTCGTTTCTCGACGACCACGGGATCCGCGCCTACACCGAGCATCTGAGCTATTGCTCCGACGACGGCCACCTCTACGACCTCCTGCCCATCCCCTTTACCGATGAGGCCGTCCGGCATGTCGCCGGACGCGTCCGTCAGGTGCAGGAGATCCTGGAGCGACGCATCGCCCTGGAGAACGTCTCCTACTACGGCGCGCCGGGGCAAGAGATGTCGGAGATCGACTTCATCAACGCCGTACTGACCGAGGCCGACTGCGACCTGCTGCTCGACGTGAACAATATCCATGTCAACGCCGTCAATCACGGCTACGACCCACGCGCCTTCCTGGCCGCCCTGCCGGGGGAGCGCATCCGCTACGGGCATATCGCCGGGCACTATGTGGAGGCCGAGGATCTGCGGGTCGACACCCACGGCGCGGACCTCATCGACCCGGTGTGGGAGCTGCTGGATCTGGCCTATACCTGCTTCGGGGTCTTCCCCACGCTCTTGGAGCGTGACTTCAACATCCCGCCCTTGGACGGGCTGGTTTGCGAGGTCGCTCGGATCAAACAGATCCAACAGGTCCATGCGGCGCGATCGGTGCGGAGCGCGGCCGATGCCTGAGCAAGCCGATGTCATCCAACCCGATTTCATCCAACGCCAGCGCGCCTTCGCGGCGCATCTGCGCGATCCGATACGGGTCCCGAGACCGGAGGATGTCGAGGATCGCCGCATGGCGATTTATCGCGACCTGGTGTTCAACAACGTCTCGGCCTTGCTTTCAGGCAACTTTCCGGTGATTCGCCGGATCCTGCCCGACGCGCACTGGAACGAGCTGATACGGGACTTCTTCGTCCGTCACCGCGCCAAGACGCCGCTCTTCCTCGAGCTGGGACAGGAATTTCTAGACTTTCTGCAAACCTCGCGCACGGGCGATCCTCGAGATCCACCCTTTCTCCTGGAGCTGGCGCACTACGAATGGGTCGAGCTGGCCTTGCAGATCAGCGATGCGGACCCGGACTGCACCCGCATCGATCCGAGCGGCGACCTGCTCGAGGGTCGCCCGGCGCTCACGCCGCTGGCCTGGAATCTGAGCTATCGCTTCCCGGTCCATCGCATCGGGCCGGACTGCCGACCGGATGCGCCGCCGCCGGAACCGACCCATCTGGTGGTCTATCGTACGCCGGACGACGACATCGCCTTTCTCGAAATCAACGCCGTGACGCAGCGCCTGTTGATCTTACTCGAGGAGGAAACCCCGCGGACGGGGCGCCAGGTCCTGAGCCGAATCGCCGAGGAGCTCGGCCACCCCGATCCGGATCGGATCATCGTCTTCGGGGCCGGATTGATGGAGGATCTGCGCACCAAGGGGATGCTGCTCGGAACGCAGCGCTGATCGACACGCCCGCCGGCATCCCCATGCCGACATTGGCGCCGAAAGTCGCCCCGCCCCGTTCATCCGTTCCGGTCGGACGCCCGCGATGCTCTCGACCCTTCGCCGCTTCGCGGATCAACAACAATCCTCGGCATGACCCTTCAACAACGCCTCTCCAGCCTAGGCTTTCAGCTCACCGCCGGCTTCCTCGGCCTGGTCCTGCTCTTTGCCGGTGCGGGCCTCTACGCCGTCGGCGCCTTTCAGCGCCAGTTGGCCTACGACGCCCTGGTCGAGATCGCCGGGCGGCTCGAGCTCGCCGCCGAGCAGATCCATGCCCAAGCGATGAACTACGAGCAGAACGCCCCGCGCGACTATCCGACCTACTACCGCGATGTCCGACTCTACTACCGGGATCTGACGACCCACGTCGCGACCTTCGATCAGGTTGTCGACGCCTTCATGAAGGGCGATTTCAGCCACGAGGTGCCGACCCCGTTACCCTGGATGATGCCGCGCCTGGGCGGCGGCGTGACGCTCGCCATCCGGGACTTGGAGCAGACCTGGGAGGGCTGGCGCGGCGCGCTCTTCGAGGCGATCGGCGAGGACACCGAGGAGCCGCGTCTGGAATGGGCGGCCGAGCACGTCATCGCCGAGCATGCCGTCCTCGGCGATGCCACCGCGACGCTGACACAGGCCCTGCGCGACTGGACCGCAAGCGAGTATCGCAAGGTGGTCCAGGGCGCGCTTGCCCTGGCGGTCGTCGTGGCCCTAGTCGCGGTCGCTCTGCTGATCGTGTTGCATTATCGGGTCCTGGCGCCGCTGCGGCGCACCATCGCCGGCTTCCAACGCGTCGCCGACGGCGATTTCGGGCATCGCACGCCGGTGGAGGGCAGCACCGAGATCCGGGAGCTGACCGGCAGCTTCAACCGCCTGTCGGTCCGGCTCGATCTGCTGCATCAGCTCATTCGACGTCTGCAGCAAGGCAGCGATCTCGACGAGCTGGTCGCGTTCTTGAGCGGCGAGTTTCGGGATCTGCTCGGGTTCGACTGGATCGGGGTGGTCTTCATCGACGATGCCCGCGCCAACGCGCATGTCGAGACCGGTTGGCTGGACGGCAGGCCGCAGCCGAGCGATCGACGGCTTTACCGCTTGCAGGGCACGCTCCTGGAATCCGCGCTGGCCGACGCCGCGCCCCTCCATGTCGCCGATGCCGTCGGCCGGGTGCGCGAGAATCCGGCCTACGAGTTTCTCGGTCACCTGGTCGCGCTCGGCATGCGTGACGCGATCTTCCTGCCGCTCACCGCACAAACGCAGACGCCCGTCCCGGCGGTGGTGGTGTTCGCGACCCGTCGTCCCGAGGGCTTCGATGGCGCGCGGCGGCGTCTCCTGGGCAACATCGCACAGCTCTTGACCCAGGCGTTCGGACGCACCGCCCGCTTCGCCGAGCAAGGCCGTCTCGCCGCCATCGGGGAGTTCGCCTCGGGCATCGCCCACGAGCTGCGTACCCCGCTCACGACGGTGTCCATGGCGCTGGAGTCGCTCGCCGGACTGGCGCTGGACGAGCGTGCGCAGCGGCGCATCGCGTTGGGCGCGGGCGAGGCCGAGCGGATGCGGCGTCTGCTCGAAGACATGCTCCTCTACACCAAGCCGCTGAGTCTCGATCTGCAGGCGGTCGATGTCGTCTCCACCCTCGCCGACTTCGTCGCGGGCTACGCGGACGGCGACCCGGGACGCCCGCTTCGACTCATATCGACGCCGACCACGGCACACATCCTCGCCGACGAAGATCGCCTGCGACAGATCCTCGTCAACCTGACCGACAACGCCTGTCAGGCCGCACCCGAGGGCACGCCGGTCACCTGGCACGTCGAGGAGCAGACACCGGAGCAGCGCATCCTGCTGCGCGTGCACAACGACGGCGAACCGATCCCGGCGCACCTGCTCGCGCATCTCACCGAGCCCTTCTTCAGCACCAAGACCAACGGCACCGGGCTGGGCCTCGCCATCGTGCGGCGCCTCGTCGAGCAGCACGGCGGTGAGATGCGCATCGCCTCCGATCCGCAGACGGGCACCGAGGTCCGGCTGAGCTTTCCGGCCTTAACACCGGATTGAACGCGATTCGCGCGGCGGCAAGAGGCCGAGACGACCGCAACACCTGTGGAGTTGCCGTCGTCTGAAAGATTGCCGCGCCGCGAACGGTCTTCAGCAATGTGGCCGATACGGTTCCGGACAGGCGGGAAACCCCCGATGACCGCAACCGGAATCGATGCCGCATCGGGAGACTGCCATGACCTCGTTGATCGTCGTTGCCGGCGCGTGCGGATGGGTCGTTCTGATGGTCGCCTATACCCCTTGGCGGCGTCGCTGGCTGACGCGGCCGCTGCTGGGGCGCTTCCGCCAAGTCCTGCCGCAACTCTCACCCACCGAACAGCAGGCGCTGGACGCCGGAACCGTCGGTTGGGACGGTGAACTGTTCGCCGGCCGTCCGGACTGGTCGCGGCTCTTGAGCACGCCTGCCCCGCAGCTGTCCGCCGCCGAGCAGGCCTTCGTCGACGGACCACTGCAGACGCTCTGCCGGATGATCGACGATTGGCGTGTCACCCACCGCGACCACGACCTTTCGCCCGAGGCGTGGGCCTACATCAAGGCACAGGGCTTCTTCGGCCTGATCATTCCGCGCGCGTACGGCGGACTGGAATTCTCCAATGCGGCGCATTCCGCGGTGGTGATGACACTCGCCACCCGCAGCATCACCGCGGCCGTGACGGTGATGGTTCCGAACTCGCTCGGCCCGGCCAAGCTCTTGCTGCACTACGGCACGGACGAGCAAAAGGACCACTATCTGCCGCGTCTGGCCCGCGGCGTCGAAATCCCCTGTTTCGCGTTGACCGGCCCGCAGGCCGGATCGGGCGCCGGCGCGATCCCGGATACCGGCGTGGTCTGCCGGGGTCGTTGGCACGACCGCGAGGTCCGCGGACTGCAGCTCGATTTGGAGAAGCGCTACGGGGGCCGGGTCTTTCTTTTTGCTCATAAGGCAAGACGAACCGAAAATGCACGTCTGCTCAGGCCGCTACAGCGGTCGTTCGGGGAGAGATCGCAGCTGTCCGGATCGGATCTTAAGCCCGCGCCCGGGCTCAGGATCGTCGGTGACCGCAACGCTTCCGAAGCCGCCGCCGACCGCTCGGGTTAGCGACGGCCGGAACACGCGCTTTGCCGACGCTGGGGGTGACGCTTCCGATAGGCCGGTCACGACCCGAAGCCGACACTGGATCGAGGCGTAACGTCAACGACAATCCACCGCAGAGCTGATGCGGCAAGCGTCGTGCTCGTCATGCCTGAGGTACCGCTCGCTTTCGCCTGCGGACCGCCAGCCTGCGACGATGCTTCCGCGCCGGTGTCGGATAGGGATCTCCTCACCCACTCCACAGCAAGTTGTCCGCCGAGTTATCCACGGCGTCGCCAAAGCCAAAGCTCAACCCCGATGGCGCAGATCACTGGACATGCCACAAATGTTTGTTTAAACATAGCTGAAAAACAGGACTGGCGCTCTGGGCATTGAGCATCAAGGTGCCCTGCTTGGTCCGGGTCCAGAACAGGCTCAAGTAGAACGATCCGCCTCTGTCTCTGGCGAAGAAAGCGATTCAGGAGTTCTACGGTAGTGGAGAGCTGTCATACGGGGTGCCGACTGGTCGTCGCACACTAAGGCCAAGCTCGTTAGCTAAAGGAGAAGGCTGATCGCTACTCAATGCACACATCACGAACAAAACACTCTGCTAGCGCTTGAACGTCGCTTTCAGGCCACCTTTGAGCAGGCCGCCGTGGGTATTGCCCATGTCGCACCCGATGGTTCGTGGCTGCGGGTCAATCAGAAGGTCTGCGACATCATCGGGTATTCCCGAGACGAGCTGCTGACAAAGACCTTTCAGGACATCACCCATCCGGACGATCTTAACGCCGACGTCGCGTATGTCGGTCGGATGCTGGCCGGCGACATCGAAAACTACGCCATGGAGAAGCGGTACATTCGCAAGGATGGCTCCTTCGTCTGGATCAACCTCACGGTCGGGCTGGTCTCCAAGCCTGATGGGACGCCGGATTTCTTCGTCTCGATCATTGAGGACATCGACCGCCGCAAGGAGGCCGAAACAGCCCTACGCGAGAGCGAGGCACGCTGGAAGCGCTTGGTCGATCACCTTCCCGATGTCATCTATCAATATTCGTCAAAGCGGGGCGGCCTCTACTGTTCACGCCAGGTCGAGCGTGTTTTCGGCGTCTCTCCGGATTACCTGCTCGCCCATCCGACGCACTGGCCCGAGTCGATTCATCCTGATGACCAGTCCCTTGTGCAACGCGCCCTTGACAACTTGCGCACAGGGACAGCCTTCGCCATTGAATATCGAATCAAAGATGATCACGGCAACTGGCACTGGTTGTACGACCGTTCCATTGCCCATCGGATGACCGACGGCGAACTGCTGATCGAAGGGCTGGCCACCGACATCACAGAGAGCAAGCGGCAAGCACAGGCGCTGATCGAGGCGCAGACGCAATTTCAGGAGATTACCAACAGCGTTCCCGGCGCCATTTTCCAATATGTCCTGCACGTCGATGGCAGCGACGCGCTCGCGAACATGACGCTGGGCTGTCGTGAGATCTGGGAGATTTCCGCTGAGGAACTCATCAACGACCCATCGCCTCTCTGGGATGCCGTGCTCGCGGACGACATCACGGGATTGGCTAAATCCATCGAACAGTCAGCCAAGACCCTGGGATTCTGGAAACACGAATGGCGCATCAGAACCCCATCGGGGATTCTGAAATGGCTCAGCGGGACTGGCATGCCGACGCGTCTCGAGAACGGTGATATTCAGTGGAACAGCGTCGTTATTGATGTGACCCAGCAACGCCACATCCAAAATGCGTTTGATAGCTTTTTCGACCAGCAGATGAGCTTGAACATGATCGTTGACTTAAAAGGAACCATCCTTCAAGTCAACCCGCTTTGGGAGCAGACGCTGGGCTACACCCGAGACGAACTCATCGGAACGCATTTCATCGACTATGTGCACCCGGACGATCGACAAAGGACCCGGGATGAAACAGGAAATATCGCAGAGCAAGGATGCGGTTCCGGCCGCTTCGAGAATCGGTATCGGCATAAAGATGGAGGCTACCGTCTCATCTCCTGGTCCTCCCGGATCTCTTTCGATGAAGGCTTGATCTATGCGATTGCCACGGACATTACCGAAAGCCGTCAAGCGGAGGAGAAGCTACTCCAGGCGGCAACGGTCTTCAACAGCACTGCCGAAGGGGTGATGGTCACGGACCTCAACGGGATTATCCAGGATGTCAATGGGGCTTTTCTCTCCATCACGGGTTACGACAAGCACGAGGTCATTGGTAAGAATCCACGCATCCTGCAGTCCGGGCGCCATGACCACCTCTTTTACCAGACCATGTGGCGTACGCTTCGAGAGACCGGACACTGGCGCGGCGAGATTTGGAACCGGCGCAAAGACGGTGACGCGTATCCCGTGCTCATGAGCATCAGCACGATCTGGGATGACCAAAAGCAACCGCGAGGCTATGTCGGTATCTTCACCGATATCACGGCGATCAAGGAACATCAGGACCGACTCGACTATCTGGCACACCACGACCCGTTGACGGGACTGCCCAACCGGTTGCTGTTCGACTCCCGACTAAGCCAGAGCATACGCCATGCGACCCGCGCAGGTTCGACACTCGCGGTGGTCTTTGTTGACCTTGATCGATTCAAGCACATCAACGACAGCATGGGCCACGCGGCAGGTGACGCCCTGCTGATTCAGATTGCAGAGCGGCTGCTCCACGCAATCCGGGCCGTCGATACCCTAGCGCGAATCAGCGGCGACGAGTTTGTCATCCTGCTCGAAGACATCGGTGGGCCGGAAAATGCCGCTCACGTGGTTGGCAGCTTGTTGGATAGCTTTGCCCCGTCATTCCAGGTAGACAACCGTGAAATCACCATGAAGGCAAGTATGGGTATCAGTCTGTTTCCCCAGGATGCATCAGATCCATCAACGCTCTTGGCCAATGCCGACGCGGCCATGTACAAGGCCAAGGAGGCTGGGCGCAACACCTACCTGTTCTACTCCGAAGAATTCACCACCCAGGCATTTGAGTACATATTCCTCGAAAATGCCTTGCGGCATGCGCTCACGCACGAGCAATTCTATCTCGTCTATCAACCTCAGGTCCGATTAGATAACGAGGACGTCGTGGGTATGGAGGTGCTCCTGCGCTGGCTACATCCGGACCAGGGCATCATCTCCCCGCTTCGCTTCATTCCGATTGCCGAACACTGCGGCTTGATCCGTGACATTGGGCGATGGGTGCTGATGTCGGCCTGCCAACAAGGTCGGTCTTGGTTGGATGCTGGACTCCCCGTAGGACGGATGTCGGTAAACGTCGCCGGACCGCAATTCCAGCACGAGCACTTTGTCGATGAAGTGACCCAGATCCTGGAGCGAACCGGCTTCCCCCCGCAGCATCTCACCTTGGAGATCACCGAAACCTTTGTGATGGGTCACGCCGACAAGTCCATCCACAAACTGAAACAAGTCCGACAACTGGACATCGAGGTGGCGATCGACGATTTCGGAACGGGGTACTCTTCTTTGAGTTACCTCAAAAAACTGCCTATTGACAAGTTAAAGATCGACCAGTCGTTCGTGCGTGATATTCCCCGCGACTCAGATGACGTCGCCATTGCAGAGGCGATCATCGCCTTGGGTAAAGCCCTCAATTTACAAGTGATTGCCGAAGGCATTGAGACGCTGGAGCAGGTCGAGTTCTTCAAAAGCCACATCGGCATGGAAGGTCAGGGCTATCATTTCGCTCGCCCGATGGAGGCCGCGAAGATGCAGCAGTATCTGACTAGGAAGTTGCGCCTACCCAGGATACGCGACTAAAAAAGTTCATACAGTTAACTGTTGAACGAGACCCTTGAACACATTCCGCCATTTCAGTATTGAGACGGCAGCGGGCACAAGCCTATGCCAAACCTTGGGAGGGAGATAGGGATGCTTAAACAGAATTTCTATTCTTACCAAACGTCAGAGAAAGCATATTGGAGGAGCAAACGTCACGGTAGGCATGTGGAGGGACCGCTTCTGGCCGAAACCAGCCCACATGCATGGCTTGCTATTGCAGGATTTGATGCCAGAGTGAGCCGCGATCTCAAGGGTGCGAACGCTAGCAGTGATGCCTGAAGTCGGGTGGTGTCGATCTGCTAGGTTTGACTCAAAGTCCGCGAACAACCCGAAAATCCGTGATGCTGCGCGCCTGATGACCTAGGCGCGGGACCACGTGTGTGTTTACGAGCCGCTGCAATGCTATCAGCAAGGCCGACTCAGTGCGGCCGTCGCACGTGGTTCCGCTGGCCTTTTCCGCGATCACGATGTCGCAGCCGGCCACGCAAGGCGGCCTTGCCCGAGTAGCCGGACCAGCCGAACGCGCGTCAGCGATCAATCCTCGCGTGACGCGGCGATTCGCACAGCCCAGACCGCGACCTCAACGCGGGTCTTCAGGTTGAGCTTTTTGAACAGATGCTTGACATGGACCTTGACGGTGCCGGGCGACAGATTCAACTCGCGCGCAATCAGCTTATTGCTGAACCCTTCGGCAATCAGCGACAGAACCTCCCGTTCACGAGGGGTCAGGCCGGCCTCATCAGGGCGCACGGGGAGCCCGTCGTGGCGAAGCGCGCGTGCGATCAGCTCCGTCAGCCGGTGGCTGATCACCACGCGACCACGCCCGGCTGCGAGCAGGTTCTCCAGGATCTCCTCCGGCTCCATGTCTTTGAGCAGGTAGCCGTCTGCACCGCCACGTAGCGCGGCGATCACGTCCTCCTCGGCGTCCGAGACGGTGAGCATCACCACGCGGGCGTCGAGGTCGGTCCGTCGCAGGCGCTCCAGGGTCTGTATCCCGGTCATCCCCTTCATGTTCAGGTCGAGCAGGATCAGGTCAGGGCGGGTGGCGATGGCGATCCGCACTCCGCTCTCGCCGTCACCGGCCTCGCCGACCAGGATCAGCTCCGGGGCCATCGCGATCAGGTCGGCCAAACCTTTGCGAAACAGCGGATGGTCATCAATGACGACCACAGCGATGCGGGGCGGGGGCGGCTCGCGTGCGGTGGTCATGGCGGTGTGATCGCGGTCGGATGGTGCTCGCCCTGAGCCGGCGACCGGCTCGGGAATCGGAGCTGTACCCGCGTTCCGCGATGCAATCCGGGCCCGATCTCGATGGCGCCGCCGAGGCTGGCAGCGCGCTCGCGCATGATCTGCAGACCGTAGTGTCCGGCCGGGATGGTCAGCGCTGGGATGCCGCGTCCATTGTCCTCGATCGTCACCAGGATTTCGTCCTCCACGGCTGTTAAGCGCAGTGAAGCCCGCGCCGCTCCGGCATGGCGGAACACGTTCGACAACGCCTCGCGCACGATCTGTAGCACATGGATCTCCTCGTTGGGAGTGAGCAGCAGGGCAGCGAGGCGATTGTCCAGGCTGATCTGGGTTTCTCCGCGCGCACGATACTCTGTGACGGTCGCATTGAGCGCGGCATTGAGTCCACGGTCGTCCACCTTGAGCCGAAACGTGGTCAGGAGCTCGCGCAACTGACTGTACGCATTACTGATTCCGTCGCGCAGATCGGCCAACACCTCGCGTGCCTGCGCCGGGTCGGCGTTTGTTTCCGCGGCCAGGCGCGCATCCAGGCGGGCCGCCTGGATCTTGAGGTACGAGAGCGACTGAGCTAGTGAGTCATGCAGCTCGCGCGCGATGGTGGTGCGTTCCTCGTAGACCGACAGGCGTCGTGCGTCGCGTTGGCGCTGGTGCAGACCCAGCGCGGTGCCGATGCGTGCCGCCAGGGACGTCAGGAGCCGCCGTTGCCGGAGTGGGATGTCCCTGCAGTCGCCCGGGTCGACGATCATGACGCCGAGCTCCTGGCCTTGATTGGTCACCGGAAAGAAAGCGCAGTGGCGCACATCGCCCAACGCGGTCCCCAACGCGGCCGCGGTATGAGCCGGGATCTGGGCCTGAGCAGAATCGTGTTCTTGAGCATCGGCGTTTGAATCGTCCAGACCGCCAGCGTGTGACTCTGCACCGCATGGACTGCGATTGCCAAGGGCGCTGATTCGATGAAGATCCTCACCTTTATCGGGATCATGCCACAACGCCAGGCTAACGCCCTGGAGGCCCAACTTGCCCTGAATCTCTGCGAGCACGCATTCGAAAAGGGGTCGTGAGACTGCTGATTCGTGGAGTCGCTTGCCGACCCGATACAGAAGCTCCAGCGACTGGTTGGCCTGCTCCAGGTCTTGTGTCCTGTCGGCGACGCGCTCTTCAAGACCGGCATAGAGCCTGGCCAGATCCTCTGCCATGCGATTGATGGCCTCGCCCAGTCGTCCCAGCTCATCTGCGCCGGTAAAGGGTGTCCGTCGGCTGAAATCGCCGCGCCGCGACGAATCCGCGCAGCGCAGCAGCTCGCCGAGCGGGACAATCACGCGATGCCGGACCAGGATCATGGTGATCAGCACCGCCACCAGGGTCAACGCAAGGGCGACGATCTGCACCAGGCGTAGCATCGCGATTCGCCCCTCGGCCACCGCCTCTAGTCGACCGACGAGGTCGTCGATCTGCTCGACGAAGCGGTCGACCTGCAGGTGATACGACAGGGCGGCCAGACCCTCGGCCGGGCGTGCTCCGGCCGGCTCTCGAAGCTGCTCAATGTTCAGGTACAGCGCAGGGTGCATCTGTTCGGCCCAGGTCCAGCGGACCCCTTCATATGCTGCGCGCACCGGATCCCCGGCGGCGAGCGGAATTGCATGCGTGAGCCGAGGACTGGCAAGACGTTGCTCGAACTCCGCCACAAGAGCCGAGACCTGGTCGGCGCGTTGTCGGGCGGGAACGCTGGACTCCGCCAACACCATGCCGATGCGGTAGGACTGCATGCGCAGTGAGCCCGACTGATTGACCGCGGACGCGAGGCCCTCGGTGGTTTGCGCGACAACCCCGGTGATGAGCATGCTGAGGATGCCCAAAAGCAGGATCAGGCTCATCAGCAGACCGACACTGATCAAAAGTGACCGGTGGAGCAGGGATGGCAAGACAGATCGCATCGCTACCGCCTGGGCCATACCTGTTCGCGCTCAGCCGACTGGGCCGTCATAAAGGGGTACCACCAAAGCGCCAAAGCCGCCGATTAAAACCGCGCGCAGCTGTAATCAAAACCGCCTAATACGAACATTTTCAGTGTGATCAGAGTGTACTGCGACTACCACCAAAGAGGTAGGTCGACCTCATCGCGCTCAGGTGTATGCCACTTGTTACGATCGCGCGGGCGGATACACTCGGAACGATGAATGACGTCGACCGGTCGTTGAGCTTTCTCCCGCACCTGCGATCGATCGAGGCGTTCGCGGAACTCGACGAAGAGCCTGCGCGCTACCTTGCCGGCGGCAGCCAGATCCGCACGGTCGCGCGGGGCCAGATCATCTGCGAAAAAGGCAGTCTCTCGGGCGGTCTTCAATGTCTCCTGGCGGGTCGCATCAAATTGTCGGTCATCTCTGCGTTGGGCACCGAACGCGTCCTCGATATCCTCTTGCCCGGGCGGGCCTTCGGGCTCGCGGCAGTTCTCCTCGATGAGCCCTGTCCTGTGTTTGCCGAGTCGATCAGCGACTGCCGTCTCCTCGTCGTTGGTCGCGAGCGCATCCAGATCGCCATCGCCGAGTGGCCGCAGGTGGGCGGGATGTTGTTGAAGCTGAATGCCGCCGACGTGCATCGACTCATTAGAGATCTTGAAGCCTGTTGTCTCATGACGGCACGTCAGCGCCTCACGGACTTCCTGATCAAGCAGGGGCGCTGCCACAGCACCGACGACGCGGATGACGTGACGGTGGTTCTGCCGGCCTCTAAGTCGTTGATCGCATCCAGTCTCAACATCAGTCCTGAGACCTTCTCGCGCGAGCTTCATGAGTTGGCCAGTCGAGGACTGGCCCAGATCGAGCGACGGACCATCCGGATCCCATCGCTGGATCGCCTGTCGCAATTCCTTCACGATGAGTCCAATGCAACCAAGGTCACGCCATCGCGCACCGCAGGCCAAGTCGACGAGGCTTCCAGCCGGCCGGTAACCGGCTCGACGGTCCGGTACAGCCATGGAATACTCTGTGATAGCAATGAAGGCGATTTCCGGAAACGCGCTTGCCCGCCAAGCTAGCCCCTGGGGGTCGCGCTTCAGCCCTACCCGAACACCGGGCTGACGACGGACAATCCAGCTCTGCCGAGCTGGGTCCGCCATCTTCCTTGACTTGTTATGAGCGCGCCGGAATGCTCGGCCGGCCCTGACCTTCGCAATGCGTAAAAACAGTATCCAGGTTTACCTCTCGATGTTGTTGATGCCAATCGCATCATGAGGCGTGATGTGATTCAAGATTCAGCTATCACTGACATCGCGCACATCATCCAACTCTCCGTTGTCCACGTGTTTTTTCTCTCGGGAATCGGTGCCATCCTCGCGGTCATGGCCAACCCTCTGTCGCGTATCGTCGACCACGCTTGACCGGTCGAGACAGATGTCACCGCGGATCCGATGGATGCGCCGAGCGCCGCCCTTGTACTGGTCCTGCTCTCAGGCCGCGCGAAGCTCATCGGTCTGTCGATTGGCCTCTTTTCGATGACGGCCCTTTTTTGCCCTCGGAGATTGCGATGCTCTTTCTCGGAGTTTTTTCTCGCTTTCGATGCGTCGGTCCTAGTCGCGCTACTCTTCATCGCGGCTATGGTCGCTTCCATCGCCGCGCTGGTCTTTGTGCCTGCGCAAGGTGTTTTTAGCCACGGCCGGACTGCGATTCGGACTGTGCAACCGTCAATCGATCCGGATCAGTCAGGCGGCCGTCGCATGGCCGTAACGATCAGTCGAGACCGGATAAAGCGGCGATTGCGACGTCGGCTATTTCGGACATCGACGGCTCACGGAGCAGTCAGCGCCGCTTAAACACCCTGCTCATTCACCAACGCCTTTTCGGTAATGTCTCGATAAAGATGCACGACCCGCGAGTACAGGTCTTTGCAGTGAGGGACTTCGGAGATGAGGTGAGCGTTGTGCTGTGCGTCGGCGAGAACCTCCGTCAGAAAATCGATGTCCCCGGCGCGTAGCTTGCCGCCCTCGTCGACCTGCTGTTTCAGCGCCAGAATGCGCGGAAGTCGCTGACGCTCGAAACGTTCCAAAAGAGCTTCCAATACGCCTTCGCGGTTTTGCTCTGAAGTCATTGACGGGCTCTCCAGTCATTGGGATAGAAAGAGATCGGCCTGGCGGATGAAGTCAGGTGCCGGTAGCAGCTCATGCCGATGGAATTTCACCAGGGCACCTACGCGGGGAGCATGGGATGCGATCTGAATCTCGGAAAGGATTAGCCGATACCCTGGTTCATTCGAGCTTTCGCTGATCTGAACCCCGAGCCGGCTTAGGTTCAACGGCTTCCGGATGGCGCTCATCATCGCGGACGGGTTGGCGAGGATTCCGGCGACGAAGCGTAGTTTTTCCGCAATATCGGCGATGGGCTGATCCTGGCGGGCGATTTCGCGCTCGACGGCGGCAAGCTCGAGCTCTAGCGCAACGCGACGATGATCCGTGCCGGGTTCGGTGCGGAGTTGTCTGAGGCGCCTGCGAAGGATGCGAGCAGCGTCGCGACGCTGCGTCGCCTCCTCGAGTCGCTGGCGAGTAAACCCGAGGAATCCATTGAAGATGCAGCACTTCAGCGCTTGCCTCGCGTCGCGCTCGGTCCGTCCGGGTGCGACGACTTGATGCTCGCAAAAGCTGATGGTCGTCTGCATGACATCGCGTTGGACCTGATCGCGCACCAACGCAAGTCCAGGCCTGGACTTACCCTTCATTTGCATACAGAGCAAGGCCCAACATGCGTCGGCATCCGGTTCGTCATCGAAGACCTGCCGAACTTCTCGGCTCTGGCTGAAGACCTCTTGCAGGTGTCCGGGGCTGACGAAGAAGGCGTTGACCTGCGAGTCAGCGGCGAAGGACTCGCGACTGCATGTCAGCGGCCCGGGAACCAGCTCGGCCATGGCATCGATGTGTCGGAGGGCTGCCGCGACCGGTTCGCGAAGGACCTTGGCATACCCGGGCGCCGCACGTAGTCGGGGCGAGACGTGGTCGACCACGTGCTCGACGGCCAGCGCGATCGATGCGTGACATGCGCCCTCGCTCGCCCCGGGGCCCACGCTGGACAGTGCAGCCGGCGCATCCCGCAAGCGCGCAAACAGTTCCTGAACGAGGCTTTTCATTGGTCGCCGAAATCGTTTCCGACCAGTAGATCGACCTCTGCCTGAGGAACGTGGCACTGGGTACAGAAATAGCGGGTTCCGATGATCTTCTTGGCGATGACATCGGGTGCTGTGCGCATGCTCACGTAATGGCTCTCGGGCATCGGGGAAGGTTCCTCCGCGTCCTTGTCCTGATCCCAGAGATCCTGGTCGTGATGGCATTTCAGGCACTTGTTGTTCTTCAGGGTAATGAGGCCGGATTCCTCGATGCTGTGCGGAATCAGGGGCGGGGCATCCACGAACGCCGTCGGCAAGGTCGAGTCGGCATCCTCCGGATCGATCGAGATGTAGTCGAACCGCATCGGCTCGGGAGAATCGAAGGCGTTCCCGACGAGACCGATATCCTCGTCGGTCCAAGACAGGTCTTGTGCGAGTGCGAAGCTGCCGGCGAAAACAATCGCGGCGACTCCCGCGACGGAACGGCGAAACATGATCATGAGCAATCCTCCTTCATTATGAGCTTATTATGAGCACGAGCCTGGTCAGGGCTCGGTGTGCCGAGACGCCACCCAAACGCCAGGCTATTCTCCGGGCAGATCGGTATACAACGTGCGCAATTGGTGCATTCTCCCGAGAGAACCTGGCCGTCCCGTGCCAACCGTTTGAGGTTCAAGACCTGAGGCTCCGGGCAGATCGCTTGGCATTTCCCGCAACCGTTGCAACTGGCTTGATCGAATTTGACCCGGATCTGGGCCGTATGGCGCCCGACCACTGAATAGAAGGCGCCGAGTGGGCAGAGGTGGCCGCACCAACCGTGCTTGACGACCAGCCAATCGAATAGAAAAAGGCCGACCAAGGCGGTCCAGCCCAGACCCAAACCGAAGATGATCTCGCGATGCATGGCCCCGATCGGACTGACCCATTCGAATGCCGGAAGCCCGATCAAGACCGACAGCACCAGTGCGAGTGCCAGTACCGTATAGCGCAGGTGACGGGGAAGCCCGAAAAGGTTTTTATGCCAGGTCTTGCGATGCAGAAAGCCCGCGAAATCGGTGACCAAATTGACCGGACAGACCCAAGAACACCAGACCCTGCCTCCAAGGATCAGGAAGACGCCCAAAACCAGGGCTGCGCCTAAGAGCACTTCGGCTTGAAGGACGTGTCCGGTCAGCAGAATCTGGAGCGTCGCGAAGGGATCGGCGAGCGTCACCTGGCCGAGGATCTCCGATGCACTGAGGTTTCCGCTCAAAAGGGGAAGACCGAATAAGGACCAGCCCCAGTGCAGGGTGCCGAAGAACAGGAGCAGGACACCGATCTGGACGACCCGCCGCAGAATCAAATGGCGCCAAGTCCAGAGTCGTGCCGTTACCGGACGGTCGCTCGCCATCTAAAACTCCGGCTGATTCAGATAATCCAATCCGGGCGCCTGACCCTGCTCCGGTGCGGAATCCAGTTGTCCCCTCCAGGTGTCGCCGGGTTCGGGACTGGGCGGCGCCCACCCCATCCTGAAGTGGTCGCCGATCTTCCCTTGAATCAGTTCAGCAGGTAGCACCTTGATTGCGGCAATTTCGGTCGGGCAGGCACTCTCGCAGATGCCGCAACCCGTACAGCCCTCGCTAAGGACGATCGGCAGGAGCATGGCGTGCTTGCTCAATTCACGCCGTCGGGTTTCGACGCGAATCGCTTTGTCTCGCAGCGGGCAGACCCGATAACAGATCTCGCAACGCAGCCCCTGCCAGGAGAGACAATGTTCCGTGTCGATAAAGGCGAGACCCATCCGCGAGTCCATCACATCGTCGAGCGTCGGCGCCAGCGCGCCGGTCGGACAGGCGACCTTGCAGGGAATGTCGTGACACAGGTAGCAGGGGATTTGCCGCGGCTCGAAATAGGGCGTGCCGAGCGGTGCGCGGTCGGCCAACGCGGCCAGCTTCAGGGTGTCGTACGGGCAGGCGACCACACAGCGCCCGCATTTGATGCAGAGCGCATTGAAGTCCGCATCCGCAAGCGCGCCGGGCGGGCGCAGCGCCAAGGGCTCGGCGCGGGCGTTCTGAATGGCGAGATACGACCAGAGCATGCCGCCGCTCGTTGCGACGGCCGCGCCCTGAATGCCCTTCTGTATGAAACCGCGCCGCGTTGTCATGGTCGGTGAGTCGCCGGACGTAATGAAGGCACTCGGCTCGCCCGGATGCATACTACACATCCGGGTACTGTCGATGACGCCGATGAAGGCGCGCTACACCTTATAGATCTTGATCGCGGTCTTTTTGAAATCCTCTTCCTTGGAGATCGGACAGGTCGCATCGATGCACAGCTTATTGACGAAGACCGACTCGTCGAAAAAGGCCATGAAGCTATAGCCGCGCGGCGGACGATTTCGGCCGGTGGTTTCGATCACTGCCTTGATCTTGCCGCGTCGCGACTCGATCCAGACCGCATCCTGACGTTTGAGCCCGCGCTCCTCGGCATCCTTCTCGTTCATGTCCAGCACGGCCGCCGGCATGGCCCGATGCAGCTCGGGCACGCGGCGCGTCATGGTGCCGGTGTGCCAGTGTTCAAGGATCCGCCCGGTGCAGAGCCAGAGGTCGTAATTTCCGTCGGGCGACTCGACCGGTGCGGCGTAAGGTCTGAAAAAGATCTTCGCCTTGCCGGGGAATTTGGTCTTCTCCTCGGTCGTGGGACCGTTCAAATTGCCGGTCACCAGCTCCTTCATGGCAGCGCCGTAGAATTCGATCTCGCCGTTCTTCACGTAGGGATCGTATTTGGCGTTGAAGCGCCAGGGTGTTTCTTTGCCGTCGACCACCGGCCACCGCAGACCACGCACGTCGTCTTGGTAGTAGACATCGAAAGGCGCGAGGTCGTGATGATGACCGCGCCCGAAGGCAGCGTATTCTTCGAACAATGCCTTTTCGACAAACCAGTCCACATCAAGGTGTTTGACTGTGTGATTGTCGTGTCCTTTAGCGACCGGATCGGGCCAGGCGAACGCCTTATTTTCGGGTGTCTCGAAGAGTGCCTCGTATAAGGTCATCTCGGGTTTGTAGCCCATCTCCTGTCCAGCGGCCATCACGTCCGGGAGTTTTCCCTCTTCGAATCCCTCGTCTTTAAGCCCTGGAATGGCCTGCTCCTTCCAGACCTCGGCCAGGGTGAAGCGCTTGGAAAATTCAAGGATCTGCCACAGATCGCTGCGTGCGTCTCCGGGCGGTGGAACCTGCTCGCGCCAGAGCTGGGTGCGCCGTTCGGCGTTCCCGTAACCGCCCCATTTTTCGAAGATCATGGCGACGGGCAGGATCAGATCGGCCACCTTGGCCGAGATGCTCGGATAGGCGTCCGAGACGACGATGAAATTGTCGTTCTCGCGTGCGGCTTTCAGCCAATGATTGGCATTGGCGACATGCTGGAAGGGGTTATTGACCTGCACCCAGACCCAGGACATCGAGCCGTCTTCCAGATCACGCATGATCTTGGTGATGTGACTCCCGACCTTGGGGTTGAGGGTGTGGGGCGGCAGCTTCCAAGTCTTCTCGGTGATGTCCCGGTGTTTGGCGATGTTGACGACCATGTCGGCCGGGAGCCGATGACTGAAGGTGCCGACCTCGCGCGCGGTCCCGCAGGCGGAAGGTTGTCCGGTCAGGGAGAAGGGGCTGTTGCCGGGCTCGGCGATCTTTCCCAACAGGAGATGCACGCTGTAGATCTGCTCGTTGACCCAGGTCCCGCGCACATGCTGATTGAAGCCCATGGTCCAGAAACTGACCATCTTGCGATTCGGGTCGGCGTATAAATCCGCCAGTCTCACCAGCTTTGCCTTGAACGCATCCAACGATTCTTCGGAATCGCCCTTGGCCAGCTCGGCGACAAAATCCAGGGTGTAGGGCTCGACGCCGGTCTTGAAGTCCTCGAAGCCGACCAGCCAGTGTCGGTCGGCCGTGGCTGCGTTGTCCTGCTTGACCCTGTGAACCTGCTCGGGATCCAGTCCAAGCCCGATGGCCTCGTCCCGCGTCAGAGTCACCTCGGTTTCGCGGGCCTGGATATCCTTCTCGGCTTCGAACGCGAATTTGTCCGTCGCACGCATCCCGTAACCGATATCGGTCGGGCCGGCGCAGAAGACACAATGGGCATCTACGAAGGCTTGATTCACGGCACCGCGCTGGATGATCTCCCGCGCCAGGAAATTCAGGAGCGCCGTGTCGGTGTTCGGTTTGATGATGATCTCGAGATCCGATCCTTCGGAGGTCATGTTCCGCAGCGTCGTGATGTTGACGATCTTGGTATCCGAATGACCAAGGCGGCGGTCGATGATGCGCTGCCAGAGCACCGGATGCGCCTCGGCCATGTTCGCACCCCAGGCGACGACGGTATCCGTGTATTCGATGTCGTCGTAGTTGCCGGGCGGCTCGTCGATGCCGAAGACCTGCATGAACGCAGCCACCGCCGAGGCCATGCAATTGCGTGCATTGGGATCGAGGTTGTTGCTGCGAAAACCGGCTCTCATCAGCTTGGTCATCGCATAGCCTTCCTGGATGAGCCATTGGCCGGAGCCGATGACGCCGATCCCGGTCGGCCCTTTCTCTTCGTAGGCCTTTTTGAACTGGGACGCCATCTCGTCGAATGCCTGATCCCAGGTCACCGGCGTGAACTTGCCCTTCTTATCGAATCGACCGTCGGTCATTCGCATCAAGGGCTGGGTCAGGCGATCCTTGCCGTAGAGGATCTTGCCGTTGAAATAGCCCTTCACACAGTTCAGACCGCGATTAACGGGGGCGTCCGGATCGCCCTTGGTCGCGACGATCTTGCCGTCTTGCGTCGCGATCATGATCCCGCAGCCCACACCGCAGAAGCGGCAGACGCCTTTGTCCCACCGCCAATCCTGCTCGGTCTCGGCCACCGCCGCACTGGCGATACGGCTGATGGGAATTCCGACGGCCATCGCTGTCGCAGCGGCAACGCCTGATTTCAGAAAGATACGGCGGCTAAGCTCCATCATTCCTCCTCGATCTCGTTGTTGTTTTTAAGCGCTCACCCGCGCAGGTCGGGTGAGGTTGCGTCCTATGACGCAGCCATTTCAGCGGGGATCGCGTCCCATTCGGGCGGCGTTTCATCGAAAACGTGGTAGACCATCTCGGCCAGCATTACGCCGGACAGCGCTTTGATGCGGCAGAGCGCGGCGACTTCCTGGTCGACCGTCTCGGCCTCCTGCACGACCACGAGTCGCCCGGTCTCGGGCTCGGTATGATGGACCTCCACCCCGGGCAGCCCGTTGAGCTTGAGCCTCACGTCTTCGATTCGGCCGGGAGGAACGATGACCAAAATTCCTGAGATATTCATAGGTGCTTTACAGTGGCAAGTAGACTTTCTCAACCCGGACGCTAGCAGCGGCGCTCTTGGCAAACCTTGATCTTCCTCAAGAATGGCGAGTCAATGATCGAAGCGCATGCGGTAAAGCACTGGATGGGAAACATACCCGCCTAGACATCGATTGGCATGAACCACACAAGCGCTGATGATTTTCCAATCAGTACCGGATCGGTGTTTGCTGCGATCCAGTTTTTACAAGTCTGCCTGTCGGTCGTTGGTTTTCCCTCGGAGTACTCCCCGATGTCGATCCGATCCGCCTCTCTCGAGCGGCCTGGTAAGTCATCGCACTGAGTTGCGAGCGGCTGCTCATCCCCGACTGCATGACGCAAGACGCCACTGGCCCGCAGCCCGACTACTGCGTCGCCATCCGTCACCAGGGCTTCTGGCTCACCGAGATCGGCGGCCGCGAGCCCGACTCGGACTGGGCCGACTGGTCACGCGGCTCCTTCGGTGCCGGCGGGAAATGGCTCGACTTCGCCGATGTCGCCCACGACCGCCATCGCGGCGCCCGCATCCTCGACGGACGCCTCGGATGCAGTGTGTGTCGACCAAGCTGGCCGCGGCCAATGCAGCAGTCGTCAAGGCAGATCACCTCGACGAAAGAGGAGATAGCCGCCGAAGGCACACGCAGTGCCGACCAGCATCGGGTAGACGATGGCGTACGCCATGTAACCGCCCTGCCCGAAGTTGTCGAGGATGACGTAGGCCGAAGGGCCGAGCATGACCAGTTGCGAGTCGAGCAGGAGCATCGCCGCCGTGCGGAAGACCTGCATGGGATTGGCCAAGGCGATACCGACGACCGTCTCGGGCGGGATCTGATTGCGGATCAGGGTGCCAAGCAGGATGAGGTCCAGGAACAGCAGGAGCGTCAGCCAAACGACGAAGGCGGATGCCTGGGCGACATCGGCCGAACGGCTGAGTGTGGAGAGCAGCATCCCGATGCCCAGGAAACACCAGGCGAGCGCCATCAGCAGTGCGGTGTACCAGATGAAGAGCACCCAGGGCACTTCGGCCCCTTTGACAGAGCCCCAGACGATGGCGCCGACCATTGCGAGAAACACGGGCAGGAAGACGACCAGGAAACGGCCGGCGAGCTTGCCCCAATACCAGGGCGCCAGCCCGATGGGCAGCGAGAGCAGGTATTCGTAGACGCCGGCCTCGCGGTCGCCGGCCACCGAGCGGACCGTGGTGATGAGCACGAAGACGGGC
Organism: Thiocapsa sp. C2-2m; assembly: GCF_041903745.1. Lineage (NCBI taxonomy): Bacteria > Pseudomonadati > Pseudomonadota > Gammaproteobacteria > Chromatiales > Chromatiaceae > Thiocapsa > Thiocapsa sp. C2-2m. The sequence goes on along the minus strand of NZ_JBBWVD010000014.1, from coordinate 98,429 downwards.
AGGATGGCCATGGCGAGCTGGATATAGGTCACCATCAGGCGTGACAGCCCGGTAAAACCCATGATCCGCGACTCGGTCAGCCCGAAGGCGAACAGCAGAACCACCAGCCCGCCGAAGACGAGCGTGTAGGCGACAAACCACTTGGCCCGGAACGACTCGAGGAGATCGGTCTGGGCGGTCAGCCAGAATTCACGCATGGTCTCGGGACTCCATTAACGGCTCAATCGGCGTGGTCATGCGGCTGAACGGTCGCCGGAATAGGCTCCGCCGGCGGGATCTGATCCGATGCCGCGCCGGGCGACGCCGGGTTGCCATCCAGGTGTCCGCCGTGGACGTTGAAGCGCGCTTCGACATCGAAGATGTGCGCCTTGGCCTGCGCGAAGTCGAGCCCGTCCGGCGCGGGCTCGGGTTGGGCGCCGAGTCCGTATTCCATAGGCGTGACCTGGCCGCGCAGATAGGTCGCGGTGCGAGCATCGATCCAGTCGCCGGTGCGCCAGTCGTTCACCCAGATCTCGGTGGCGGGGTCGTCGCTCTCGGCACGCTCTTCGAGCCAGATCAGCGCGCATCCGATATCGTCGAAGCGATAGACGCGCGAGCGACCGTCCGGTGTCGGGACACGCACCTGAGCGGAGTGCAGACGGTCGGAGAGGACCATGCGGCAGCGCTCGCACGTATCGCGGTCCCATTTCACCTCGACAGGGCCCTGCCCCGGATCGCCGCCGCAGGCGGAGAGCAGGAGCGTCAGCACAACCGCCAACCCCACCGGACGCGGTTTATGCATACGCCACCTCCGCCAACTCGGGCTCGCTCGCCGCATCCAAGCGGATGGATTCAAGCAGCGCCGCATAACGCGACAAGAGTCCGAGGAACCGCAGTCGATCCGCTCCGGCGACCCAGCCCTCCCAGGTGATGCCCTGATCGTTGCTGCGCAGACCCCAGGGCGTGACCGCACGCACGAAGGCATCGTCGGCACGGGTCAGGACCAAGCGGCAGCGCAGACGGCTGGTGAGATCGACCAGGTCCGCGACGCGGTCGTCGAGCACCACCAGGCCCTGGTCCATCTCGATGACGCGGTTCACGAGTGCTGCGACCTCGTCGAGACGGTGACTGGAGATCAGCATGGCGACCTGCTCCTGGCGCTCGGCGAGGAGCTCGAAGAAGATGTGTCGCGCGTCGGGATCCAGGTTGGCGGCGGGCTCGTCCATGACCAGCAGCTCGGTATCCCGACCCAGGGCGATGCTGATCAAGAGCTTCTGTTTTTGGCCGCCCGAGAGCTTGACGAAGGGCTGGTGCCGAAACGCCTTCGCATCCAACCCGAGCCGTGTCGCGACCGCTTCCATGCGGCGTGGATCCGCGCCGCAGACCCCGGAGGCAAACTGAATCAACTGCCCGACCGGCATCTTGAGCGGCGGCGGCAGCTGCGGCACGAAGCCGATCTTGCCGAGCACCTCGCGCCGGTGCTCGCGCGGGTCCAGATCATCGACGCGGGCCTTGCCCTGACAGACATATTCCCCGAGCAGACAGCGGATCAGCGTGGTCTTGCCGGCCCCGTTGGAGCCGACCAGGGCGACCCGGTGTCCGCGCTCGATGGCGAGGTCGATCCCCTTCAGGACGGTTTGCCGTCGGAAGCGTTTGCTGACCTGCTCGAAACGGATCATAGGGCCTTCTCCAGTCCCTTGAAGGTGTAGCTCAGCGAGCTGGTCGGACAGACGTCGACGCAGAGACCGCAGCGGGTGCAATCGGCGCCGATGTCGGTGGTAAGTCCTTGCGCACGGCCGCGAATGGTGACGTCAAGCACATGCGGCACCATGCAGATCTTCCGGCAGTCGCCCTCGTGATGGCAGCTCTGCATGTTGTACTGCACGCGCAGCGGCGAGACGACACCGACCAGGCCGTAGGTGATGCCGATCGGGCAGACATAGCGGCACCAGGCCCGGCGCGAGAGCAGCACCTCGAAGGCCAGCAGGGCGAGGATCCAGAGCAGCGCCAGACCGGGGCCGTAGATGAGCACGCGGCTGAGGATTCCGGTCGGGGAGATGGTCTCGAAGACGGTATAGCCGGTCAGCAGCGCAAGCAGGGCGAAGATGACGTAAAAGACCGCCCGCACGGTGCGATGGAACTGGATGTCGATCGCCCAGCCGCGCTTGGCGAGCCACAGGTGCAGCGATTCGGCCCATTCGGCGACCAGATGATAGGGACAGACCCAGGAGCAGAAGGTCCGCCCGCCGAGCAGGATCCAGAGCACCAGGACGGTCAGTGTGCCGATCAGCAGGTTAACCACGATGTGCTTGTAGGCGAGTGTGACCTGCAGCGCCGAGTTCAGATCGGCCAGGTGGAAGCCGATGACGCGCGAGGCGGTCAGTGCGCCCTCGACCAACTGCACGTCGAGTACAAAGGACAGGACGAACAGCAGATTCACCACGATCAAGGTGATCCAGCGGCGATTGCGCCATTTGTGGCGGTTTGGGCTGCGCGCGTGACCGGCCTCGACCGCTTCCAGCGCCTCGCGGGTCAGCGGAGTCTTGCGCTTCTCTTTATAGATTAACTGGATCGGGATCGGGATCTGCTCGGGTGCAGGCTTGACCGGTTTGAGCCCCACCAGCTGGCGCAGCGAGTCGATGAAGTAGCTCATTGGAAGTCGGCGCTCCGATGGATGTCCACGACGATGGCGGCGGGCTCGGCGGGACAGACCATCTCGCAGACCCCGCACCCGACACAGCCGTCTTCGACCACCGGTATCGCGCCGCGGCCGTTCGGCATCGGTTGCATCCGGATGGCATGCAACGGCGGGCACTGATTGGGATCGCCCGAGGGCGGCGTGCCGGCATCGCATTGGGCGATGCGGATCTCGATCGGGCAGAGTCGGACACACAGATCGCATAGGGGCAGGTCGAACGGATGTTCGGCCAGCGGGATCGGGTTCCAGCGGTCGACGGACTCAAAGCGCAGCAATGCGGGGTGATCCGTGCCGCGGGCCGCGCCTTTGAAGGGCTGACCCCGCACGGCGAGACAGCGGCCGGGCCGGGCGAGGCGCGCAAATCCCATCCGCGTCTCGGCGGGATAGTCGATGTCGTGCGTTAGTGCCCCGGTCGGACAGGCCAGAACGCATTGCAGCCCGTCGCAGGAGAAGTCGCAGGCCTGGTCACGCGCCTCGATATAGGGCACGCCGATCCCGACGCCGTCGTTGATGTCGGCCAGCTTGATCGCTTCGACCGGACAGACCTGGACGCACTGGCCGCACTTGATGCAGGCGGAGAGAAATTCCTGCTCGTCGAGCCGATCCTTGAGTGCGCCCGGCGGACGCAGACGCGCGTTGGCCTGTCCGATCAGCGGGATGAGTCCGACCAGCGAGGCCCCGACCACTCCGACCAGGAGGGCGGTGCTGCGCAGGAACTCGCGCCGTCCCTGCTCGCGCAGCTTCTTGGTCTTGCGCTTCGGTGTTGGCTTCGTTTTCGCCTTCGACTGAGCAGTCGGTTTCTCTGTCATGTTCGGTCCACCTCTCAATCCCGCCCGAGCGAGCGGCGCAGCGCCTCGTAGGCGTCATAGCCGCCGGACGTCGCGGCCGGCTCGGCATCGGGGGCGGGCACCTTGGGCTCCGCGTCCGGATCCAGCTCCCAATCCGAACCGCCCGCCAATCCGGCTTGCGGCACGGCGAGCACGACCTCGGTGTCCGCGCTCCAGAGCGGGCGCTCGTCGCGCACCAGAAGATCCGGGGTGGTGAAGGGCGCGAGCCGCTCGAGGAAATCGATCACTTCGAGCATCGGTGCACCCTTGAAGAACTGCGCCGGGGGCACGTCCATCCAGAGCCGATCGGCGAAGGCTTGAATGACGTGCGGTGAATCGCCGAGGCCGTCGTCGTTGCGGTCGAATCCTTCGTAATCGTCCCAGTAATTGCCGTCCCAGGTGTTGCGGTTGGCGGTCTTGCCGCCCTCCACTACGACCTGCGTGGTGTTGCCCTTGAAGCGGTTTCCGGTCAGAACGTTGCCCTGCCAGTCATTGATGAAGCGGATCCCGATGCCGTTATAGGCGATCAGGTTGTCGCGAAAATAATTGATGCTGCCGGGCTGGTAGGGCGAGACGTCCAGATACAGGCCCTCGGCGCAATAGAGGATGCGATTGCCTTCGATGACGACGTCCGAGGTCTCCTTGAAGCCGATACCGATGCCGGTCGTGCCCGTGGCATTGGCGATCAGGTTGTTGCGCACGATGATGCCGTCGCTGTACATCAGAAAGATCCCGACCGTGTTGTTCTCGTAATGGTTGCCCTCGACTCGGTTGGTCTGGGAGTACATGAAATGCAGCGAATAGCGCCCGCCGCGCGCGTCGTTGCGGGCGATCAGGTTGTCGCGCGAGTACCAGACCACGGTGTCGCGCGCGTCGCGGATGATGTTGTCCGTGACCTGGTTGTTGAAGCTATACCAGAGCCGGATCGCATCGCCCCGCACACCGAGATCGACCGGCTTGGACGAGATGTGGTTTCGCCGCACGATGTTGTTCTCGGACTGCTGCAGGTCGACGCCGAACAGGGCGTTGTCGATGCGGTTGTCCGTAATCACGTTGAACTTGCCCCGAACCTGCACGCCGGAGTCCAGGTCGTTGTGCGAGCTGCCCGAGTTCGTGAGATGCAGGTTCCGAAGCGTCGCCCCGTCGGTTTCGAGCAGGACCACGGTGCCCTTGCCGCCGCCGTCGATCGTCACCTGATCGCGACCGTCGATGGTCAATGGCTTGCCCAAGCGCACGGGCCCGGCGTAGATCCCGGGCTCGGGTGTGAGTACGGAACCCGCTTCGGCGGCATCGACAAGAGGCTGCAGCGGCGGGTAGGCGGCCCCGGCCAATGCGGGGATCAGGAGCAAACCTGCACATACAAACCGGCCGGACCCGAACCGTAGGATGGGCAGAGCGACAGCGAAACCCATCCACCCCGCGCCAATGGCATCAGACAAAAACCGGGCAAGACTGGGGTTTGGAGGATGGGTTTCGCTGCGCTCTGCCCATCCTACAGCTGAGCTTGAGCTCATGCCGATGACTTGATCTGCTTGCGCCGCAGCAGAGTCGCTGCCGCCAGCACGACCGAGAGCAGCAGCATCAGCCCGAAGCCCCAATAAGGATAGGAATGGGTCCCGAACTGGGCAACCTTGCCGTCGCCGAAGACGGTCGGCATGAAGGGCTTCACCGTAAAGGCGCCCATCGCATTCATATTGTGGCCGTACCACCAGAGCCAGGCTGAATAGTCCAGGATGAAGATCAGCGGCAGGGCAAGCGGCGCGATGATCAAGAGCCAATACAGCGGACCTTGCGCGCGGCGCGCACCCCAGAGCAGCAGCAGCATGGCCCCGATGATCCCCCAGAAGATGACATGGGCTGCCGCACTCATGATCACGACCATGGGCCGGATCTCGTCGGGGTTGTTGAAGTAGCGCCCGAGGCTCTTGCCGTAGTGCCAGGTGAGCAGTTGGTGCCCGCTCCCGGTCCACTCCAGGCGCTCGCCGACGGGCTGTTTGGCCTGATCGCGCTCGAAGGCACCGCGCAGGCTTGCGGCAAGTGCGGCCTTGTCCGGCTCGCCGGCGATGTCGATGTCCGGAACACCCGAGTCGGCCTCCGGTTCCGCATCCCCCTCCAACGATGCCTTCATCTGGGCGATCAGTGCCTCGGCCGGCGACAGGTCCTTTTCGGTCTCGGGCGTTGCAGTCTCTTGATCGAGTGCGAACGCCAGTGCGCTCAGATAGCCGTGGCTGTTCAGCTTGAGCCCATCGGCCGTGTACAAGGTCATGGTCATCCAGCCGACGATCAGCGCAAACCCGGCGCCCATGACCGCCAATCGGGTCTTGGAACCGGGTATGGCGAATCCGACGATCATGACGCCGAGCATCGACAGCAGAAACGGTGCGAAGGCCCGCTCGACGACGCCACCGGCCGAGATGGGATACATGCCGACGTAATGATTGATGGTGTCCATCTCATGGACACAATTGAGTGCCTCGTCCTCGGTGATCTCCGACTTCTCGACCTTCTGGCAGCCGTTGAAGACGCCGTTCATGTGAAAATGGATGCGTACACCGTCCGGGAAGGACTCGGGCGGATAGTTGGGTGCGGTCAACGAGACCCACCAGATGGGAACGAAATAGATGGCGCCGAGCAGGATCAATCCGATCAGACTTAGACCGAAGATCAACGGCGTGCGCCGATCCGAAAAGGGGACACTCGATGTATTGCTCATGATGGATACGGCCATGCGCGTGTGTTGCGTGGAGGAGTCTTCAGCATCGGTCCGGCCGGCGACATCTGAAGTGAGGAGCGTCGAGCCGATACGCGACACCGCCGCAGCGGTGTCACGCGATCGGAATCAGGCTGCGGATCTCGGGATCTGGAATGCACCGCATCGATGCGGTTCGTCAAACGCCGGATCCGAACCGTGATCCTCTCCGGATTACTCGAAGTCCGGGTTCTTCCAATCCGCCGAGTCGGCCAACTGCTCTTCGGGGACCGGTTGCCAAGAGGTGTAGCTGATGACCGCCTGCATGTCCTTGTCCGAGAAATTCTTGATCTGCTCGACCATCTCCGGATTGGCATTGCGCCGCTTATGGTCACGGATCCATTCGAACTGGCGAACCATGTATTCGTAATGTTGGCCGTTGATGCGCGGATAGAATTTTTCCACGTCGCCCATCCCGATGTCGCCATGGCATTTCACGCAATTGTCCTTGTAGAGCTGCTCGCCCAGCGCATACTCCTCGGTTCCGGGTCCATACGGCCCTTTGCCCCACGCCGGGTTCATCGGCAGGCTTTCGATATAGGCAACCACATCGGCCAGCGCTTGTGCATCGCCGATCGATTGCGGGAGCGAGAAGGGATACATGGTCGGGTTGTCGCGGTTCTGTGCCCGGATGTCCGCCATCTGCTTGATCAGCACACCGCGGTGTTGACCGGCCAATTGCGGGAAGGTGCCGTCCGGCGTGCCCCAGCCCTCGGGTAGATGGCAGGCGGCACAGACTTCGTAGACATCCATGCCGTTCTCGACATCCGGCTCAAGATGCAAGGCGGCGTCCTGCTCGCCCCCGCCTTGATTCCAATCGACGGGCGCCTCGCGATGGACACGGTCGGCGTCGGTCGTGTCCTCGGCTAAGAGCGTACCGGTGGTCCCGACGGCTGCTGCCAGGATTGCGATTTGAAACAGGTGACGTTGATTCATGTCGTACTCCAATCAAGCTCGAACAACTCGATCAATGGCGCCACGTTCGGCAAGTTCTTTCGAGGTCTTGTCTAAGATTGAGCAATGCTCACACCGCGAGACATTGCGCGTTGAGTGCAAACGGTTTGGTGATGCACGCGCCAATGAGTGAGACCCCGGTCTCGGAACAGCGGACTAATTACAATGTACTCAGCCAGTCCGCAATCGCACGCATCTCATCCTCGTTGACGAGATGCATGATGCCCCTCATCGCCGCGGTCATGCCGTTGCTGCGGGTGCCATTCTTGATGTCCACCATTTGGTTATAGGCGTAATCCGGGCTTTGGCCGGCCAACTTCGGATAGACGGGTAACAGGGGCGTTTGAGCATCTTTGCCGTGACAGGCAACACAGGTCTTCGCCACATAGAGCTCGGCACCATCCAGAGCCAGCGCCGGCAAGGCTGCCGCTGTCGCCGCGGCGATCGAGGTCGACATGAGAACGAACTTCAAGGCGTTCATGATGAATTCTCCGGCCAAAGGCCGATTGCTGATGTTCAGATACCGTCATCGACCGGGACCGAAGTCCCGGTCGATCAAGATCCTTCTAGGGGTTGATCTTTGCGCCCTCCTCATCAAGCAGGTTCTTGGCCCGCAGACCCAGGTCGGCGGCCTTCACCTGGTACTGCCACCACTGATTGGCCCAGAGCATGGCGTTCTGCCAATCGGTCTTGGCGGCGGCGTCCTCGGATTTCTTCTTGGACTCCTGTGCAAACCCGAGCTGGTCGGTGGCGTCCTCGACGAGTGCGACCGCGGTCGGGAAGTCCTGGAAGTTCCGAGCCGTGATGTAGGCGACCACCTGGTCGATGACGGCCTGGGTCTCGAGGTTGGTCTTGACCTGGGTGTCGTAGTCGGCTTGCGAATACAGCGTTCCTTCGACCATCGCGACCTCGGTTGCCTGATAGCCCTTCGGACGGACCAGCAGATAACCCTGCATCTCCAGATGCAAGGCGGAGCAGAACTCGGTGCAGTAGTAAGGGAAGACGCCCTCCTCGTCGGCGACGAAGCTGAACGAGGCGGTCTTGCCGGGCTCGATCGAGAGGTTCACGTTCTGCCCGTAGAGCGCAAAGCCGTGTACCTGATCCTGAGCACGCTCGAGGTTGGTGAGATGCAGATGGACCTGATCGCCGACCTCCGCCTCGATGATCTCGGGCGTGATGTGCGAGCGAATCACGGTACCCATGACGCGCGTGGTGCAGTTGCCTTCGGCGTCGCAGGTCCGCTCGGTGGTCTCGCGGCCGGCGCGCGTCCGATTCGGGTGCTGTTCATCGGTCCGACTGTTCCAGCCGGATTTATAGCGCACCGCCGGTTGCAGCTTCTCGGCACGAATGGCGGCGGCATAGTGGGGCTCGCCGAGCGGCAAAGGCATGTCATAGATGAGCTGCATCTTGTCGCCGCTGATGTCGATCAGTTGATGGTTCTGCGGATGCAGCGGGCCGACGGGCTGATGACGATCGATCGAGAGCTTGTTCAGGGCGACCAGATACTTGCCCTGCGGGTTGACGGTGTCGCCCTCCATCGTCATGAGATGACCGATGTTGTAATGGATCGACAGCTTGTCGAGCACCTTGCCCTCGCAGTAGTCGTATTTTGCGACCTGCGAGTCGACGTACAGCGAGGTATAGGCAACGCAAGGCTTGGAGTCGAACTGCGTGTGCAGCGGACCGAGCCCCAGATTGACTTGCGTGTGGAGCGCCGCTTGCATCGGGATGATCGGCACACCATAGGGATCCTTACCCTCGAAATTGCCCTCCTCGATGGCCTTCATGATCTTCTCGAAACTGTACACGGAGACATGACTGTCGAGCTTGCCGGCGACGATGATGAATTTGCCGTCCGGCGTCACATCCACGCCGTGCGGACTCTTGGGCTCAGGCACCAGATAAAGCAGACCCTCGGCGATCGCCTGCTCCATCGGGATGAAGTACATCCCCTTTTCCTGCTTCACCTTGCCGGCCTTGACGAGTTCCTCGGCCTTCTTCCAATTGGTGACATGCAGGTAATCGGTGTCTTTGGAAGAACATCCGGCCTCGAACGGCGGACGTCCGCGCTCGATGCCTCCGACATATCGCTCGGTACAGAAGGAGTTGGTGAAGCCCCAGCCGTAACTGTCCTTCTTGCCTGCGTCGGAGAGGTCCTGACTGTAGGGTCCGAGCTCGAGCGTAAAGGAGTTCTCGGGCTCGATGCGGCCCTTCTCCTTATTGAAGCTCCAATAAGTGAGGCCGCCGCGGTATTTGTCGTTGAACTCCTCCAAGGGCACGAAACCGTCGTCGAGGAGCGGGGCCGCGTATTGCGCCGCCTCCATCACGTATTCGGTATTGGGCGTCACGAAGGCGCCGCCATGGGAGGACTTGAAGAAGGGATTCACCACGATCTGCTTGGTTTCGAAGTCGTGCAGATCGATCAACGCGATACGCGGGTTTGCCTTGTCGTTGATGAAGACGAATTTGGCATCGTAAGCGCCGTCCGTCTCGGACATCGCCGGGTGATGGGTGTCGCCGTAAACCAGATCCTTGCCGCGTGTACGACCCTGCGCGAGCACCGCCTTGGACTCGTCGTCGAAACCGTAGCCCTGCCAAGGCTCGGGCGTAAAGACGCCGATGTATTTGAGCAGCCGCATCGAGGGGATGCCGTAGACGATGACCTGACCCGACTGTCCGCCGGAGGCGAAGACCACGAACTCGTCGCGCCCGCCCGTGGGGACATAGGTCTTGGCCGCGGCGAGAAGATCCTTCTCGGTCAGGCCGCGACGATCCATGACGTCTTTCAGGGTGTCGTCGGACCAGGCGGCCGAGGCGACCCCTAGGCCGAGAAGCGTTCCTGTTGCTAGGGTCATCATGCGCTGTGTCAGCGTTTGCATCTCTGTCCTCCCTCCGATTATTGGCCGATATTGGCGAGCACGATCTCGAAGTGGTCGTTTGTCGAGGCGAACGTAACAAAGCCTGGCGCGGAGTAACTTGATCTATGTTAAATCCAACGGCAAACAGGGCATTTCACACACCCGAAAAACCGACGGCGATGTCTGACCAGCCGAGGCGACGCCCAAACCTGGCCGATTTGATTTACGTCAAGGTCTGGACCTAGCCTCGTCGATACCGTTAAGGCGATTTCCGCAAACTTCCATACCCGTAGGTTGTGCTGACGATAGGAAGCACAACTTGCGCCGACGGTTGGTTGTGCCTCGCACGGCTCGGCACAACCTACTCCCTTGGTATGAAGGTTTCCGGAGTTCGCCTAAGAGGATCGTCGTCCGACGAGATCCCCCATCAGCCGCATCGCCCGTGGTGTGGCGACCCGCTGCATCAGGACAGTCCCGCCCAAATCGATTCCGCAGACCACAGGCCATTTCCGGCTTTCCTCCCTCGAAATCCCACGCCAGGACACGAAACCCCATGCTTGTCGATGCAGGACCCAAAGCTCGTACCCTGGCGGTTCTCGCCCTTGGGTTTCGGCCATTCTTTCTCGCCGCCGGGATCAGTGCGGTCGCCCTGGTGATCGTCTGGCTCGCCATGCTGACAGGACGACTAACGCAACCGGGTTATCTCGCCGGACCCCTCTGGCATGCCCATGAGATGCTGTTCGGGTATCTGGCAGCCGTTGTCACCGGCTTTCTCCTGACAGCGGTGCGCAACTGGACCGGCATCGACACGCCCACGGGTGCGGCGCTCGCCGGCCTGGTGCTGCTCTGGTTGGCGGCTCGGCTCATGCCCTGGCTCGGCGTCCCGCCGATCCTGGTCGCCCTCGTCGATGTGAGCTTCTTTCCGGCCCTGGCGATCGCGCTGCGGCGACCTCTCTGGCGCAGCCCCAACCCGGTCAACCGGGTCTTTCTGCTGCTGTTCGCCGGGATAACCCTCGCGAGCGCACTGGTCCACCTCGATGCACTTGGATACGTCCCCGGAGGTGCGGCCCGCGGTCATCGCCTGATGCTGGATCTGATCATCCTGACGATGCTGCTGGTGTCGGGCCGGGTGATGCCATTCTTCACCGAGCGCGGGATCGTGGGCGCGAAACCCCGAACCTTCCCTGTGGTCGAGCGCTTGACGTTCATTCTGGCCGGCGCACTCCTGGCCGCCGACATGCTCCAACCCTTCGCACAGCTGACCGGTGCCCTGGCAATCAGCTTAGGTCTGGTGCTTCTGGTGCGCATCGCCGGGTGGCACGATCGACGCGTTTGGACGACGCCGATGCTGGCGGTGCTCTATGCCGGCCTGCTCTGGCTCGCGCTCGGGTTGATTCTGGACGGGCTGCCGGCCTTCACCGCGCTCCCGGCGCGCGGTGCGCTGCATACCCTGACCATCGGGGCGGTCGGCGTCGTGACGCTGGGGATGATGGCGCGCGTGTCGGTGGGCCACACGGGGCGCGCGATGCAGGCAACACGCATGACGATCCTTGCCTTTGTTCTGATCAATTGTTCAGCCGCCCTGCGCGGTCTCGCGCCGCTGATCGATCCGAGCGGATATCACGCCTGGCTGATGAGTTCAGGTCTTTGCTGGATCCTCGCCTTCGGCCTCTTCCTCTGGGTGCACGCCCCGATGCTGGTGACATCGCGGCCGGACGGCCGGCCGGGTTGATCCGAGCCGCGCCGGGCGTCAGGGGTTCGACTTGTCCGAACGCCGGTGGGCCTTCAATTTCGGCGCCTCCCGAAGCTTGTCCAGAATGTGCCCGAGACTCAGGATCGGGTGGGGCCGGAGCATCCGGGGACCGGCATAGCGCATGACATCGCGCACCCGCTCGCGCATCAGGGCGCTGTAGCAGTGCACCTCGCAGAGGTTGCAGGCCGGCTTGTCCTCTTGAAACGGGCAGGTCTCCAGGCGCCGGTGGGCGTAGTCGAGTAACGGCCTGCACTCGGCGCAGAGACCCGCGTTGCCGGGATGATGGTCCCGGCAATAGATGCCCAGCATGGCGGTGATGGTCTTCTTCTCACGCGTAATACGGCGGCCGAAAGGCATTTCGGTTCCTCGGTGCGTCTGGCGGCTCAGTCATCCAAAATCGAGATATACGCAAAGATGTCTTGTAGCTCCTGCGCGCTGAACGCGGCCAGAAGCTCGTCGGCATCCGGCTCCGAGGGATCGTGGATGCGTGTCTTATTGATGTATTTGCCGACTTGCCGCTGAAGGTAGTTGGTGTACTGGCCGGCCAGCATCGGCACGGCGTCCCGCGCACGACCCCAGCCATCACGTCCGTGACAGGAGGCGCACTCGCGTTGGTAGAGTGCTTCACCAGCAGCCGTATCACCCTGCGCCCGCGGGATCTGCAGGACGCGTTTGGTGGCCATGAGCCGTTCGTAGGCGTTAAAGTCGGGTGCCGATTCATCGACCGGCGGGAGTTGACTCGGAAGCTCAATGGCCGCCAGAAATGCGGAGATATCCCGGATATCGGAATCGGTCATCTGGCGCGGCTCAGTGTGCTCCACCATCGCCATATTCGCGCGATCCCGGCTGCGAAACAGGGCGAGCTGCCTGGCCGTGAAGGCCGCCGGCAAGCCGGCCAGGCGCGGATACTCGCCATCCTTGCCGCCCTGCCCGTACTCGCCATGACAGCCGGCGCAAACATCGTTGATCTCGGCACCCGTTTCAAGATCGGGCTCCAGATCGGTGGCCTGGGCGGAGTAAGCGACGACTTTCCCGGCATGCGCGCCAGCTGAACAGAGCACGAGCGGAACAAGCCAGAGGATCGCGAGGAGGAAGCCGGATGGGCTCGTCCGTTTGATCCAAAACCGCGTCGTCACCTTTTGGTCCGTCACATCCATACCTCCGGATAACGGCGTGTTGCCGGGATGTTGTTCACCACGAGAGCAACGGCCAGCAACATCAGGGGGCCAATCGTCGCTGGAATCAGAACATACAGATAACCGATCGCGTGGATCTCCTCCGAGCCGATCACCGCGATCAGTGCGGTGGCCCCGCCGGGCGGATGCAGCGTCTTGGTTAGATGCATCAGTGCGATGGCGGTCGCAACCGCGACGGCCTGCGCCAGCCAGAGCTCGCCGCCGAGTAGTTGCCAGCTGGTGACCCCGACCAGCGCCGAGATGACGTGTCCTCCGACGAGATTCCGTGGCTGTGCCAACGGACTGCGCACGGCGCCATAGACCAACACCGCGGAGGCGCCCAGCGAGCCGATGGTGAGCGTCAGATCGGTCCCGGAAAACAGCGCCTGATTGATCCAGGCAACCGATCCGATCCCCAGAAAGCCGCCCACCCAGGACCAGAACACCTCCTGATTGCTCACGCGCGGCGGACTGCCTCGCGTGGTTCCGCGCATCTTGCGCAGATACGCCTTCAGTGCAGACGGTGTCTCGGGGCTCACGGCAACGCATCCAGGTGGCACGCGGCGAGGACATCCTGACGCAACAGCAGACCGGCCAGCCGACCCGCGTCATCGACCACCGGCGTGCCGCGGCCTCGATGCTGCGCGAACGCCGCCATGATGCGGCGAAATCCGGCGCCCCGAGACAGTGTGATGGCGGGTGTCGTCATCAGACTGCCGACCGCAGTGGTGGTCAGCTCGTGGACCAGGCGCGAGTCGTCTTCGGCGAGTCGGGCAAGCAGACTCAGCGCGCCGGTACAGCCGATGGCGCGCAGCACATCGGTTTCACTCAAAATCCCCACGACGCGCCCGGCGGCATCCGTCACGGGCAGTGTCTTCAGACTCTGGCGGTCCATCTGCTCGATCGCCTGATGAAGCGAGACGGCGGGGTCGAGCGGCTCACTGACCGCGCGCATCAAGCGACCAGCCACCAGGCCCGCAAAGAGTCGCTCCATGGCATGCCGATGGGCCAGGTGATAGAGTTCCCGGAAATCCTCCGTCGTGATGTCGATATAACCCGAGAGGTGACGCATCGCATCAAAGATGTCCGCATCCGAAAGCTCAACCTCCGGGATGTCGACGCCCTCCATGAGCGCTTCCGCCTGATTGGGTTCCGGGTTGGTTTCGTAGGCCGGCCGCGTCATCACAATCACCTCCTGGCCATGCAGTCACCTCGTTTGTGACGCCGGAGTCTTCAAAACAGAGGATCACCGAACGCGCGCGATCGGACCGGTCGCGACCCCGGACATCCGCTCCGACCACGACCCTGATGCGGATTTGAAACCCGTGAAGACATCCGGGCCTTGACCTGGGTCAATCACAGCACGCCGCCAAAGGCCATCCGGCGGCAAGCCGGTGCGTCCGAGCGATACGGGGACTGGTCGATGCGACGGCGTTACCCCTGAATCCCCCGCCCCCCAGAGAATCGGCACCAGGCTCAGTTATTCAGCAAGCCGGCCGGTCCGCATGGCAGCACGCCGAGCTCCAGGTTGTCCTGGAGTTGGGCGATTTCACCCAGTGCGTCACGGTCGAGGATGGTGACCTGCGCGCCATGGACATCGATCACACCCTGGGCGCCAAGATCCTTGACCACGCGAGAAAAGGTCTCCGGCTGGATCGACAGCCGCGAGGCCAGCACACCCTTGCGAACATCCAGTTTGATCATCCGCCGGTCGGGCGGAATCTTGGCGAGCAGATAGCGGGCAACGCGGCTGCTCGCGCTATGCATGGTCAGGTTGTCGATCTCGCCGATCAACCCGCGCAGACGCTGACTGAGTGATCCGAGCATCAGAAAGCAGGTCTCGACCGACTCACGCAGCATTTGCGCGAAATCCCGTGCGTCCAGACTGATCAGCTCGGTCGGCGCCAGCGCCCCGGCACAGACCGGGTATCTCGGCGCGTTGAGGAACATCAGCGCCTCGGCAAAGGTCTGCCCCGGCGACACCAGCTCGATCACCTTCTCGGCGCCGCTGGGGGAGAGCCGGTACAACTGAATCTGACCCGCAAGCACCAGGTAGAAGCGCTCGGCTGGATCACCCTGACTGAACAGGATCTGCTCCGCCCCGAGCACAACGCGAACGGCATGCCGACTCACACGCTCCAGCTGCTCTGTGCTCAGGCCAGCCAGCAGAGGGGCGGTTTTCAACTCTTCGATCATCTCGGGCCTTCTCGCGCTCTCGCCATGGTTGACGTGACAGACGTCCGTCGTCGCGCCCCGCTTACTGGACCCCGAACGGCCTGTCAACCCGGCACAGAGCCGTAGTTTTCGGAGAAAGCAGGCTCGCTCCACCAAATCCAAGCCCACGAGGCGCAAAGGCGGCTTGATCTGCATCAAGGCATCAGGGCGGTCGGGGCCGTGCAATGCGCTCACCTTTGGATCGATCGACGAGGGACTTTCTCCAGTGGCACAAGTCTTCACGAAATCTATGGCGCGGAACATCTTTTATGGTGGGTCCGTCTTCTTCATCCTACTCTTTCTCGCCCTGACGCTCGACACCTCCTTCGCCTTGCCCGAGCGCGATCAACGCCATCAACTCGATCTGTCGACCGAGGTCGGCCAACGCATCGCCGAAGGCAAGGAGCTGTGGGAGAACAATAACTGTATCGGCTGCCACACCCTGCTCGGCGAAGGGGCCTATTTCGCCCCTGAGCTGGGGAATGTCTATACCCGCTTCGGCAACAACAAGGAGGCGATCAAGGCCTATATCCAAAGCCGTCCGCCAATGGGTATCCCGGGGCGACGCAGCATGCCTCAGTTCAACTTCAGCAACGAGGAGCTCGACGCGATCGCCGAATTCCTGAAATACAGCTCCGAGATCAATACGGCAGGCTGGCCGCCGAACATTCAGGGCTGATTCGCCGCACCGGAGAATCCATTCGATGAAATATGCATCTCAAGCCGTCGCCAAGCCGTATTTTATTGCTGCGATCGGACTCTTTCTCGCCCAAGTCATCTTCGGGATCGTCCTGGGTATCCAATATGTCGTGGGTGATTTCCTCTTTCCGGAGATCCCCTTCAATGTCGCCAGGATGGTGCACACCAATACGCTGATCGTCTGGCTATTGATGGGCTTTATGGGCGCGGCCTATTACCTGATCCCCGAAGAGAGCGAGCGCGAGCTATATGCCCCCTGGCTGGCGGTCGTCATGTTCTGGATCTTCCTGATCGCCGCCGCCCTGACTGTGATCGGCTATCTTGCGGTCCCCTACGCGCGACTGGCCGAGATGACGGGCAACGACATCCTGCCGACCATGGGGCGTGAGTTTCTGGAGCAACCGACCATCACCAAGGTCGGCATCGTGATCGTCGCGCTGGCCTTCCTGTTCAATATCGGCATGACGGTGCTCAAAGGACGCAAGACGGTCGTGAGTCTGGTCATGCTGATCGGTCTGATCGGTCTGGCAGTCTTCTTCCTCTTCTCCTTCTACAACCCGACCAACCTGGTGCTCGACAAGTTCTACTGGTGGTGGGTGGTGCATCTGTGGGTCGAGGGCGTCTGGGAGCTCATCATGGGGGCCATGCTCGCCTTCGTGCTGATCAAAACGACCGGCGTGGACCGCGAGGTGGTCGAAAAATGGCTCTATATCATCATCGCCATGGCCTTGATCACCGGCATCATCGGGACCGGACATCATTACTATTGGATCGGCGCGCCCGAGTACTGGCAATGGTGGGGATCCATCTTCTCGGCACTCGAGCCCCTGCCCTTCTTCATGATGACGGTGTTCGCGTTTAACATGGTGAATCAGCGTCGGCGCAATCACCCGAACAAGGCCGCCGTCCTCTGGGCGCTCGGCACCGCGGTGCTCGCCTTCCTCGGCGCGGGCGTCTGGGGCTTCCTGCATACCCTGGCGCCGGTGAACTACTATACCCACGGCTCGCAGATCACGGCGGCGCATGGGCATCTCGCTTTCTATGGGGCCTATGTGCTGATCAACATCACCATGATCTCCTACGCCATGCCGCTCCTGAACGGTCGGGAGGCCAACAGCATGCGCTCGCAGGTTCTGGAGATGTGGGCCTTCTGGCTCATGAGCATCGGCATGGTGTTTATCACGCTGTTCCTTACCGCGGCAGGTATTCTGCAGATCTTCCTGCAACGCTACACGGAAACGCCGCTGCCCTTCATGGTGGTGCAGGAGAAGGTGGCGCTCTTCTACTGGCTGCGGGTGATTTCAGGGCTCGTCTTCCTGGGCGGTTTGGGCACCTACATCGCGTCCTTCTTCGTCGCGGCGCACGATGCCAAGCACCCGCAGGCGATCGAGGCCGGTAAGGTGCAACCGAGTCCGGCAGTTGTCTGAGGAACGGGGTGCAAACCGGGGCCGATCGCGGCAATCCGGTCCCGGTTAGGCGCCGGACGCTAGGGCTATGCCGAGCGTGATTCATGCCGCTGCCAGCAGGCTGCGGCATGCCAACATCGACTCGGCTCCTGAACAGCTTTCGGGGCGACGTCTTCTCGGGTTACGCTGCCTCGCTCCGATCACCGCGTCGACGCGGCGCTCGAGTCCCTTGCCAAACCAACGATCTCTACACTTCGATCACCAGACCAACCAAAACCCTGAGGACACCGCTATGCGTCTTTTAGCCACACTTCTCGTGGCCTTCGTCTTGATCGCGGGCGGCCTCGTGGCGCCCGTCTTGGCGAGCGAAGACGACCCGCTCTTCATCAACCTGACAACGGATGACCCGCACCGCGCGAACATGGGCATCACCTTCGGGAAGAATCAGCTCGAACGCGGCCATCCCTTGACCATCTTCCTCAACGACAAGAGTGTCTTCATCGGGGCGAAGGCGAATGCCGCGACCTTCGGCGAGCACCAAGAGAAACTGGCCGCGATGATCGACAAGGGCGCCCTGGTACTGGTGTGTCCCATGTGCATGAAGCACTACGGCGTCGCCGAGGCGGATCTCATCTCCGGTGCGCAGGTCGGCAACCCCGATCTGACCGGCGGCGCACTCTTTAAAGACGACACGCAAACCTTGACCTGGTAGTCGCCTTCGAAGGGCCAAGCCGTCACCGGTTTTCCCCTTCGATCACTCTCGAGGACAGGTCGATGAAGCGCATGCCACTGTCGACGGCACTCTTGCTGACATCCTTTTGCTCGAACGTTTCGTCATCGGTCGAGCCGCCCGGCGATGTCGACCCGCGTTCGCCTGCGCGTCCGCCCGAACCGCTGCGCGATTCGCTCGCCGGCGGCGGACTGGCTCCGGAGCTTATAGCCCTGCCGGCAGGCCGCTTTACGCGCGGCGATCTGCAGGGAACCAGCACGGATGCCGACGAAAAACCTCCAACCGATGTAACCCTGTCGAGGCCATTCGCGATCGGGGTCTACGAGGTCACGTTCGACGAATTCGATGCCTTCTGCATCGCGACCGGTCGCGGCAAACCGGACGACTCCGGCTGGGGTCGTGAACGACGCCCTGCCGTCAACGTGACCTGGAACGACGCCGTCGCTTACACCCAGTGGCTGAGCGCCCAAACGGGCCGACGTTATCGCTTGCCGACCGACGCCGAATGGGAATACGCCGCCCGCGCCGGCACGAACACGCGCTTCTGGTGGGGCAATGATCTCGGTGTGGATCTCGCCAATTGCGCCGGTTGCGGCAGTGCTTGGGACGGGTACGAAACGGCGCCTGTCGGCTCCTTTCAACCCAACCCCTTCGGCCTCTACGACACGGCGGGCAATGTCTTCGAATGGGTCGCCGATTGCTTTGCGGAGACCTTCGCGAAGGCGCCTGCCGACGGGAGCGCTCATGAGAATCCCGCGGGCTGTGGTCAGCGGGTCTATCGGGGCGGCAGTTGGAGCTTTCCGCCCCGCGAGGTGCGCTCGGCGAATCGGTGGCGGGACTTCCCGACCGGCTCCAGCGACGACATGGGCTTTCGGGTCGTGCGCGAGTTCGATCCGGAGCGTTGATCCACGGCCCGCGGCCGGACTAACGCAGGAGCGAGTAACTCAGTCCCGCCAGTGCGCAGGCCGCGATCACCGCGATGACGCCGACGTTGAATCGCCACAGCGCGACGAACGCAGCGATCGTAAGCAGCAGCGAGAACCACTCGAAGGGTCCGGCGAACGGCGCCGCCTCGCTGCCCTCGGGCCAGAGGACATGCCAGGCAAAGAACACCGCCAGATTGACGATGACCCCGACCACGGCCGCGGTGATGCCGGTCAGCGGCGCGGTGAACTTCAGATCATGCCGTGTGGCTTCGATTGCGGGGGCACCGATGAGGATGAAGAGGAACGACGGCAGGAAGGTGAAGAAGGTGGCTACACCCGCCCCCGCGATCCCGGCGAGCAGCAGGGAATCGGGGCCGAAGATCTCCTTGGTCCATGCACCCACGAAGCCGACGAAGGCGACCACCATGATCAGTGGCCCCGGGGTGGTTTCGCCGAGCGCGAGGCCGTCGATCATTTGGGTCCCGGTCAACCAGCCGTGGGTCTCGACCCCGCCCTGATAGACATAGGGCAGCACTGCGTATGCACCGCCGAAGGTGACGAACGCCGCCTTGGTGAAGAACCAGCCCATCTGTGTCAGCGTCCCCGGCCAACCGAAGCCGAGCCAGAGGAGACCCTCGACCAGACCCCAGAGCGAGAGTCCGACCAGGGCGTAGCCCAAGGTATGCCGCCACGAGAAGCGAGCGCGCAACGGCAGCGGCGTGTCGTCGTCGATGATCGCCGGACCATAGTCGCCGCTGCCGGAGTCATGTCCGCCGCCGGTCCTGAATCGATCCGGCGCGATGCGCCCACCCAGATAGCCGATCAGGCCCGCGCCGAGCACAATCGCCGGAAACGGCACGTTCAGCGCGAAAATGGCGACGAAGGCCGCCGCGGCGATCGCCCAGAGCGCGCCGTTGCGCAGCGCTCGGGATCCGATGCGCCAGGCCGCGAAGACGACGATTGCCGTCACCGCTGGCTTGATCCCGTAGAGGATACCGGCGACCACCGGCAGATCGCCGTAGGCCAGATAGACGAAGGTCAGCGCGATCAGGATCGCGAGCGACGGCAGCACAAAGAGCACGCCCGCCATGATGCCGCCGAGTGTCCCGTGCATCAGCCAGCCGATATAGGTCGCAAGCTGCTGCGCCTCCGGTCCGGGCAGCATCATGGTGTAGTTCAGCGCATGCAGGAACCGATGCTCGCTGATCCAGCGTCGCCGCTCCACCAACTCGGTGTGCATCATCGAGATCTGTCCGGCCGGTCCGCCGAAGCTGATGAAGCCGAGCTTGAGCCAATAGAGAAAGGCATCCCCGAGGGTCACGGATCGCGGCGGCGAGGATGCAGGGGCTTGCGCGGGCGATCGACCGGGTAATGTTTTGGCGGTCTCGCGTGTCGTTGCCATAAAGGATCTCGGAGCGGGAATCCTCTCGGACCTGTTGGTGTCCTGGAGGGGCCTCACTCAGGCCAGAAGGGTTTCCGATAGGCCGGCTATCGATGTGATGGGACAGTATGATCACAAATGCCCTTGGCCGCGATACATCTGACGGCAGCCCGCGCTTGATGCTGAACCGGAAAAACTCTTCGCCTAGCGACGCGCGCCGCGGGCCGGTTGTCGTTTGATATCCGTCAAGGTCGGGACCCGAGGGTTCTCCTATCGTGAGTCTCGGGTGGTGACGTCATGACGCGGAGTCGCCCGGCGCCATCCAAACGGAGGCCGCAAATCGAAACAACCGATCCGAATCAAGACCAACCACAAGGAGTCAATACCCTCATGCGCACTTTAAAGACCTGGTGCTTGGGCCTGCTGCTCGTCACTCTATGCGTCGTCACCAACGCCCAAGCCACCGAAGATAAATCGATGGGCCTGTTCATCAACTTGACGACGAGTCAGACTGCCACTGCCGGTCACGCGATGCACTTTGCATCGAACATGCTCGAGCGCGGGCACCCGGTCGCGTTCTTCCTGAATCATCAGGCGGTCGCCTACGCCACCGCAAATGCACCCGACGAGCCTTTCGGCGATTCCGGACCGACGGTCGCCGACATGCTCGCGGATCTGATGGCGCGTGGGGCGAAGATGATCGTCTGCCGTCTCTGCATCAAGATGCAGGGGATCGACCCGCAGAGCCTCGTTGAAGGCGCCATGCTCGGCAACCCCGAGCTCGTGAGCGAATATCTCTTCGACCCGAGCTATCAGGTCATCAGCTGGTAGCCCACACGGCCGCAGGCGCCCTCGGCGGCTTGCCCGTCGGTGGGTGCCTGCGGCCTTTGTCTGCGTGGACTTTGTGAAAGAAGTGCGAGGTCGGCTAGTTGTCAGAAAGGCGCGCTGGCCTGGATCCCGCCGCACCCCGATTTGATGTCGATCAAAGCCGATATCCGACAGTCCCTCTAGGATGCAGGTCAATGAAGGGCCGCCGATGCCCGATCCGACCCAATCCGACCTGATCAAGAGCCCTCGATGTCCGCAACGCTCACGGCAGTCCCGCCCGTCCGTCACCCGCCGGGTGATTTGGCGATCTGGATCTTCATCCTCGCCGAGCTGGCGGTCTTCGCCATCTTTTTCGCCTCCTATGCCTTCGCGCGCATGGGCGATGTGGCGATGTTCAACCAATACCAGGCCACGCTCGATCAGCGCGCGGCGCTGTTCAACACCCTGGCCCTGATCACCAGCAGCTATTTCGTAGTGCGCGCCATTGCCGCAATCCGCGAGGATCAACGCAAAACGAGCGTGCGCTGGCTGCTCGCCGCCCTGGCCATGGGCACCCTGTTTCTGGTCGTCAAATCGGCGGAGTATGCCCACCATTTCGGCGAAGGCGTGCGGCTGAGCAGCAACACCTTCTATATGTTTTATCTCTCCTTGACCTTCTTTCATTTTCTGCATGTGGTGCTCGGTATGGTCATCCTGGCGGCGGTGGCGCTGAAGACCCACCAAGGTGCTTATTCCGCGAGTGAGCATACCGGCATGGAGACCGGCGGTGTTTATTGGCATATGGTCGATCTGGTGTGGCTGATCCTTTTCCCCTTGGTCTATGTGATGCGATGAACACCGTCATGAACACGCAAACCGCGATGCGCCCCTGCACACGGGTCTATCTGCTGCTCGTCGTGCTAACGGTGGTGACCTTCGCCGTCGGCTATTTTGATCTGCTCTCGGGAAACCGGGCCTTGTTTTTGTCGCTGCTCGTGCTCGGCTTTGCCTTGATCAAGGGTCAACTCATCGGCGATTTCTTCATGGGCCTGAAGGGTGTGCGCGGACCCTGGCGCTTCGTGATTCTCCTGTGGCTGTTGATCCCGGGAACCCTAATCACCGTCGCCTTCACACTAGCCGGCTGAGCACAGATGACATCCAGACACGCCGTTCGTCCGATCTCGATTCCGAACACCGGCGCGATGGCCGGTCACGCGGCGCAGGCGTCCGCCGAGACCCAGCGCGAGACCCAGCGCGAGTCGATCTTTTACAAGCCGCAAGGCCGCGAGGTCGCGCTCTTCGAATACGCATTCCACAATCGCCTGCCCGTGATGATCAAGGGGCCGACGGGTTGCGGTAAGACCCGCTTCGTGCGCTATATGGCCGAGCGCCTGTCGCGCTCGCTCTACACCGTCGCCTGTCATGACGACCTGACCGCGGCGGACCTGGTGGGACGCCATCTGATCGGCGCCGAGGGGACCTTCTGGAGCGATGGTCCGCTCACCCGTGCGGTGCGCGAGGGCGCCATCTGCTATCTCGACGAGGTGGTGGAGGCGCGCAAGGACACCACGGTGGTGCTGCATCCGCTCACCGACGATCGACGTATCCTGCCGTTGGAGCGCACCGGCGAGACCCTGCAGGCGCCGCCCGGATTCATGTTGGTCGTCTCCTACAATCCCGGTTATCAGAACCTGCTCAAGGGGATGAAGCCGAGCACGCGCCAGCGCTTCGTCGCGGTCACGCTCGGCTTTCCCGCGCCACGCCTGGAGGTCGCGATCCTGATCGGAGAAACCGGGATCGAGAGCGCATGGGCCGAGCTACTGGTGCGGATCGCCGGCTCACTGCGCGCACTCAAGGACCACGATCTGGAGGAAGGCGTCTCGACACGATTGCTTGTCTATGCGGCGACCCTGATCCAGGCCGGCATGGACCCACGCGACGCCTGTCTCGCCGCGCTGGTCGAGCCATTGACCGACGATGCCGAGACCATCGCGGCACTCGCGGATGTGATCGATGCGACACTCGTTTAAACCGCGCCCAGAGCGGTATGCGATGTTTTTGGATGAGATCGGCCCCGGTAGAGGTGACGAGCGTTGGAGTCGGCGCGGTTTAAAGTATCAGAAAATTTATGATTCCAAACCGCGTCCCCTCTAAGTGCTGTCGATGCATCAAACGCCGAGCTCACTGGAGAATGAGCATCTCGTTCTGGACGCGGTTTAGCCCAACAAACCTGGATGAAGCCTCATGAAGAGTACCTGGCATGAAGGTCAGCGGATCGCCATCGCCGCCGAGTCGCTGTATCTCGCCAACCTGCTCATCCTGCCCGGGGTCGGCTTTCTGCTCCTGCTGGCGCTCGCGTTTTGGGGGCGCGAGGGTCGCGCACCGCTGGCGGCTGCACACCTGGATCAAACGGTCCGCGCGAGTCTTTGGGCCGGATTGCTTCTGATCATCGTGATCTCCGCGGTCATGGCGATCGCCGGTGCCGGAGCCATGTTCGTCTGGACGCTGGTGATCCTCTATTTCATCGTCTGTCACACCACGCTGGTCCTGCTCGGTGTCTTCGGCCTGACCAAGGCGTTGGCTGGACACTGCTGGCGCTACCCTCTGGTCGGGCCGCCGCTTCCGGGCGGTTGTCCTCAGGCAAAACGCCATGTCTAGAACCCGGCTGCAACAGCGGCGTGCCTGGTTTCAGATCGGATTCTTTGCGCTCTTCCTGCTGGCGCCGCCGCTCGATCTCTTCCGGATCGATCTGACGCTCGGCCACGCGATCCTGTTCGGGCAGCACTGGACGCTCGGGATCGAGGACTTTCTCGCCGCTCGCACCGGCATCGGCGATGCGACGCTCAACCTCTTCGTGCGCGGCTTTCTGCCCATCTTCGGCGGCGCCGCGCTCTTCTTGTTCATTGCCTGGCGCTACGGGCGTCTCTATTGCGGTTGGCTGTGTCCGCATTTCTCGGTCGTCGAGACGATCAACGCGCTGATGCGCCGCGCCTCCGGCAAACCCAGCATCTGGGAGCGCCGCACCCTGCCGCCGCCGCTGCGCGGTCCGATTCCGAAGGAGACCAGCCCCAAAAAGGCTGGATCCGAACCTTACTGGAACCGCTGGTACTGGATCCCGACCCTGCTCGCCGTGGTCGGCTTCGCCTTCCTTTGGGCGCTGGCCCTGCTCACCTATCTCCTGCCGCCCTTCGAGATCTACCACAACCTGCTGAACGGCACCCTCACCCGCAACCAGAGCATCTTCCTGACGGCGGCCACGATCGCCTTCACTGTCGAGTTCCTGCTCGCGCGTCATTTCTTCTGCCGCTATGTCTGCGCGGTGGGTCTGTTCCAGAGCCTCGCCTGGATGGCCAATGATCGGGCGATGGTGGTCGGCTTCGACACCCGCCGAGCTACCGCCTGCACCGATTGCGACAACGCCTGCGACCATGCCTGTCCGATGCGGCTGAAGCCGCGCACGCTCAAGCGCAAGATGTTCACCTGTACCGAGTGCGCCGAGTGCATCTCGGCCTGCACACAGGTGCAGCACGGCGACCCGCAGCAGAGCCTGCTGCGCTGGGTCGAGGGCGCGGAGGCGTTGCCGGTCGTCACCGGACGCCCGGCGCCGACGTCCTCAGCTTCAGCTCCAAGCGAAGACGCCATACTGCCCGGAGCCTGTCGACAGGCGTAGGTCGAGGTTCAGAGATAAGTTGAGCACTGAATCTAATCGTTGTCTTGCACGACAGCGACAACGACAAGGACGACAGGGACGACAGGGACGACAGGGACCTATCGTGACAAAGGTGCGCTGTCGTCGAGTTGTTTGACTTTCAACGCAACGGTTGTGCGCCCATCAATGGAAGAACACGTCGGAGCACTCTGGCATCGCGCCATCACCCGTCTCTCGGAGCGGCGGCACCCCTCGGCGGCGGTGACGCTCGAAGAGGTGGCCGTCCCCATCGGGATCTTCTTTCGTGCGCTCGGCGGCGACGGCGGACTTCAGGTCGAAGCGGCAGAGGCGAGCGCACACGGAGCCCGTCGCGGGTTCCTGCAACGACTCGCCGGGCTCGACGAAAAGGTCGAGCTGGCCTGGCGTGACGAGCGCTCCTTGCGGCTGCCCGCCCGGATCGACCTCTTCCCGGAGCGGGCGCTCAATCGCGATCTCTACATCTGGCTTGCCGCGCTCGCGGCCCAGCAGACAGGCCCGACCCGAGATTGGCTCGTCGAAAGTCAGGACCAGGCCCGCCGGACGCTCTCGCGATTTCCGGGTCTTCGCCTGCGCTACCGGCGGTTGCTCGATGCCCATCTCGACCTGCGCCCGGATCCGCGTGCCCTGCCGGCGGATGAGCGTGCGCGCGAAGAGGTCATCCGTCTTGCGCTGGAGGATCCCGGCAGTGTCGCGCGGCTCCCGACAGCGCGCCGTCCACCCTATCCGGTCGTGCTCTGGCTGCATCCCGATCCCGAGCTCCCCGCGGGCGCATGGTCCGACCCCTCCGGAGGCGACTCGCAGGACATCGATCGCGATGCCGCGGTGGAGTCGCTGGGCGAGCGACGCCGGCGACGTGCTGAGCGGGTCGCCATGCCGGAGAAGGACCAGGGCTTGGTCACGATCCGGATGGAGAACATCCTCACCTGGGGCGAGCATGTCCAGGTCGACCGCGGGACCGACGAGGAGGACGACCTGGAGCGTGCCCGCACCGCCGCCGCCGATCTGGATCGCATCTCGGTCGCGCGCGACCGTAAGGCATCCGGCGCACGTCTGAAATTCGATCTGGACCTGCCGGCCGAGTCCGAGGACGACCTGGTCCTCTCGGAGGGGATCCTGTTACCCGAGTGGGACTGGCGAAAGGGCACACTTTGCCCGAATCAATGTCGCGTGATCCCGCTCATCGCCGCGGACGCCACACCCTGCGAGCTACCCGAGCGCCTGCGCCGCACGGCCCATCGGCTGCGCCACCAGTTTCAGGCCCTCGCACCGGCGCGGGTGTGGCAGCGCGGCCAATCCGATGGACAGGAGATCGACCTGGACGCCTATCTGCGTTTCGCCACCGATCGCCATGCCGGTGCCGGCACTCACGGCGACGGACTCTATCGCGACATGCGCAAAGGGGCGCGTGATCTGGTGTGTCTGCTGCTCTCGGATCTGTCGCTCTCGACCGACACCTGGGTCGACGACCGAGCACGCGTCATCGATGTCATCCGCGACAGTCTCTTTCTCTTCGCCGAGAGCCTGGCCGCGACCGGCGATCGCTTCGGCATGCTCGGTTTCTCCTCGCGCCGACGCGATCCGGTGCGGATCCACAGTCTCAAGGACTTCGAGGAGCCGCACGGCGCCGGCGTGCGCGGGCGCATCGCCGCCGTCAAACCCGGCTATTACACCCGCATGGGCGCCGCCATACGCTACTCGACTCGCCTGCTCGCCGCGCAGCCGGGCGGCCGTCGGCTCCTGCTGATCCTCTCCGACGGCAAGCCCAACGACCTCGACCGCTACGAAGGCCGTTACGGGATCGAAGATACCCGCCGCGCCGTCCGGGAAGCCCGCGCCATCGGCCTGACCTGCTTCTGCGTCACCATCGACGAGCGCGGCAACGACTATCTCCCCCACCTCTTCGGCACCGGCGGCTATGTCGTCATCCGCCGGCCAACAGAGCTTCCTGCGCAGCTCCCGGTTCTTTATGCGCGGCTGACGGCTTAAACCGCGCCCAACGCGGTATGCGATGTTCTTGGATGGGATCGGTCTCGGCAGACTTGGCGGCCGCTGGAGCTGGCGCGGTTTAAGATATGAAAAAATATAGAATTTTAAACCGCGTTCCCCGCTAAGGGCCGTGGATGCGCCAAACGTCGAAATCACTCGAAAGTTAGCATCTCGCTCCGGACTCAGTTTAGGAGGACAGATCGCCCCGGATCCGCATGACATCAGGCCCGAATGCGGTCTCGCGTCGGAATCGGTGTTTGTGGCGATGCAATGGTTGCACTACTATCACCTCATGCCAGTGATCGAACGCTTTGCTCAGTGTCGGGTGCGCATCAACGCCAATGATCATCCGCCGCCGCATTTCCACGTTGTGATGAATGATGGCCGCGAGGCTTTGGTGACGATCGCAGACATCAAGATCGTCCACGGCAAGGTGGTCGCCCGCGAGATCGTCAACGTATTGGCCTGGGCCGAAGCGAATCGGAACATGCTGGCCGACACCTTCGAGGAGTTGCAGCGATGAGCCAAGATCACTTCGTGTTAACGGCTGTGGAACCACTCCCGAGCTACCGCTTACGCCTGACCTATGCCGATGGAAAGACTTTCGAGGTCGACCTGAGCGAGCGCATCCAGACGAGTGCCTTCCTCGCGCCCATCAAGGATGAAGAGCTGTTCGTCCTTGCGACGCCTGGCTTTGCCGGCCGCTCGGTGGACTGGATCGAGGGCGAGCTCGACCTGGGATCGGATAACCTGAGACATCTTGCGGTGGAGCAGGCCGGCGGTATCGGTCATGAGCGTATCTGGTCCTGGCTGCACGACAACGGACTGACCCTCGAGGAGGGGGCCGAGGCGCTGGGGATCTCGCGACGGATGTTGATCTACTACCGTGACGGCGAAAAACCCATCCCGCGCTCGATTTGGCTGGCCTGCCTGGGATGGGAAGCGGTGCGACCGCAAAATAGGAGTCTGCCGATGCATGTCGGCGATTCGATGTGACCGCTTGGCACGGGACATTCAATCAAATTTGATCAAAGGGTTATACTCAGGCCAGAGAATCAAAAAACCGGCAAAGAGGATCGATCCCATGCAGCGCCGGACGTTTGAGGCGCGACTCGCCGAGCTTTAGCGGCGCCTTCGGGATCGCCAAAGGACGCTTTACGTTACGTGCGGTGCCACATCCCCGTCACTGCACGCGCGCTATCGGCGTCTCGTCCAGAAGCATCTCGATCCGTTCGGCAATCTCGGCGGCCGGTGTCGAGTAACCGAACTTACGGATATAGCTTCCGTCGGGGCCGAGCAGATACATGCCAGCGCTGTGGTCGACGTGGTAGCGGTCAGCCGGTGCACCCGGCTCGCTGACCTTCTCGAAACGGGCGTTGAAGTTCTGAGCGGCGCGCGCGATGAGCGACGCCGAGCCGGTCAGGCCGATGATGCGCGGGTGGAAGTAGGCGGTATAGGTCGCCAGCACCTGCGGGGTATCGCGCTGCGGATCGACCGTGATGAAGATCGGCTGGACGCGATCCGCACGATCGCCTAACCGCTTCAGGATCGCCGCCGCCTCGACCAGCGTGGTCGGGCAGATGTCCGGGCAATAGGTATAGCCGAAGGCGATGAGCTGGAATTGGCCGGGGAAATCGGCGTTGGTGACCGCACGCCCGTTGGCGTCCATCAGGAGGTAACGTCCGCTCGGCGGGGACTCGTCGGCGGCGGGCGCATCGGCGGCGTCGACCGATGCCGTGGCCATGCCGGCGGTCAGAAGCAGCGCTGCAACCAGCGGAGCGACGACGGGGATCCTCATGATCCGGTCTCGTCGTTCGACAGGGACGTCTCGGCGCCGGGCGGTTCCGGATTCGCGTGCTCCGGATTCGCGTGTTCGGGGAAAACCGCCTTCAGTGCTGACGCCGATTCCGCCAATCGCGCAGCCAGATCGGCCTCGGTCGGGCAGGTCGTCCCGTCCTTGGTCGCCGCGAGGAAGGCGGCGTTGGTCGCCGTCTCGAAGAGGGTTCCGTAGCGGCGGGTCTTGGGGGCATGGCCGATCATCAATGCCTTCGCCTCGCTGGACGCATCGAACTGCCGACAGGCGAGCGCCTGGCCGTTCAGCGTTCCCAACGTCCGGACCTCCACGAAGCCGATCTCGTTCGACGCGGCCTGATCGGCCGAATCTGCGAAAGCGAGACCCGTGGATATCAGCAACAGACCGGTCAGGATCGGAAATTTCATGCGAGGCATCCCAGGCTTCGGCGGGGTCGGTGTCTTCGCGGATGCGCTCGGGTCGCCGACGCCTCCTCTTTTTTATCATCCGGATCAAAACCAAGCTCGCTTTTCAGCATAGCGCAAGGGGATTCCAATCCCTTGACGGAGATCAAGTGCGGCAGACCGGCGCGGGCTCATGATCGTGAAGCGCTTGGATCCGCTCCAGTTCCTCTGCCCCCAGGGCAAGCTGTGCGGTCTCGAACAACTCCTTTTCCTCGAACCGGATGTAATCCGTGAGCATCTCCGCGAATGCGGTCAGGGCGTCGGATCCGCCCGTCGCGATCAAGGTCCGCATCCTCAGATGCTCGTCCAGGGTACGCTCCACCAGCATCTCCTCACCGGCCGCACGCAATGCCGGCAGCAGTCCGCGCTCTTCGAGCTTGAAATGAGGCTGTAGCTCATCGGCGAAGCGTTGCCTCAGGTCCGCCCAAGCGGCCTCGCGATCGCCCGAGGCCCCGGCTTGCTCACGCGCCCGCCGCGCGATGACCAGGCCGCTGTGATGTTCGCTCGACAGGCGCCGCAATGCTTCGATGCGCTGCATGGGTCGTTGCTCCGTTTTGAGAATGGAACCCTCGGATAACGGGGTTTCGAGTAAAGCCGAGACATCGAGCCCTTTGATCGCTTGGAGCGCAAGCTCCCAACGGCCCTCGCCGCACAGTCCGCTAATGCCGGCCTGCTCATAGGCTGCCGATGCCGCCTGCAGGCAGGCTGATCTGACCCGTTCGGCAAGCGAGCGCGGGTCGGTCACGACTGCCGCATCTCGCGAGCTGAGCTTGGCGGACCAACAGGCTCGGGGAGCTGGTCGTGCCCGGTGGCGAGCGGCTCGGGCGTGCATTCCGTCGGCGTGCCGCCGTCGGCAGGCGAGCGTTCCGCGATGACGGCGTGCAGGGTCGAAAGCGCTGCATCGAGAACGGGCGACTCGCTCTCCAACGGATAGACCACGTAGGCCGGCAACAGAAACCGCGGGCTTTCCGGTGCGACGTGCAGGCATCCCGCACGAACGTAAGTTGCGGCGACGCGCTCCGGGACGAAGCAGGTCCCTCCGTTGGCTAAAATCAACTGCAGACCCAGCCAGCCGATATTGGCCATCTGGGCCGGCCGTTCCAGATTCGGGTAGACCTTGCTGTGCTGGGCATAAAAAGTCGGCCCCCAGTTCACGTAGACATAGCCGTCGTCGAGCTCGGTGCGCCTCGGATCGCTGGTCACCAGGATCAGGGTTTCGTCGAATAGGTGCTCGACCTGAAGGCCGGCGCTGTGCTGGGGCGTGTACATCAAGGCGAGGTCCAGGGTGCCCTCGACGATGCGCCTCATCAGGTCGTCCTCGAAACCGATCTCGCTGCTGATCGAGACATCCGGTGCCTGCTCGCGCATCCGTCCGGCCCAGAGCGGCAGGAAGCCGTCCCAAAGGGCAATACGCGCGCCGATCGTGATGCTGGCCCGAAAGCGGCTGGGTAGACCGACGTCGTGGCGTGCCTGCTCAAGCGTCAACACCAGCGTCTTCGCATGCCGAAGAAAGCGTCGGCCCGCGGGGGTGAGTGTCGCGCCCGAGCGGTTGCGCACGAACAGCCGAGCGTTCAGATAATGCTCGAGACCCTGAATGCGCGCGCTGACCGTGGATTGGGTGACGTGCACGCGGTTGGCGGCCTCTTGGAAGCTCCCGTGTGCGGCCACCGCCAAGAAGGTTCTGACCTGGTCAATGTCCATAAGCCGCGTTCCGCATGGCATGCGCTCGTCTCATGTTGTTCCGCCTTTGTATCAATCCGCACGGGCTTGAGCAAACGCGGCTTAAGTCCTTTGGTATCGAGAAACCCGATA
Organism: Thiocapsa sp. C2-2m; assembly: GCF_041903745.1. Taxonomy (NCBI): domain Bacteria; kingdom Pseudomonadati; phylum Pseudomonadota; class Gammaproteobacteria; order Chromatiales; family Chromatiaceae; genus Thiocapsa; species Thiocapsa sp. C2-2m. The sequence continues at coordinate 67,531 of NZ_JBBWVD010000014.1, read as the reverse complement.
TCTACCGCCGAAAGGATTTGTTTGTCTCGGGTTCAAGTAGAGGCTAATTTGATGATATCGACAAAGTATCGATGGAGTCGGAGACGAGACCATGATTGACGTAAAGGTGTCCATGAAGGTCACGAACGAACCGTTGAAACGTACACCCGTGGTCCTGAAGCTCGATGCGGACGGGTCCGAGACGGCGCCTGTCCTCACCGATCGTGCGGGCTGGGCGCGCTTCGATCTTCCGCCGACCAGCGGGAAGGTGCTGGTGTCCGGTGTGGAGCGTTTCGACGGTCGCCTCGACGGCGAGATCCCGATCGAGCTTTGGTCGATTACCCAATCCGAGCACAACTCGAAGGGCTTGCCGGGCGAGTTCCCCTCCGGCAGCAATGCCTATCCGAACATGACCACGCGCAGCATCCAGGTCGGTGACCGCGCGATCCTCACCGACAGCGAAGGCTACCTGGTCGATCCGTCGGATTGGTCCGAAGAGTTCGCCCGAGCCCTGGCGGCGGACGACGGGCTGGAGCTCAACGCCGAGCACTGGGAGATCATCCGTTTCCTCAGAGCCAGCTATGCCAAGCATGGCACCCAGGCCATTGTGCGCGACATGATTACCCATTTCCGCACCGTCTGGGGCAGCGAGAAGGGCAGCAACCGCTATCTGCATCGGCTCTTTCCGCGCGGTGGTCCGCAGAAACAAGGCAACCGCCTCGCCGGATTGTTACGCACCAAGGGCGAGCACTAAGGCCACAACCGGGACCACCACTGGGGCTCACTACAGCGCGTCCAGGCCCCAGGGACCGCAGGCTTCAGTCGGCGAGGATTGCCGCAGGCGCCGACTGAAGTCGGCGGTCCGGGCAAGCGACAGATTTGGGATTGTCACCCGCCCGCCATCTCTTCGACACCCCTTCGACACCCGGACATCCGAGTGTCTATACTAAGCCGCCACGACACATCGCCTGCCGCCTCCTGTCGGAGCCGGAAAGACCGGGCGCGCTTCTCGACGCGATGTCGTCGCAATGCCGGATCCGTCTAGACCCGACCCCGAGACACGACAATGGATCAGCTCGATCTCGTTCAACTGCAACGCCAATTGAGCCATCAGGGCATCCTGATGAGCTTCAGTGGTCCCTTCTCGCACAGCATCATCGAAGAGTTCGGTCATGCGATGAAGAACTATCTGGGGGACGCCAGCCCGACGGGCTCCGCGCTCATGGACGTCTTCGCGATCTATATCGAGCAGGCGCAGAATGTGCGCAACTACATCAAGCGTTGGGACCAGGATCCGGATCATGCCCAACTGCGCTATTCAGGCATCGTCGTCATTGCCCATAACGCCGGTCACTATATCGTCAGCTCGGGCAATCTGATCGACCGCGGCGACGCGCCTGGCCTGGTCGCGCATTTGGAGCATCTGAACGGGCTCGACAAGGCGGAGCTCAAAGTCCTGCAACGCCGGCAGATGCGCGAGCCGCTGACCGCGGCCGGTGGCGGCGGTCTGGGTCTAATCGAGATGGCGCGCAAATCCAGTGGGCCTTTGGTCTACGCCTTGACCGATATCGATGATCGGTTTGCCTTCTTCAGCCTGAGCGTCATGATCTGACGCACACGAGATTATCGGAATGGAAGACTTAATCATCGAAGCAACGCGCTCCTCGCCGGAGATCCGATTCGATGCCGTGGCGCGTCGCCTGACGCTGCGCGGCGAGTCCTATCCGGAGAATGCCGCGGCCTTCTACGCCCCGGTCTTCGCCTGGGTGCAGGCACTGCTGGACGCCCTGCGCCCCGCAGAGCCCGTCGAGGTCGAGCTTGAGATCGGTTATCTCAACAGCAGCAGCACCAAGGTGATCCTGAATCTGCTTGATCTGTTGGATCTCGCCGCACAGAAAGGCGCGTCGATCCGCGTGACCTGGCGTTACGATTCGCGGAACGAGTCGGCGCTGGAGTGCGGCGAGGATTTCAGTGAAGAGCTGACCGCGGTGGAGTTCCGGCTCGTCGAGATCGAGGCCGGCCCGTGACGTCGCCTGCCCCGGGATTGCTCGACGGCGAGGAGCAAACCTTACGGGTTGCCGAGGATCTCCTGGCGTCCGGCGAGCTTGGCGCCGGAGCAGAACCCTTCGGCGAGCTGACCCGCCAATACGGCCGTCTGCTGCGTCATGTGCGCTCGCTGATCAAGGTCAGCGACCGCATGCAGATCGAGCTCAATCATCTCAACGACCGGCTAAGCAAGAGCGAGCTCAAGTATCGCTCGCTCTTCGACAACGTGAGCGAAGGGATCTTCATCGCGCAGTTGAGTGGCCGGTTCCTGGATGTCAATCCGGCGATGGCGCGCACACTGGGCTACGGCACCCCGCTGGAGTTCCTGCGAGTTCACGAAGAAGACGAGCTCTGGCCCTTCCTTGACGCGTTCGAGAAGGAGCGCTTCATCGCCAACCTGGCCGAGCACGGCAGCACGACGCGCCTGCAGACCCGAATGCTCCACAAAGACGGCAGCATTATCTGGGTCGAAATCAACGCCCATGCCCATTCAGATGACCACGGCGCACCGACCATGATCGTCGAGGGCATCCTCTCGGACATCACCGAGCGCAAGCGCATGGTGGACGAGCTGCGTTATCTGGCCACCACCGACGGTCTGACCGGTCTGCTGAACCGTCGACATTTTCTGGAGCTGTGCGAGCACGAGCTGCAACGTCGTCGCCGATCGGACCAGCACATGGGTCTCTTGATGCTGGACGCCGATCACTTCAAGCGCGTCAACGACAGCTACGGCCACGACATCGGCGACGAGGTGCTGCGGGCCTTATCGCGTCTGTGTCGCCAGCAGTTTCGCGAAGGCGATTTGATCGGCCGACTCGGCGGCGAAGAGTTCGCGATCCTGCTCCCGAGCTCAAGCCCGCAGAACACGCAGGACGTGGCCGAGCGGCTGCGCCGGAGCATCGAGCAAACCCATCTCCCCATGCCGGACGGCACGATGCTGAACTTTACCGTGAGCATCGGCACCTGCACCCTGCCGACCAGCCAGGTCGCCATCGGGGCCCTGCTCAAGCTGGCCGACCAGGCCCTCTTCGAGGCCAAGCGCAGCGGGCGCAATCGGGTGATCGCACACCTTGCCGAGTGATCGGCGCTCGACGCTCGCCGATTCAACCCGCCGGCTCAACCAAGCGCCCGCCAACCGAGCACTGTCACATCATCACGCCGCTCGTGCTCGCCCGCATGGGCAAGGAACGCCGCCTCGATCTGCGCCCGCTGCGTCGCGAGCGGCTGATCCCAGACCGCCTCGACGATCCGCGTAAAGCCCGACCGGCCCAAGGGGAGTCCGCCCGGGTCACCGGGCTGATCCAGGAGACCATCCGAGCAGAGATAAAAGACACTGCCCGGCTCCAGCGGCAAGCTGTGGCTGGTGAAGACGACGTCACTGCGTGAGCGTTTGTAGCCCAGACTCGGCCGGTCGCCGCGGACGACATCAACCGCGCCGTCGCGCACACGGTAGAGTGGCAGATGCGCGCCGGCGAAGATCAGCTCACCCGCGTCCGGACGCAGCAGACAGATGGCCGCATCCAGGCCGTCGTCCGACGGGCTCGCGTCGGTTTCCTGTCGCAGGGTTGTTTTGACCCAGTCATTCATGCCGTGGAGTAAATCGGCAGGCGCATGGCAGGCCTCGTCCTGGATCAGGCGTCGCAGCCCGGCCACTGCAAGCATCGACATCAGGGCGCCGGGCACGCCATGACCGGTGCAGTCCAAAAGCGCCACCAGCACGCCGGCGGGACAGGTTTCGACGCAGAAGATATCCCCGCCGACAATGTCGCGCGGCAACCAGATGCTGAAGCCATCGACCTGGGCCGGGGCGAAGGCCGCATCCCCCGGCAGCAGCGCCGATTGGATGCGCTGGGCGTACTGGATGCTGTCGGTCACGCGCAGCAGGAGCTGATCCGAGCGCTCTTTCTCCACGCTCAAATCCGCGAACGCCTGTTCCAACTGGCGTGTCATCTCGTTGAAGGCGGCCGAGAAGTCGCCCATGAAGTCGACCCGCTGCGTCAGATCGCCGGCGGCGATCTGTTGGGTCTTCCAGGTGAGATGACGCAGATTGGCCTGCAGGCTCTTGAACGACTGCACGACGCGCATCTTGCTGGCCGGCGGCTCGTAGTCCAGCTCGCCGCGCGCCATCGCATACATGAAATCGGCGAACAGGGTGTATTCGCCGATCAGCCGGTTGAAGTACTCGACGAATTGACGAAACTCGTTGGCCGGGTACTCGGGCGGCAGCTCCAGAAGCGGCGGTTTCTCGCCGCGCAGGATCCGATAGCTCGCCTCGGTGAGCCGATCGAGATCGCCGACATCGACCTGGATCATGCGCGGTGGCTCCGCTCAGCCGTCACAGCGCCAGTGCCTCGAAGCGACAAACCCGATCGCCGGATGCCCAGCAATCGACCTCGCGGACCTGAAACTCGCGGCCCGTGTGGGATGTGAGCAGTCCGTGAATGAAGCCTTCATCGTAGGTGCAGACCTGCTCGCCGCAGACCGGGATACCGGAGCAATCGAGATCTTCCGCAACCGTGAGCGTGAACCGCAGTTGCTCCAGATCGGCCTTCTCCACGCGCAGGATGCCGATATTGAGCTGCTTGAGCGAATCCTGAAGATCGGCCACTAAAGCCTGGAAGTCGTGCTTTTGCGTCAGGACGTTCTTGTAGAACTCTTCGCCTGCGCGTTTGCCCGCGTCGTAGAACAGATGATCGGCCTCCGAGACGCCGATTCTCTGGATCAGAACGTCGCGCAGCGTGAACTGCATCAGCCGGTAGACGGCCACGTTCATGGAATCGCCCAGATTGGGGCGGCCCTCGTCGAGGTTGCCGAGCATCGACCAGTCGAAGCGGGATTCGGTGCGTTCTTCTTTGAACATCGTCGTGTCGCCAAAAGTAAGGATGCGGCCGTCGCAGCAGGAACGGCGGATGGATCGGCCGCACGAGAACCCCATCCGTCATCCCGGATTCAGTATATCCGGCTTGGCTTGAAGATGAGCCCTTTCAGACGCAGGCCGCGTCGTCCGTCAGCGCAAGGCGTGCGTCAATACGCCGATAGGTGCGTGCAACGCCGATCAGCAAGCCCAGCAGCAAGGCAGAGGACAGCGCGAGGACCAGGCCCGCCGGTCGCGCCAGCGCCGGAACGAAGACCGATCCACAGAGCAGTCCCAGTGCGAGCAGATGGAGGCCGACCTGCGCCTGCGCCAAAGGGATCGACAGCAGGCTGCCCATGTGGGGGATGCGCAGATCAAAGCGCCTGGCGGCGAGTTGGCGGTGCTGCAGATGAAACCAGGTCAAGAACGGCATGATCTTAAACAGCATGCCAGCCGGCAGGCCGACGCCGAGCCCGACCAGCAGCAGCACGCCGACCAGCGTCGGCGGCGCCGCGAAGGCCCAGGCGACGGCGGCCATGCCGATGCTCAGCATCGCCGACCACCAATGGATCAGCGTCGGATCGAGCCGCGGCCGCTGTCGGCGGCGGATCAGCACCAGCGTCATCACGGCAAAGCCCACGAAACCCAGCCCGGCGGCACCGAACAGCATCCGGCCGAGACGCTCATCGCCGAAGAGCCAGGCCACACTGGCCCCGGTGATCCCGATCAAGAGAACGGGAGCCAGCCACCGCCTGATCGGCGTGGGATAGGCCGGCGTCACATAGAACATCGGCAGCACCTGAATGGCCACGCCCATGACGAGCAGTCCGACCCATCCCATCAGGCCCCAGGCGGCATGCACGTCGACCGTCCGGGCAACGTCCGGTAGTCGGATCCAACCCAGGACAACGGCGACCAGCAGGAGACCCAGGATCACCGTCACGACCAGCGAAATGGCCGCAGTGCGCAAGGCGAGCAGCGTGCCGGGCACCCCGCGCGCCCCCGCCAGAGCGATGGTGACGGGGACCACGAAGACCAGAAAGCCCAGTCCTGTAGAGACCCCGCCGAGCAGTAAAGCCGCCGCACCGCCGGTCAGCAGCAGATGGGTGAGCGTGCCGACCAACCGCACCGCCGGGACCGGCGCACCCGCGACCACGGGCAGCATCTGCAACAGAGCACCGCACATGATCAGGCCGAGATAACCAATGGCGATCAGATGAGTCGCGGCAAGTGCGCCGGGCATCCAGCGCGAGACCAGGAGGGTTGGTCCCTGCCAGGCTAAGAGCAGCCCGGCGGCGATCGCGAACAGCGGCGCAGTGAGAAAAAACCGCGCGGGGATATCGATCGGCGGGGCCTGGTCGAGAGAAAGTCCGCCCGTGTCCATCATTTTATGAACCGCGTTTTGAGTGAGTAACGTCGCTTTGTCGTCTGGGCTTGGCGTCGCCGACACCTGAGGCCATTGGCGCGACGCGGTTCAAAAAAATGAATCGATTGATCTTTTTAAACCGCGCAGCTCCGAAGCCGGTCGGCAGGGAGGAACCGGGAATCCGAGCACTGAACACCGCATGGCCCAACGCGCGAGGTTTAAAAACGGCCCGCGCCCTGTTGCCGGAATCGACTGACCGGACGCTGACGCTCCGGCATGGGTGAGATCAGGATACGATACCGATCGTCCTCTGCGCTGCTCTCCCAGCGGTAGCCCATGCGTCGCAGCATGTCATAGAGCGGATAAGGCTCGCGACGATGGAGCACGCACAGGCGGTCGCCAGGTGGCAGCTCTGCGAGCGCATCGAGAATCCGCTCCATCGGCTCCGGGGCGGGAAGATCGCTGACGTCGAGTGTTCTGTCCATTGCTCATGCCGCCTTTAGCCGGTTGAGGATATCCGGGGTCTGGTCGCCCAGATTCTCCTCGGCCATCGGATAGAGGATGCCTTCTTCCTTTGAGTTGTGTTGCTGGATCACCAGATGGAGCGTCTCCAGGATTCCGAGACAGGCGTCCGCATCCTGCTCGCCGACCGCCTCGTTGAGCTCCTCCACCAAGGAGCGCATCTGACCGTGCTCCATGGTCATTATGGCGGTCGGCCCGGAGGCCCATGGGCTGACGGCGACCAACTCCGGAAACAGCACCTGCTCCTCCATGTCGAAATGGCCGAGCAACGCAGTCGAGAAAGCCTTGTCGTGCTCCGCGAGTCGCGTCCAATCGCCGCCCGAGACCGCCTGCTCGCAGGCGGCGAGCAGGCGGTCACAGCGCTGATGGTCGTCGGTCATAAAGGTGGCGATCGAGTCGGTCATGGCGAATCCTCCGGTTGAATGCTCAGGCATTGTCCCGGCATGGGGCAGTGCTTCCTTGACCTAGGTCAGATCGTATCGACCGCGAACGCGACGGCAACACATGCAAATCCGAGTCACCCGGGCGGATTTGACCTGTGTCAAGGAAGATCAGGAGGCCGACTGTCAATCTGCATTGACACTCACCATCGGCCGGGGGCTCGACGCATGCGCATTCTCTTCATCCACCCAAACTATCACTCGGGCGGCGCCGAGATCGCCGGCAATTGGCCGCCGGCGTGGGTGGCCTATCTCACCGGTGCGCTCAAGACCGCGGGCTTCACCGAGGTGCGCTTCGTCGACGCCATGACCAACGATCTGTCCGAGGAGCAGGTCCGCGCCGCCATCGTCGCGTATCGCCCCGACGTCGTCGGCTGCACGGCCATCACACCCTCCATCTACAAGGCCCAGCGCCTGCTCGAGATCGTCAGGGAGGTCGACCCGAAGATCGTCACTGTGCTCGGCGGCGTGCATGCCACCTTCATGTATCAGCAGGTCCTGGGCGAGGCGCCCTGGATCGATGCCATCGTGCGCGGCGAGGGCGAGGAGATCATCGTCGATCTGGTCCGCACCATCGACGAAGGCCGCTGGCCCGAGGAGCGCGGCAAGGTCAAGGGCATCGCCTACGCCGTCGACGGCAAGATCATCGCCACCCCGGCCGCCCCGACCGTGAAGGACTTAGACGCCATCACCCCCGACTGGGGCGTGCTGGAATGGGATAAGTACAACTACATCCCGCTCAACAAGCGCGTCGCCATCCCGAACATGGCCCGCGGCTGTCCCTACACCTGCTCCTTTTGCTCGCAGTGGAAGTTCTGGCGCGACTACCGCATCCGGGATCCGAAGAAGGTCGTCGACGAGATCGAGACCCTGGTGCGCGACCACGACGTCGGTTTCTTCATCCTCGCCGACGAGGAGCCGACCATCAATCGCAAGAAGTTCATCGCCTTCTGCGAGGAGCTGATCGCGCGCAATCTCGGGATCCTTTGGGGCATCAACACGCGCGTCACCGACATCCTGCGTGACGAGGACGTGCTGCCGCTCTATCGCAAGGCCGGCCTTATTCATGTCTCGCTCGGCACCGAGGCCGCGGCCCAATTGAAGCTCGACCGCTTCAACAAGGAGACCACGGTCGCCGACAACAAACGGGCCATCGCTCTGCTGCGCGATGCCGGCATCCTCACCGAGGCACAGTTCATCGTCGGGCTCGAGAACGAGACCGCCGAGACGCTCGAAGAGACCTATCAGATGGCGCGCGACTGGAAACCGGACCTCGCCAACTGGGCCATGTACACCCCCTGGCCGTTCACGGATCTCTTCCGCGAGCTGGGCGACAAGGTCGAGATCTTCGACTACGAGAAGTACAACTTCGTCACGCCCATCATCAAGCCGGCCGCCATGGATCGTGCCGAGCTGCTCGACCGCGTGATGCACAACTATCGCCGCTTCTACATGCACAAGGCGTTCTTCTCCTATCCCTGGGCCGGCAGCGGCGAGCGGCGGCGTTATCTGCTCGGCTGTCTGAAGGCGTTCCTCAAGGCCGGCTTCGAGCGCAAATTCTACGATCTGGGCAAGGTCAACTACTGGGGTCCGCAGTCCAAGAAGAAGGTTGACTTCCACTTCGACCCCAAACGCACCCGCGTCGCCGAGGGCGGCACCGACTGGAAGGCCAAGCACAGCCGCAAGATCAAGGGCGACGTCCAGGCCCAGATCATGGCCTGCGGTGGCGGCAAGGAGCAGCTCGATCAGGCCGAGATCGATGCCCTGACGGTCGCGCCGCCGACGCTGCCCAAGGCGGCCGCCAAGGCGTCGGTTAAGGTGATGATCGAATAGGAACGGTTTAACAATGAGGTAACATCACTCGACCAGAGAATACCTTTGCCTGGATTCTCGTTGTCGATTACGACAACGAGAACGACAACGATTAGATTCGGTGCTCAATTTATTTCTGAGGCGTGACGGAGGGGCGAAAGCGACCCGCGTCACACGACACCGAAGTGATCGTCTAGCGGATCAGCAAGACACACCTCGGGTTCATTTGCAGGCGCTCGACATGACAACCCTTACCCTCGCCCATCGATTTCTCATCACCGCCGTTTTGGGGGTCGCTCTTACCCCGGCCACCCCTGTCATGGCGACCAACTGGATCATGCTCCAGGGCACCGAGCCCGCCACGGCCCCCGCCTACAAGGCTTTCGGCTTCGTCGGTATCGACCAGCAGCAGACCAGCGGGAGCCACCTCCCTGCGGGTCCCTGGCAGGGACAGCCGATGGTGTTGAACCAGATCCCACCCAAGCTCGAGGAGAATTCCGTCCTTCAGTTCTCCTATGCACGTCTGGGAGTGCGTGGCCGGCTCCTCGACGGCAAGCTGAACTACTGGATCTCACCTCTGGCGGGGGACAACGCCATCTCCGCCAACGGGACCCCGAACGTCAAGTTCACCGATGTGAGCCTGACCCTGAACCGGATCCCCCATGCACGGATCCGCATCGGTCAGTTTTTCATGCCCGGCTCCGAGGAGGGTATGACCCCCGTGATCGTGCGGGACTACATCAACCCGACCAGTGTCGGGAGCCAGATGGTGAACGAGCTGCCGTTCGACAGCGACGGGCTGCCCAGCCGGGACGCCAACGACCCGACGGGCCCGGCGAGCGGCTGGCGCGACACCGGTATTCAAGTCTTCGACGCCTTCACGACCGGCGCCTGGGAGCACACTTATGCCCTGATGGCGGGCACCGGCACCGGGCTTGCGATCTACAACGGCTGGTCGAGCGGGCAGCCCGAGTGGCACCTCTACTGGAGCTCGGAGCTTGTCTTCGGCGGCACCGGCCCCTTCCGCGAGGGGCTCAAGCTCTTCGCCTGGCACCAGGACGGGGAGCGCGAAGTTCGCGCCGGGCTGGCACAGACGAAGCAAGACTTCGACCGCGAGCGCTACGGGCTGGGCGCCACCTTCCGCCGCGGGCCCTGGCGCGCGGCAGCGGAGTGGATTAAGGCCGACGGAATGATCTTCAACGGCACGGATGGCGCCGCGGTGCCGGGAGCCGTCAGCAACAATGGCAATCTGGTCGCCTCCTATGAGGTTCTGCCGAAGGAGGAGGCGGATGGCTGGTATCTGGATGGCGGCTACACCCTCTTCGGGAAACTGGAGCTGCGCACTCGCTTCGATCGCCTGAACCGCGCCACCGCGAGCGCCCTGACCGAGCGCCGCTTCGACACCCTGACCCTGGGTCTGACCTACCGCTTCAACAAACAGGTGCGGGTGCTGGCCGACTACCAGTTCCGCGACTTCGAGGCCCCGGGGTTGCCTGGTAGTGCGGTACCCAACCAGAACCTGGCGGACGTCGACGACCTCCTCGCCTTCCGGGTCTGGGCAAGCTTCTGATCCACAGCACGGGCACACGAAGAGCCCGAGCCACCCGCTTTCTTATGCTGTTCCTCGACAGGGTCGATGGCGAGCGTCCCCACGGCGGATCGATTCTCACGGAGAGCGGGCACCCGGCACCTTTGACCTGAGTCAAGGACGAAGCGCGGCTCCATCCCCATGATTCATACAACTTGGGAGGTGCGCGATGTTCTGGAAGTCCGCTTTCGTTCGGAATGTCTCTGTCCCGTGCATTGGCCTGTGATCTCGATCCCCGTGCCGTTCCGCAACTCCGGGTCCCCGATGGGTCTTCAAGGCGTTTTCCGACGTCGACACACCCTTCTCGACCGACTCCCCGGAGTCGCTCGCCATTGCTTCTGAGCTTCCTATGAACCTTCCCAAGCCAAGCCGGCGTGTCGTCTTTCTGCTCGCGGTGCTCGTCCCGCTCATCGGCGCCTTCCTCTGGCTGGCGCTGACATCGGGTCCGCTGGCCCCGGTGCCCGTCACCCTGACCACCGTCGAGATGCGTCCTGTCACCCCGACCCTGTTCGGAGTGGGCACGGTCGAGGCGCGCTACACCTACCGCATCGGTCCGACCTTTGCCGGCCGGGTGCGGCGGGTCGAGGTGCAGGTGGGTGATCGGGTCGAGGCCGGCCAACTGCTCGGCGAGATGGATCCGGTCGATCTCGACGACCGCGTCGCCGCGGCGGACGCGGCTCTGCACCGCGCCGAATCCGGCGTGGTCGCGGCCCATGCCCAGGTCGGCGATGCGCAGGCGCGGCGGGATTTCGCCAGTGCCCAGGTCGCCCGCTACGAGCAGCTTCTGCTGTCTCGCACGGCCAGCGAGGATACGGCTGAGGCCAAGCGCCAGGAGGCCCAGGTCGCCGAGGCGGGTCTGGCACTGGCCGCAGCCAATCTGGAATCCGCCGAGCAGGATCTCGTCCGGGTCCGGGCGGAGCATGAGGCATTGGTGCAGCAGCGGGCCAATCTGCGCCTGATCGCACCGGTAGACGCACTGGTGGTTTCGCGCGACGCCGAGCCCGCTAGCACCGTCGTGGCGGGACAGTCGGTCGTGGAGGTGATCGACCCGAGTCGTCTCTGGATCGATGTCCGCTTCGATCAGCTCGGCGCCGGGGCGCTGCGTGCCGATCTGGGGGCCCGCATCGCGCTGCGTTCGCTGCCGCTGGAGACCTTGCCCGGCGAGGTGCTGCGGATCGAGCCGCGGGCCGACGCCGTCACCGAGGAGTTTCGCGCCAAGATCGCGTTTTCGACGTTGCCCGAGCCGCTGCCCCGACTCGGCGAGCTGGCCGAGGTGACCGTGGCCCTGGAGCCGCTCGAACCGGCCCCGGCGCTGCCCAATGCCGCCTTGCACCGGCGCGACGGCCAGCTCGGCGTCTGGGTGTTGGATGACGCCGGTGCGCGCTTCGTCGCGGTCGAGACCGGCGCGCGTGACCTGGAGGGTTGGGTCCAGATCCGCGACGGCCTGGTGTCCGGCGATCGCGTGATCCTGCACTCGCGCGTCCCGCTCAGGCCCAGCCGTCGGGTCGAGATCGTCGAGCAGATCCCCGGTCTGCCCCGATGATCAGCCTGGCCGGGCGCGACATCCTCCATGCCTGGGGCAAGTTCGTCTTTACCGGTGTGGGTCTCGGGCTCCTGATCGGCGTGACGCTCTCCATGGCCGGCATCTACCGCGGCATGGTCGATGATGCCGAGGTGCTGCTCGACAACAGCGGTGCGGACCTCTGGGCGGTGCAGAAAGACACGCTCGGCCCTTACGCAGAGCCGTCCACCCTCGCCGACGATCTCTACCGGGGCATCCTGACCCTGCCGGGCGTCGCGCGCGCGGCCAACGTCACCTATCTCACCATGCAGGTGCGGCCGGTCGCCCCGAATCAGACCGGCGTTCAGGCGGGCAGTCCAGCCGGCGACGAGGCCGCGCGCGAGCGCCGCGCCATGATCGTCGGCGTGGTTCCCGGCGGTTTCGGCGAGCCCGGCCAACCGCCCTTTCTGGTCGCCGGGCGCCATCTCACGCGCAGTCATTACGAGGCGGTCGCGGACGTGACCACCGGCTTTCGCCTCGGCGAGCAGGTGCGCATCCGCCGCAACCTCTACACCATCGTCGGGCTGACCCGGCGCGCGGTCTCCTCGGGCGGTGACCCCATGGTCTACATCCCCCTGAAGGACGCCCAGGAGGCGCAGTTTCTCAAGGACAACGACGCCATTATCGCGCAGCGCCGCCGCACCGCGGCCAACCCCGTCTTCAACCGACCCGGTCAACCGGAGGTGCTCGATGCTGTGCTGGCCGCCCAGACCCAGAGCAGCTCGGTGAACGCCATTCTGGTGCGTCTCGAGCCCGGTGCCGACGCCGATGAGGTCGCCGCCGACATCCGACGCTGGAAGCACCTGACCGTCTACACCCGCGCCGAGATGAACGAGATCCTCCAGGCCAAACTGATCGCCACCTCCGCGCGTCAGATCTTCATGTTCCTGGTGATCCTCTCGGTGGTGAGCGCGGCCATCGTCGCCTTCATCATCTACACACTCACGCTCGGCAAGATCCGCGAGATCGCCGTACTCAAGCTCATCGGCACGCGTAACCGCACCATCGCCGGGATGATACTGCAACAGGCGGTCGGGCTCGGGGTGATCGGCTTTGTCGTCGGCAAGACCGTGGCGACCCTCTGGGCGCCCATCTTCCCCAAATACGTCCTGCTGCTCCCCGGCGATGCCGCGCGCGGCTTCCTGGTTGTGGTGATCATCTGCGTGCTGGCGAGCCTGGTCGCCATCCGCGCCGCGCTCCGGGTCGATCCGGCGGAGGCCATCGGTGGCTGACGACACCCAAGGCATTCTTATCGAGGGGCTGCGCAAGCGCTACGGCAGCGGCGACACCGCGGTGGACGCGCTCAAGGGTGTCGACATGGCGGTCGCCCCGGGCGAGGTGGTCGGGCTCGTCGGGCCCTCGGGGTCCGGAAAGAGCACCCTGCTCAAATGTCTGGGCGCCGTGATCGAGCCCACCGGCGGGCGCATGATCCTGGGCGATCACCCCATCTACGATGACGGCTGGCGCATCCGCGATCTGCGCGCCCTGCGTCGGGACAAGATCGGCTTCGTGTTCCAGGCGCCCTATCTCATCCCCTTCCTGGACGTTACCGACAACGTTGCCCTGCTGCCGATGCTCGCGGGCCGCCCCAACGGCGAGTCGCGCGAGCGAGCGCGCGAGCTGCTCGCGGCACTGGATGTCGAGCATCGCGCGCGCGCCATGCCGTCGCAACTCTCCGGTGGCGAGCAGCAGCGCGTCGCCATCGCCCGCGCCCTGGTGAACCGCCCGCCGGTGATCCTCGCCGACGAGCCCACCGCACCGCTCGACAGCGAGCGCGCCCTCGCTGTCATCCGCATCCTCAACCGGATGGCCCTGCAATATCGGACCGCCGTCATCGTCGTCACCCACGACGAGAAGATCATCCCCACCTTCCGGCGCATCTATCATATCCGCGACGGGCGCACGCACGAGGAGGCCGGCGAGGGACGGGCGCTGGATTAGCCGACCCTGGATTGAGCCGATTGTGTGTCTGGCTTTGGCCCGAAATCAACGCATCAGTCCCTCCTCTGTAATGGCCTGGTCCGCCCCCGCTCCTCCGACGAGCCCTTTGCCCAAATTTAACGTGCGCCGTGGAAAGGCGGTGCTCTCCCAGTGGGTGAAGTCCCACCCGGCAACTGTCGCTCCAACCGGACGTCCGTGAGGGACAGGCCGGGCGCTTTGGGGTGGCGGAGATGCCCGTAATACTCAGGTGACCGGGTGATGCCGGTGGAGGGAAGGGGCCTCAGTTCAAGACAAGCGCGGGAGGTAAAACAGGACAGGAGATTGGGTGTGGATCGTGAGGACTTCGTGGCGATAGATGCCTACGGGGCCGAGCGGTGGCTCGGGAAACTGGCGCAGAGCCTCAAGCACGAGGCGTACTAACCACAGCCGATCAGGCGCGTGTTCATCCCCAAGGCCAACGGCAAGAGCCGACCGCTGGGCATCTCGACCCTCCGGGATCGGGTTTGCATGACGGCCGCGATGCGGGTGTTGGAGCTGATTTTCGAAGCCGACCTACCCATGGGAGCAGTATGGCTACCGCGCGGGGCGCAGTGCCCAGCGACGCGGCATCCCACAAGGATCTCCGATCCTACCCTACTGGCCAACCTGTCTATGCGCCGGTTTGTGCTCGGGTGGAAACAACGGGGTTTGGAGCAGCGCCTGGGCAGTCGCCTCGTGACGTATGCCGATCATCTGGTGATCCTCTGCCGGGCGCGGCAAGGCGGAGGAGGCCCTGCAGCACACGCCTCTGTCGACTCCCGGAAGAGTCGTTTGACTTTCTGGGCTACCGCTTTGAACGCATCTATTCACCGCGCACAGAACGCCCCTATCTGGGGGCGAGTCCATCACGCAAGAGCGTCCAGCTCGTGGTTGGTACGACCTATGCTTAGTCGGACCGAACAGGCCGCGACCGGCATCAGATAGGGTAGTTTGGGCGGGCGTGGCCGGCGGCGTCGCGGTCGCGGTACGCTCGCAGTCGTTTTTCGTCACCCCATCGGGCTTGAGGATCGGCTCGGGGCGAGCCGGAAGACGTCTTTGAAGTGCGGATGCACCAGCACCGCGCCGAGCATCTGCTGATCATCGGCGGTGGTGCCGTTGCGATGGTGCTTCTCGCCTCACTGCGCGCAGTGGATCGTCTGCGAGGAGAAGTCGCCCGTGCCGTCGATCGAGAGCAGGTCATGCTCATTAAGGTTGGCAAACCCCCCCAGCTTGTACAGAACGCTGTTCGCCGAACTGCAGCGTGGCAAGGGTGTTTAGTAGTTAGTGGGTCACTCCGGATGCGCCGCGGGCATCTCGCCCGGGGCCGCATCGGCACGGGCCATCGCCCGGTCGATATAGGCGATCAAGGACTCGGCTTCTTCGCGCTTTGCGGGGTCGATGCGGATCGCCTCGTCCAACGCCGCGCGTGCCAATCCGTAACGCCCGCTATGCAGATAGGCCACCGACATGCCGATAAAGGCGTTGGCATTGTTCGGGTCCAGCCTCAGGGTCTCGCGAAACCGCTCAATCGCGCCCGGATACTCCTGCTGCATCAACAGCGCACCGCCGAGTCTCAGTCGCGCCAGCGCCGAGGTCTGATCCAGTGCGACCGCCTCCTGCAGGACGGCGACGGCGGCCGGAAGCTCCCCGGCCTGAAGCTTGGCCTCGCCGTCTCGGATCAAAGCCTCGGCATCGGCGGCAAGTGTCGCTGTCGAGACCAGCAACAGGGCAAGGAAGACGATCGGAATCGTGCGCATCGGTGGCTCTCGGGGGCTGGGCGCTCCCGGACGCGAGAGCGGAGGGTTGAAACCGGAAGGGGGTTTGGATGATCGCTGATCGGGAGTGGGCACGGCGTCGCCGGCAGGTCATGTAGGGGCGACTTAAGTCGCCCCTACAGCCGAGCGCTCGGCGCCTTACTTCAAGGATCCCTCGCCATAACGCGCCTCGAAGCCTTTACGGACCACATCGAGCTGATCCTTGCTCATGCCGTTGAAATACCAGTCATGCCCGTCGATCGGCTTGAAGTATTCCTCCAGCAGGGCGACCGCGAACTCTTCATTGCCGTCCTTCTTGATCACCACCTCTTTGAGCTCCGGGATCCATTTGAAGTAGGTGTGCTGGGCGACCTCGTACATGCCGTGCCACCAGGTGTAGTCCGGTCCGCTCATGGATGCACCGTGACGCGCGCGACGACCCTCGTGATGCCAGATCTCCCACCAAGTCCACTCGATCTTCTCGTCGAAGGGCGCACCCGTGATATAGCCGTCATCCTTGAGTCGAACCATCATGGCCGCGATCGGCTTGGCGAACTTATCGTTGTAGAGGTCAACCACGTCGTCGAACTGCTTGTAATGGCCCGTGATCACGCTCTCGGCATGACAGCCGAAGCAGACCTTTTCCATCTTGGCGCGCCGATCCTTCCAAGTCAGCACCTCGATGACCTTTGAGCCCTTCGCCTCGTCGCCCACCGCCGGAATCGGCTGACCCTCGGGCACATCGAACTCCTGTCCGTTCTCCAGTTTGACCAAGTTGATCTTGGTCGAGATCGGCGGACGCAGGGTCCAGGAGATGCGCTCGCCGACGTTGTGCGTGGCCCCGATCCCCGGTCCGGCGCTCATATGGCAGGTCGCGCAGGTCGGTGCGGCCGAGTAATCCACACCCGCGACCCATTTGCGTGAATCGAGGTTCATCTCGTCGACCTTGGCGCGGTAGATGATGCCGTGCTTGGATTCGTTGTAGACCTCGATCTGCGGATGATCCGGTCCGACATGGCATTTTCCGCAGGTATCGGGGGTGCGCGCTTGAGCCCGCGAGAAGCGATGCCGACCGTGACAGGCCGTGCAGGAGCCGAGGCTGCCGTCCGGGTTGATCCGGCCGATGCCGGTGTTGGGCCAGGTCCCGGGCGTCGGGCGACCCTTGTTCTTGCCTTCGGTGTAGAACTCCAACTCGCCGCCGTGACACTGCTTGCAGCCGGCGTTGACCGCGGCGGGTCCGCCGATGACCTCGCCGAGCAGATTGTCGAGCGAGCCCAGGATCTGACCGGCTTTCGCGTGATGGGAGCCGTCCATCTCCTCGAACTCGGTCTGGTGACAGGTCGAGCAGTTCTTCGGCGTCACCACGATGGAGATGAACTCGCCCTCGTGCTTGAAAGCATCGATCGCGCCTTCTTCACGCTGATGACAGTCCAGACAGTGCACGCCGGCCTGACCGTGCGCGCTGTGGTTCCACTCCCAGTAAAGACCGGGGTTCTCGGTCATATGACAATCCACGCACTCCTCACCGCGTGGATCCCCCCAGTCGACCCCTGCCTGACCGGTTGGACGTGCCGCCTCGACCGTGACGGCGAGGGTGAGAAGCCCGATGGCGAGACCCAATCGGGCGAGACCGACCCGACCCAGGCCCACGGGACTCGGTCCGCGAGGATGTTGCTTCATAGTGCACTCCGGATTCTTTAGTTATGGATCCCGTCCTTGGGCCAGTCGGCGAGCTCTCGCGCTGACGACCCCCCGCCTGATCGACCGACACGCGCCGAAAAAACAACGTGCGCTCATCGGACTTGGCGATCACCCCTATCGGCCCGGACGATGCCGAGAGGATTTCCTGGCGTCCTTGATCCAAGTCAAATTTAGCAAACGGTTGATGGATGGTTGATCTTTGTCAATACACTGCCTCCGATCGGACTTGCGCCGGATGGACCGCCCACCGTGCCGCCGATGCCGATTCCGGAACGGATCGGCCTTGATCTACATCAAGGCCGATCCCTCGGGAGTCGTTCAAGGTGCTGCGAAAACAACAATGATCCTCCGGTCGCAACCATCTCGACATCCGCAACCCGGAGGCCTGTCGACCCAAAGGAGAGAGTGCCATGCCAGTATCCACGCGGAGCCACGCCCTGTGCGTCGCGCTCCTGATCGGGACGCTCCCGAGCCTGCCGCTCCATGCCGAGGAGGTCCGCTCCGAAGGCATGCTCGCCAACACCTGCGCGGGCTGTCACGGCACGCTCGGCGCAAGCGCCGGGGAGGTCATGCCCACCATCGGCGGGATGGACAAGGGCTATCTCGTCGCGGTGCTCACCGACTACAAAACCGGTCGGCGACCCTCGACCATCATGGGCCGCATCATGCAGGGCTATGGCGACCAAGAGATCAGCGCGATCGCAAGCTTCTACGCCGCGCAGCCTTGGGTTTCCACCGACCGTGTCGCCGTCGCGGATCAACTCGCCGAGGCCCCGGCCCTGCACGAACGCTATTGCGAGAGCTGTCATCAAGACGGCGGGCGCTCTCAGGACAAGGAATCGCCGCGCATGGCCGGACAATGGGCGGGTTATCTGGAGTACGCCATGCAGGCCTGTCGCGACGGGGAGCGCTGCCACCCGCGCAAGATGAGGAACCGCGTCGCGGATCTCTCGGACGCGGAGATCGCGGCCTTGGCCCATTTCTACGAGAGTCAGAAATAGGAGGATCGACGAGATGAAAACACTGACCCGTAGAACCTTTCTGCAGTCCTCCATGCTGTCCACGGCCGCCGTGCTTGGCGCTCCGTCGCTCGCCGTCCACGCCGCAACCCCGCCGAAGGCCCGTGTGGTGGTGGTCGGCGGCGGTTACGGCGGCGCCATCGCGGCCAAGTATCTGCGGATGTCGGACCCGGACCTCCGCGTCACCTTGATCGAAAAGGAAGCGGCCTACGTCTCCTGTCCGCTCAGCAACGAGGTGCTCGGCGGCGAGCGCGACCTGGCCAGCCTCACCTTCGACTACCGTGGGCTGACTCGGCGCGGTATCGCCGTGATGCAGGACACCGTCGTCGAGATCGACCCGGCACAACACTTCGTCAAAGGCGCGAGCGGCAACCGCTACAACTACGACAAGTTGATCGTCTCGCCCGGCGTCGATTACGACTGGGGCGCGATCGAAGGCATGTCCGAGGCGGTCGCCGAGCGAATCCCCCACGCCTGGAAGGCCGGCAAACAAACCGAAATCCTGCGCAGACAGTTGGAAGCGATGGAGGACGGCGGCGTCTTCTACATCGTCGCGCCGCCGAATCCATTCCGCTGTCCGCCGGGCCCCTACGAGCGCGCCGCACAGGTCGCGCACTACTTCTCGACCCACAAGCCCAAATCCAAGATCCTGATCCTCGACGCCAAGGACGCCTTCTCCAAACAGGGCCTCTTCCAGGCCGGTTGGCAGGAGCACTACGGCGACATGATCGAATGGGTCTCGGGGGCGCAGGGCGGCATCATCGAGGCGATCGATCCCGAGACCCGTACTTTAATGGGGTCGTTCGAGGAATTTAAGGGCGACGTGATCAACCTGATCCCGCATCAGAAGGCCGGCACCCTCGCGCAAACCGCAGGACTTGCGAATGAATCGGGCTGGTGTCCGGTCGATCAGCGGACCTTCGAGTCTTCGATCCACAAAGACATCCATGTGATCGGCGATGCCTGTATCGCCGGGGCCATGCCAAAATCGGGCTATTCGGCCAACTCGCAGGGCAAGGTCTGCGCTGCCGCCATCGTCGCCGCGATCAACGGCGAAGCTGCACCCGCGCCGTCCTATGTCAACACCTGCTACAGCATCATCGCGCCCGAGCACGGCATCTCGGTCGCGGGTGTCTATCGGCTCGAAGAGGGGCGCATCGTGGACATTCCCGGTGCGGGCGGGGTCTCGCCGGCCGACGCGGATGCCCGAACCCGCGCACTCGAGCAACAGTTCGCGTTGGACTGGTTCCGCAACATCACCTCGGATATGTTCACCTGAGCGATCAAGCAGATCGAGGGAACAGCATGACTCGAGCGTACTCAAGCCGCGCGAAGCGGCATCTTGCCCAGATCCCACTGGTCGGACTGGTCGGACTGATGCTGCCCGGAGTCGCGCCGGCGGCACCGCCATCAACCGAGCCGGGCGTCCAAAGCGACGCCGATCCGACGGCCGGAGCGTCGCGCCTGCAAGCGCTTGAGCAGCGTGTCGATGAGTTGGCGCGTCGTCTGCAGCAGCTCGAATCCGGGCCGAGCTCGGGAGCCTCCGCCGCTGCGCCGTCAAAGGCCGGCGACATCCACTGGAGCTTCGATGCCGCGTTGAGCCGGGATCCATTCAACGTCACGCATCAGAGCTTCGATCGAGGGTCCGGGCGATGCGATGTCCTGCTCAAGATCGTCGCTCCGATCCCGGACCCAACCCCCTGGCAGGTCCCGTCCGGCGCGCCCGTCCCCGTGGTCGCGCGGATCGGACTCGCAGACGGCACCGCCAGCGAGAGCCTCGTCTTCCGCCTGGCCCGCGGGCCGCGGCTCGAGCCGGGGGCCATCCTTCATCTCGAGGCCCAAGTCCCGCCCGATCAGGCCGCCGCCATCAGCGGACTGTCCGTCGGCATACGCCGGGAGTGACCCGAGATCGACCACCCCATCGCGCTCACCGGCGCGACGCACCGGGTTGAGAAGCCACACCCGAGAAGAGCCGCGTCGGCGGTTCTCCGAGCGGTGTTCGGTATCCGATCGAGAGTCGGACGGGCGCTCCTGTGCTACCGTTCGCCTCATCGCTCCGACTCCCCGACGAGACCTCCATGGCAACACGCTACCCTTTGATCCTGGTAGATGCCTCAGGGTATCTCTTCAGCGCCTATCACGCGCTGCCCAAACTGACCAACTCCAAAGGCGAGGCCATCGGGGTGCGGATGGGTGTCGTCAGCATGCTGCGCAAGCTCATCGACGAGCATCGGCCGGACTATATCTGCGTGGTCTTCGACGAGCCCGGCAGGACCTTTCGCGACGAGATCTATCCCGATCACAAGGCCAATCGTCCGGCCATGGCGGACGATCTGCGCGAGCGTGCGATCGATCGAGCGAACGGCAGAGTGACTTGTCCGAGATGGGTCCGAGCCCGGGGGAGGGGATCGACCGGGCGGCATCGGGATCGCCGCGGCAGTGATCGATACCACGGGCTCCTTCATGACAGACGGTCGGAGCACGCGGTCCGATGTGCATGTTGCGCCCGCGGAGAGCATTGCATGGCCGGAGTCTCCCGAAGCGCCCTTCCTGCGACAGCGTGAGTCACCTCTCTCCGGAGAAGATCCGCACGCACCCGATCCCGGAGCGCATCAAAAGGCACCCCCGCTGCGCCGATAACTCGGCCAGGTGAACGACACGATGGGGGAACCGGTCTCCAGCAACCGTTCCATGATGCGCTCCCCAAGGTAGATCTCCATCTCGGCGGCGGTCAGGTTGCCGATCAGGATGGTGGGGCGCATCTCCCCGTAGCGGGCATTGAGCACGTCGAAGAGCATGGCACGGCGCTTGGCGTCGGTGCCGATCGCCACACCGACTTCGTCGAGCACGAGCAGGTCCGGGGTCGTGAGCAGGGCGAAGCTCTCGATCTCTGAGCGCTTGGCGACCGGCGAGTAGGCGTCGCGCAGCATCCGCAGCGCCCCGGAGATGGACATCAGGAGCCCGGTGCGGCCGGTGCGGATTACCTCGGTGAGGATTGCGCAGGCGAGATGGGTCTTGCCGGTCCCGGGTCCGCCGACCAGCAACAGCGAGCTGCCCCGCTGTCTGAGCGCCTCGAAGCGTTGTGCGTAGCCGCTGCACACCGCCAGGGCCTCTCGCTGTGCCCGGGTGTGCGCCACATAGCCATCGAAGGTCCGGTCCAGGAAGCGGCGCGGAATCCCACAGCTCCCGACGGCCCGCTCGAGGTGTGCCTGGGCCGCTCGGAGCCGCTCGGCGGCGAGTTGGTCGACCTCGGCTCGCCCGACAGCGGCCAGATCCTCAGCCGAGAGGATCGGGGATGAGCCAAGGGATCTGATCGAGGGGGGTGGCCCCGACGCTGTAGTCCTTGTCGGCCAATCGGGGCTCCGGCTCATGGTCTTGCCTCGTCGCGTCGCTTGCCTGCAGGGTCCGCAGTCGGTTGATGAAGGTCGCGTCCCAGCTGTCGCGTTGTGTGCCGGTGTCCGTCCAGTAGACGACGAATTCGTCGACCTGAGCCGCGGCCCAGGTGCGGGTCATGCCGTGCTTGGCGGCCCAGTCGAAGACCCGTTGACTGGGTTGCCAGTCGGGCGGGATGGGGGTGCGCCCTCCCCCGCGGATGCCGGGGCGTTCCGGTGCGGAAGCGTCGTCGCCGAACAGCACTGACGGCTCACTGACGGTTCCATGACGGTTCATATACCGGTCCGGGGGAACTGTGTTCCCGATCAAAGAGGAACTCTGTTCCCTACCGACGGAACCGGGTTCCCGACCCATGGGCACGGTGTTCCCTAAGGCACGCTGTTCCCTCCTCCCGGATAGGGCGCTGGGATCCCTATTCCACTGGCACCCTTGATCCTGCTGCGAGGCGGACAGCAGAAGCCGGTAGTGAGTCGCTCGTCCGGGTCCGCCTCTCGCGCGCTCGATCAGGGTGCCATCGAGCCCGCCCAGGGCCTTGGTGATGCCGCGGCGGCTGAGCTCCGTCATCCATTCCAGGAGTGCGAGGGAGGGGAAGCACTGCTCTCCCCGTTCGTCGGCATACTCGGCCAGCGCGAGCAGCACCAGCCGCTGAGCGAGCGTCAGTCCGCGGCAGTCCCAAGCCCAATCGCGTGCCGCTCGGCTCATGTCGGGCGCCCCTGCTCGGGGCGGCGTTGCAGCAGATCCACGACCTGGACATCCAGAGCGCGGGCGATGCGGCGCAGGCTGGCGAGGGTCGGGTTGGCGTCGCCGGTCTCGATGCGGCAGATCCAGGCTTGCGAGGTTCCGGCGCGCTTGGCCACCTCGGCTTGGGTCCGACCGGATCGCCTGCGCAGGTGACGGAGGTTTCCTCCGATGGTGCTGTTCATTCCGGGCTCCGAATCGTTGTCTGTGATATCCGGGCCGGCGGACCGGGCAGACCGTGACGCTGCCGCCGCCGACATGGAACATGCGCTCGAGACCGTCCCGCCGGCAGCGTGGTCGAAGCGTGGGCCGGTGCGGAAAGCGTCCTCGAACGCTGAACAAATGGTAGGCCGATTGCGTGCGCGGCGAAGCCGCTCAAGATGACGCTTTTCGACGCCTTTCGCGTGTTTTGGGTTTTTTAGCGGCCATCGGGAGCGACGTGGCGCAGCGCGCCGAGCCGGGGCGGCCCGGCACCCGAACAGCAGGAGACGAACAGGGGGATGACGGCTGGCGCGGGCTTGGCGCTTTCCGCCGGTTCCATGCGGTGGATGGACGGACGGCCCGATCGCCCGCGCAATCGCCGGAAGGTGTGCTCTGCCGAGGGCGCGCGAGGCTGCGCGGTACCGTCGCGACCGGGCCGCATCGGCAATCGTCGCCCGACAGACACGCGGCCGCTCGCGCACGAGCAGCCGTCGTCGGATCAGGACGATTCGAGCATCGTCGCGATCGTAAGACTGATCAGACTGAGATTGATGCCGCCGATATCGATGCTCACCGCCGGCATCGCCTCCGACGGCCTGGGCTTGGGCACGCTGTCGCCCATGATCCCGCGAATTGTGGAACGGATTTCATCACTGTTGTCGAGCATGGAAAAAACCTCCGCTGTTCCGTGATCCGAAGTCGGTACATCGTGTCGAACGCGACGGATCGTCGCCCGAGGCATCGACCGGGTCAACGCAAAAACGGGGCGTGCAGCCGTCATTCCGGGGCGGATTCGCTGAACCGTGCACTCGGTCACGCTCAGCTCGCCAGCCTGACAAGCTCCAACACCGGCGCCTTGCGGACATCCTCGCTGCTGCGATAGAGGCTGTAGAGCGCCGTGACCAGCTTGGCCTTCTTCGTCGGCGTCAAGGTGGCGCCGATCTCGTCGAGTCCGGCTTCGACGGACTCGAGCAGGGTTTCCAGCAACATCACGTCGACCGGACCCCGGACCAGCGCATCCGTGCCGTCCTCGGCACGCCCCTGTCCGGTCGCCAGCCAGAGCAGGGACACACCGGCCACGCGGGCGATATCGACCAGCTTGTCCGCCCCCGGAACGCTCACGCCCGCGAGGTACTTGCGGAAGATGCTCTCGGAGATACCGCACTTTTGCGCGAACGCCTTCGTGGACAGCATGCCCTTGGCCTGTGCCAGGCGCGTCGCGAACCCGGCAGCATCCCAGCAGGCTTCTCTAAGTAAATCAGAATCTTGATTGTCCGTCGCCATGGTCATACCACCCGAGTCGAGTGCCGAGAAATCGCTTTATAGCGCTTATAATGGCGCTTCTTACGCTTTTATGTTTGACAAGATCGCTTTATCAGCACGATTATAACACTATCGACATGTTTTTCTGCCGTGAGAACGACGATGACGGACACACCCTCGGCCCCCGACCTGGAGCCACCCCGGTCCAACCCTGCGCCGAACCACGATTGCGAGGTCGATACCCTGAACCTGATGTGGCTGCTCGGCGCACGCGAGTTGGCCCGTTCGGACACCGAAAAGGCGGTCTTGGTCTATGGTCTGGACCGGGAAGTGCTGGACATCCTGCGTCACGCCTCGCTCGCGATGCTGCGCGAACTGGCCGCTTCGGGGGTGCTGTTGTTTCGACCGCGCTTTCGCGTGTGCTGGCTGCAGGACCGTCTTCGCACGACCGGGCCGTCCGCACTCGGGCTGGGGCTACAGGTGATTCTGCTCGCCGCCGAGGAGGTCGCCCAACCGTGAGACTTCAGCACCATGCCAGGACGCAGTTGGCGATTACCTTGATCCGGCGCGGCATGCGCACCTCGCTCGTCGGGCGGATCAGCGGTCTGCGCCCGGCCGTGCTGCGCACCCTCCACCGCGAGATTCACGGCTGCAAGCCTTTGCCCGGTCAACTGCCGAGCACCGGCAGTCTCCTCGGCTCGGCGCGGCGGCAGGCCAACGCGTCGGTGTTCGCAGGCTTGTATCGTGCCTTCGGCGGCGCGGCGGTTCAGCGGAGCATCGACATCGAGGCGCTGCTCACGGGGCATCGCCTCTATCTGGAGCAGATGGTGCGGCTGGCCGCATCCGACACGCTCGGCGCCCCCCTCGACATCAATCAGGGCTGGGTGATTGCCCGCGACCTGACCACGGGGCTCGTGCTCTTCCGCACCTGCGAGCGCTGCGCGATCCCCTACGTGGCAGGGGCGTTCTCGCGCCGGGCGGTGGACTGTCCGATTTGTGCGTTGAAGATGTCTCGGCCGTCGCGCGATGGGGCTGATCGCCGGCCACCCGACGAAGCCGTGCATTCACCTCCGGCCGGGAATCACAAGGATCACATCACGACAACAGATCCCTGACGTCGGCCCCCCGTTCACCCTGCAACCCGAGCGATCGCCTTTGAATCCATCTTGGCGCCCAGTCCAATCCCGGCGCGCCGAAGCGCCAATCGAACCGCTTACTTCATTTGGAGACGTTACATGCCGACCTCTGTGCTGCGCTTGCGAACCGTGCTCGAGCGCACCGGCTACAGCCGTTCCGTAGTGTATGCCCGCATCGCCGCCGGACTGTTTCCACGTCCGATCGCGCTCGGTGCACGCGCGGCCGCCTGGCCCGAGCATGACATCGAAGCGGTACTCGCCGCGCTGATCCGCGCCGTCACCGACGACGAGCTGCGCACCCTGGTCTCGGGCATCCATGCGCGACGATCGACCTTCGGTCTCGTCGCAGATGAACGCGCGCACGCCGTCACGCCGGCCTCCGCCGCGCCGCAAGCGCCGACGTCACGTCGAGCAGGCTGACCCAGCAGACGGGGCGATCGCAGAGCAAAGCCGCACTGCGGCCGCGGGACGGCAGCTTTCGGACCGGTGCGGCAGAACCAAGTGCTGTTTCACAAACGAGAGGCCCAGGGACAGATCAAGCTCGGCGCCGCTCTCGGTTCGACACCCGCGGCCCTACGGCAGCGAAACCGGCAGTACTCGCCGAAGGATCCGTCTATATCTGCATGCAGGCCGGGGACGAGGGTTCGGCGCCGCCTTCGGATCCGTCGTCAAAGAGGAACGAGGGCAACCGGGACCGAATCGCTGCGATCTTCATCGGAGGTGTTGCGTGTCGCTCGTAATTCCGTCCAGGTGCATCCGGCCGCCGGACGGACGCGCTCCCAGACGACAGGCTGACACAAACCCGGTCCACTCTAAAGGCCCAGCCGGACCCGACACGACGTTGTGATCTGCCGGGTTCGACAGGCCCGCAAAGACTTCACGGCGTGACGGATGTGCTCTGTAAGTTGCCTTCGCCGCCCCCTCTGCTGCGCCCTTCGTCGGGTAGGCAACCGGCTCGGGCCGACGGCTACCAGGGCCGGTCGGTTTCTCTCCGCTTTCCTTGCCTCGCAGCGAGCATCCACGGCAGACCGAGAGCACGCCCGGGGAGGCGACGGCACAGCTCGACGCCGTTTCCGAATCGCAGCCCGGATGCTTGAACCGAACAGTCCGAGATGTTCCGCAAAGACCAGCGATTCGAATTGACTGAGCCAAGGGCCGAACCCCTTTCTGCGAACGGCGGCGCCAGTTGAGTTCGGGCAT
Organism: Thiocapsa sp. C2-2m; assembly: GCF_041903745.1. NCBI lineage: Bacteria > Pseudomonadati > Pseudomonadota > Gammaproteobacteria > Chromatiales > Chromatiaceae > Thiocapsa > Thiocapsa sp. C2-2m. The sequence goes on along the minus strand of NZ_JBBWVD010000014.1, from coordinate 40,996 downwards.
ACAATTGCGAGAGTAGCGCTGCTCCGCCGGTGCGGGCTCCGAGGATCCTAAAGCGGCACCCCGGAAGTCGGAACGCCATCTCCCGAGACCGGCGCACAGAACGGTTCGCGGCGCTCGCATCCGCAAATGCAACACGCGCGGCGTACCATGTGCTGGGGATCGTGCAGGGAGGGCCACGCAGTCCACAGAGACTCGTCAGGAAAATGTCGTTGCGGTGCCACCCCGGACATTGGGTCGATGCCGGATTGCCGCGACGTGGTGGACACGAGACCCGTTACGTCAGCGTCGCCAAGCTATGGGGGCAAGCATGGCCGTCAGGCAGGCGCCAGGGCAAGGATGAAGCGTGTTCGTGATCCGAGACGCCCCTATGAACGGCTCCGTAGATCGAACGTTTTGGTTGGGGGCATTTTTGGGGGCAGTATGGTTTATACGGGACTTTCTGAATCTTAAGCTATTGTTTTTATTTTATTTTTTCTAAGTGAGTGGCGGAGAGGGAGGGATTCGAACCCTCGATAGGCTGTTAACCTATACACACTTTCCAGGCGTGCTCCTTAAGCCACTCGGACACCTCTCCACGGGAAATCGCGATCGAGCCGGTGGGAGGATTGCTCTCCTGTCGCCATGCTCCGGTCCGCGAGCAGCGTAGAGTACAGGAAGTTATGATTGCGTTCAAATCAGGCAAAAAGACTGGAAGGACGATCCCTATGCGACGGGGAATGTCCTTTCCGAAATCCACCTCCAAAGAGAAATCCACAAAAACATGGTTTCCCGAAAGGATCCGGGGCATCCGGCGATGGCAGATGTTGCCGATCGTTACCGCCTGTATCAGCTTGCAGTCCAGAACCCGCGAACGGAGATCGACTTCGTCGACCGCACCTTTCGGCAATTACGCGGACGAAGCGCCCGCTTGCTGCGGGAGGACTTCTGCGGAACGGCGGCGGTGTGCTGCGAGTGGGTGGGTCGGCGCAAACGCAATCGGGCCTGCGGCGTCGACTTTGATCCCGATGCCCTCGCGTGGGGGCAACGTCATAACCTTGCGGCGATGGACGCGACCGCACAGGCGCGTGTCGCATTGATCGAGGGGGATGTCCGCGAGGTCGAGACGCCCTCCCCCGATATCCTGTTGGCGATGAATTGCAGCTACTGGCTGCTCCGCGACCGCTGCCATCTGCTGCGCTATTTCGAGCGGGTACGCGACGCCTTGGCTGTGGGCGGCATCTTCTTTCTCGACGCCTTCGGGGGTTACGACACCTTTCGCCTGTTGACCGAGGAGCGGCGCGTGGAGGATCCGCAGGGCGGCGGCTTCACCTATATATGGGAGCAGGCTCTGTACGAGCCCGTGACCGGCAGACTGGTCTGTCATATCCATTTTCGTTTCGACGACGGATCGGAATGGCCGCGTGCCTTCAGCTACGATTGGCGCCTGTGGACCTTGCCGGAGATCCGCGAGTTGTTGGCGGTAGCCGGTTTTTCGCGCGTGATGGTCTATTGGCAAGGTTGGGATGCGCACGGCAAGCCGGACGGCGTCTTCGTGCCGGTCGAAAGCGGGGAGCCGGACGCCGGGTGGATCGCTTATCTGACGGCGGAGAAGTAGTCATCTTTCGGGGCTGACCTGGATCCGTTCTTTGGCTTCGGGGCGAGCTTGCACATCCGGGCGGCGTGACGGCGCAGGGGCTGCCGCGGGGATGGGTTTCGCTGCGCTCGGGCTGGGCTGGGACTGAGACGTGGGAGCGGGAAGGATGTGTTTCGCTTCGCTCTACCCATCCTACGGCATTTGTTGGGTGTGGGCAGGGATGCGCAAGCGGATGTCTTGGATGCGGGACAGGATGAAATCGCCAACGGTATCGGGTGTGTCGAGAGGGAGGACAACGAGCGGCGGCTCGACCGCGAGGGGCGCGTCGGTGGCCACGGCGATGATGTCCGAATCTCCGGGGTAGAGCGGCGCTTCCCCGGTGGACGGGCGATGGACCTCGATCTTCGGATAGGCCGCATGCTTGAAGCCTTCCACAAGGACCAGATCGAGTCGCTCGAGCTCGAATCGCGCGAGCATCCGACGAAGATCCGGGTCCTCGCCCTGCACCGGATTTTGGACCTGCAACGCCCAGCGCGCCTTGGAGGCAAGCAGGGTCTGATGCGCACCCGCCTCGCGCACCTCGTAGCTGTCCTTGCCCGGCACGTCCAGGTCGAAGCGATGGTGTGCATGCTTGAGGTAACCGACACGCAGACCACGACCGCCGAGGACGGCGACGACCCGCCGGATCAAGGTAGTCTTGCCGGTCCCGCTCGGGGCGACGAAGCCGACCACGGGAATGCTTGTCTCGCCCATCGGGTTGATCCTTGGTGCACATGGGGGACGGCATCGCCTCTTCGGGCGCGCCTGTTCGTCGTTATTCTAAACGCATGAGCCCAGTCCACACCTTGGACATTTCCAGAAGGCCGGCGCAGAATGTCACCCAGAAGCGGTCGGCCCCTATACCGGTCACGACCGACGCCGCGCACCACCGCGCATTCCTCGCGAAATCCAGTTCCTCGACGGCATCGTCCCGAAGCAAAGACCCCCGAATCCATGGCTCAATACATCTTTACAATGAACCGGGTCGGCAAAATCGTGCCGCCCAAGCGCGTCATCCTGCGCGATATCTCGCTGTCCTTCTTCCCGGGTGCCAAGATCGGCGTGCTCGGTCTGAACGGCTCGGGCAAGTCGACCCTGCTCAAGATCATGGCCGGTCTCGATACCGAGATCGAGGGCGAGGCGCGTCCCCAGCCCGGCATCAAGATCGGTTTCCTGTCGCAGGAGCCGGGGCTCGACGCAACCAAAGACGTGCGCGGCAACGTCGAGGAGGCGCTCGGCCACATCACGGCGGCCTTGGAGCGGCTCGACGCGGTCTACGCGGCCTATGCGGAGCCGGATGCGGACTTCGACGCCCTGGCCAAAGAGCAGGCCGATCTCGAGAACCTAATCGAGGCCACCGACGGACACAACCTGGAGCGCACGCTGGAGGTCGCCGCCGATGCGCTGCGTCTCCCGCCTTGGGATGCCGACGTGACCAAGCTCTCGGGCGGGGAGCGTCGCCGAGTCGCGCTCTGCCGTCTGCTGCTGTCCAAACCCGACATGCTGCTCCTCGACGAGCCGACCAACCACTTGGACGCCGAATCCGTCGCCTGGCTCGAACGCTTCCTGCACGAGTATCCCGGCACCGTCGTGGCCGTCACCCATGACCGTTACTTCCTGGACAATGTTGCCGGCTGGATCCTGGAGCTCGACCGCGGACACGGCATCCCCTGGGAGGGCAACTATTCCTCTTGGCTGGAGCAGAAAGAGCAGCGACTGGAGCTAGAGCAGAAGCAGGAGCAGGCCCGCATCAAGTCCATGAAACACGAGCTGGAATGGGTGCGCTCCAACCCGAAGGGCCGCCACGCCAAGAGCAAGGCGCGCATGGCCCGGTTCGACGAGCTGCAGTCGCAGGAATTTCAGGCGCGCAACGAGACCAACGAGATCTACATCCCGCCCGGCCCGCGTCTGGGTGACATGGTGATCGAGGCCGATGGGCTGAAGAAGGCCTACGGCGACAATCTGCTCTACGACAACCTCTCCTTCACCCTCCCCAAGGGCGGCATCGTCGGCATCATCGGCCCGAACGGCGCGGGCAAAACCACGCTCTTCCGCATCCTGACCGGTCAGGAGACACCCGACGCCGGCAACCTGCGCATCGGCGAGACCGTTCAGATCGCCTATGTCGATCAAAGTCGTGATGCGCTCGACGACAGCAAAAGCGTCTGGGAGGAGATCTCCGACGGGGCCGACAACATCGTGGTCGGTCGCTACGAGATGTCCTCGCGCGCCTATTGCAGCCGCTTCAACTTCAAGAGCACCGATCAGCAAAAGCGCATCGGCGATCTCTCCGGCGGGGAACGCAACCGCGTCCATCTGTCGAAACTCTTGAAGAGCGGCGGCAACCTCCTGCTGCTCGACGAGCCCACCAACGATCTGGATGTCGAGACCCTGCGTGCGCTCGAAGAGGCGCTGTTGACCTTCCCGGGCTGCGCGGTGGTGATCAGTCATGATCGCTGGTTCCTGGATCGGATCGCGACCCACATCCTGGCCTTTGAGGGCGACTCGCAGGTGACCTGGTTCGAAGGCAACTATGCCGACTACGAGGCCGACCGGCATCGGCGCTTGGGCACCGAGGCGGATCAGCCGCACCGGCTCAAATATCGGAGGCTTACCGCCTAGACGGCCACGGGGCCGTCTGCGCCCGACCATGAGTCTGCGTCTGAACCGATTGATTCGGCAACACTGGAAACCCTGGCCGGTTGTTCCCGCCTCCACGCGCTCGGCCACTCGGGGCTTTCTGATCGCCCTGAGCGGCAGCCTCCTGACCTTAGGCCTGGTCGCCTGGGACTATCGCGAGCGGCTGTCCGCGATCGCGGACGATGCGAGCAATCAACCCGCCGAGCTCGGGGTTGCATTGGTCCTCGCGCTGGTCGCCGCGACGGCAACGGCGGCAATCACACTCTTCTTCTATTTGCGTTTCCGTGTGCTCTCTCGCGCCGAGCTGCGCGACCTCTCCGATCTGAGTGCGGCCGGAGAGACCTTGCGCACGCTGCTCGGAACCGTCTCGCACGGGGTGATCCTGACCGACATCGACGGCCGAATCCGCTTGTTCAATCCGGCCGCCGAGATCCTTTTCGGACGCCTCGCCGAAGAGACCCTGGCCTTACCGATCGAGATCCTGATCCCGGATCTGCGGCAGTCGGATGCGGTCGATGGCTCGCGGGCGAGCACCAAGCTCTCACCGCGCGTTCTGCACCTCAACGGCGTGCGCGCGGACGATCGGCGGCTCCCGATGCGCGTGCTGACCCGGCCCTTGACGCTCGACGGGGAGGATTTCCGACTGCTGATCGTCGAGGACTTGACCGAGTCCGAGCGCAGCGGGCAACGCATGGAATTCCTCGAGCAGCGCGACCCGCTGACGGGGCTTCAGAACCGACCGACCTTCGAGCGTATCCTCGGTGCCGTCGCACCGCTGCGCAGCGCGGAGCACCCCAAACATGCGCTCTGCTTGATCGACATCGACCGTTTCAAGGTGATCAACGACACCTTCGGCCACGCCGCCGGCAACAAGGTCCTCGAACAGCTCGGGCAGATCGTCAAGACCAAATTGGCCGCCGCAACCGCCCTGGCCCGCTTGAGCGGAGACGAGATCGTCGCCCTCTTCGTCGGGGATGCGGCAAATCATGCGAAGGGGCTCTGCGAAGATCTGATTCGCACGACCCGCAACTTTCTCTTCACCTGGCAGGAACGTTCTTTCGACATTACGCTCAGCATCGGCCTTGTCGCGTTCGACCCTGCGAAGGTCGGTGCCGTCGATGCGCTCGGACAGGCCGATCTCGCCTGCCGTGCCGCCAAACATCAGGGTCGCGATCGGATCCATGTCTACGGCCATCGCGATGCCGAGAGCATCCGGCACCGCGGAGATCTGGCCTTGGTGCCCGCGATCGGCCGTGCGCTGAACGACGGGCGATTCCGGATCATGGCTCAGCCGATCCAAGCGCTCAACGGCACCAACGAGCCGGTCCACTACGAGATCCTGGCCCGGATGCAGGATGAGAAGGGCAACGCCGTGGTGCCGGACACCTTCATCGCGGCGGCCGAGCGCCACATTCTCATGCCGACGATCGACCGATGGATCGTCACGCATGTCTTCTCCCACCAATCCGAGCAACTTGCCGCTTGGCACGAGGCGGTTCCGGATCGCTTCATGCTCGCGATCAATCTGTCCGGGACCACGCTGATGGACGACGGCTTCACCGCCTATCTCAAACGTCAATTCGCCGAGTACGCGGTTCCCTACGCCAGCATCTGCTTCGAGATCACGGAGACCGCCGCCGTCGCGGATCTGCGCCGCGCACGAACCTTCATGCAGGAGATGCGCGCACTCGGGACATCCTTCGCGATCGACGATTTCGGAACGGGCTTCGCCTCCTATGCCTATCTGAAGTTCCTGCCGGTGGACTATCTCAAGATCGACGGGAGCTTCGTGCGCAATCTGGAGACGAACCCGGTTGATCGCGCACTCGTCTCGTCGATCAACCATATCGGGCATGTCTTGGGCATGAAGACAATCGCCGAATGGGCCGAGACCCCGAAGCTGGTCGAGCGACTTCGCACGATGGGCGTGGACTATGCCCAAGGCTTCGCAGTCGGACGACCGTTGCGGCTGGAGGATCTTCGGCTGCATCGCGCCTTGCGACAGGATGCATCCGTGCAGGCTCCGGCGGATGTCCTGCCTCGCTCGGTCGCGCTTTCGTTGTCGTTGTCATTGTCGTTGTCGTTGTCGTTGTCGTTGTCGCAATCGTAATCGTAATCGACAACGATCAGATTCGGTGCTCAACTGATTACTGACACGTTACTAACGAGATGGGTGCCAAGAAACGACTCCTCCAACGCGCAGAGACCCTGATGGAGCGTCTCGCGGTGTTGCTGCCAGGCGGCACCGAGTCCCCGGACTGGGACGCCCACGCCTTTCGGTGGCGCCGCCGCGGCGATCGCGGTTGGTTGCAGGCGGTGCCCGCTCCGCATCGGATCGACCTCGGCGACCTGCTCTGTCTGGATCGGCAGAAGGCCGAGATCGAGCGCAATACCGTGCGTTCCTCGCCGGTCGCGGGGCCAACAACGTCCTTTTGTGGGGCTCTCGCGGGACCGGCAAATCCTCGCTGATCAAGGCGGTCTTCAATTTCCGAAGCCGCTGCACGCGAGACGCTCGAGCGTGCCGCTCTCCAGTGGGCCTTGCGCCGCGGCTCGCGCAGCGGTCGGACGGCCTGGCAGTTCGCACGCGACTGGTCCGGGCGCGGCTGACCGGCGGGATCTATGCGGCCGGCGAGCTCGACGCCTAAGGCGAATTCCGGAAACCTTTATGCCAAGGGCGTAGGTTGTGCCGAGCCGTGCGAGGCACAACCGACCGTAGGCGCAAGTTGTGCCTCCTATCGTCAGCACAACCTACGGGTATGGAAGTTTGCAGAAATCACCTACAAGCGCCGGGTGTGTGCGCTGAACCGCGGCGATGTCCTGCGGTTCGTGGATCTCACCTTCACGGGAGCGAATTCGTGAGCTCTTCGAGGGCATCGGCGAGAGTTTGATGGGAGGCGACGAGGAGAAGGTCGGGGTGCTCGACCTCACGCTAAGCTCCTTCGAGACGTCTCCCGAGCGCGCCCGCGCGGCGGACTGAAGTCCGCCTCCCCGGGGTGCCGACTGAAGTCGGCGTACCCGGGGCGTGCGGCCGGGCCCTGCCCGCTCTACCTCACCACATACGGCTTGGTCTTCACCGACGCTGCACCGGCCCCGACCAGCTCCCCCGCGTTAACCAACACCGGCTGAATCCACCCTAGCCGGCTCTCCGCCAACCCCTCGCCATAGCGGATCCGCCGGAAGTGTCCGCGCCGCCAATGCGGCTTTACGTGCCGGTCGGTCCCGCGCGGCAGGAACCCGCCCTGCCCTGCTCCACCCAAGCCTTCCGGAAGAGCACTCGGCCCGATCAGGATCCGGTCATAGGCCGTGGTCAACTTGCGGCCGATCTTCGCCGCCTTTCTCGGCCCGAGACCCCGCAGGCGCTGCTCCAGGTCGCTCCGCTCGGTAACCATCAGCTTCTCCGCATCGGGAAGGTTCAGGTACAGCAGCACCTTGGCCAGCTCCGAGATCGCGGCAGTCGCACAGGCGATCTCGACCGGCAGCGGCGGCAACACTCCGGCATCCTCGCCGCGTGGCGCGGCATAGTAGGCGTTGTGCCGCGCGAGCATGGCGCTCAGACACTCGTCCTCGTCTTGGATGAACAGGGTCACGTCCTGTGAGGCATCATCGAGCGCATAACGCTTGCCGATCGGCGAGCCGGTGAAGATCAGCTCGACCACGTGGGTCGGACGCGAGGGATCCAGCCGCAAGGCAGCCCCGCGGGTCTTGCGTTCGTGCAGGATATGGTGGGGCGGCACCTCGTAGCTGCCGACATAGGCCCCCTCGAGCTCGTGCAGACCGGTCGCCCGATTGAAGACCTGCAGCGCACAGGGGCGCGGGAAGGCGATATAGACCGTGGTATAGGGCGCACGGAAGAAACGCACCGGCAACCCCTCGGTCAGATCCGTTGCGCCCAAGAGCCTTTGAAGAGCGGGCGCCACGGCGAGGATCGGGTCACCATGCACCCGCAGGCGCGCACGCGCCAACAGCAACAGGAATGTACCCAGGTTGTAGCTCGCCGGCGCATTCATCTGCAGCCCGGCCAACCGCGTCAGCTCGGGCACGCTGCGCAGCAGCCAGGAGCTGGTCACCGATGGATCCAGAAACAGGGGCCGTAATCGGTCCCGCAACGCGTCCCCGCCGAGCAAGGATGCTTCGATCGGCGTGCCGAGCGCCGCATCCACGCGCACTGGATGCGGCAAGGCAAGGACGGCAGGGTCATGCAAGCGGTCCATCAGGCAATCGACACCGGTGAAACCCCCGCGGGCAGTTGAATCATCGAGCGAGTATAAACCCCCGGAGGCGTATCACTCGAACCGCCGGCGCTCGGGCGATCTAGCTTGCCACCGACTCAGTCAGCGCCGCCATCATGGTACCCGCTCGAAATGCCTCTCACGGAGACGCTGAGGGCACGGATGATCCGAGACCCTTCCTGCGTGCGCTCCGTGTCTTCGTATCCGATCGAGCTGATCTCAACTCAGCCGCGTCAGCCGAAGCGCGATGCGTCGCGACCGAGCATCGCAGCCCTGCAACACCTGCATCTACCGGCTGGGTCTGTCCACCCGAGGAAGTCCGAACCGCGATCGGCCGAAGCTGATCATTCTCCGGATGCTGCTCTACGAACGAACCTATTCCTGCGTTCCGTCACAAGACCCTGTTGCAACTGGTACAGGAAGGCCGGACCGAGGATGCGATCGGCGACTTCGAGTCCATCAGCACTGGATGCATCGGTTGATCCTCTCCGATCCGCCCCCCGGCACCAGGTTATTCCGGGCGCATACCCCGCAGTGGGCCAGCCGGCTCACCCGCGGCGCAGGCGCCGCAACCCGAGGCGGACGCTTCAACCGAGAAGGCGTCGAGGCGCTGTACCTGTCGCTGGATGAGGTGACCGCCTTGCGCGAGTCCCAGCAGACCTCACCCCTCCTTCCACCCTGCACGATGTGCTCGTACACCGTGGCGCTGCGCGACCTGGTCGACCTGCGCCAGCTCCACCATGTGGCGAAGGATAGGGTTGAGCGGCAGCTTTTGGCCGACCCCGGGCTGTCGGCAGGCGTGCAGACGTGCAGACTTGGTTCGACTCCGCAACACCAGGATCAGGCCCGCTCTCACGGTGCATAACGGATATTTCGAGCATTGTGCCGTATGCTATCCACCCGTCGAGGCGCCCGCCCGCGGAGCCCCATGATGCCGACCTCCTCACCATGCGTCGTCAGTTTTCGAACCTACGCACACACCGACTCATCATCCTGCTGCTGCTCGTCGGGATCCTTTGGGCCGCGCTCTGGACCCTGACCTCGGCGTTGGCGCCGTCGCTCGCGCGCGAGGCACTTCCGCCGTTGCAGGCACGGTTGGCGCCGATCGGCATCGGTCTGGGCGATGTCGCCTTCTCGGACCTTCGGATCTCGCCTTGGCTGAACGGCCTCGTGCTAAGCGATCTGGAGGCTCGACTCGATCTGAGCCCACGGGATCGGATTCAGCTGAGCTCGCAGCTCGACATCGCGACACTCGAGGTGCGACTAACCCACCCGTTCAGCTCGCGCGGCTCCATTCAGGCCACCGGCTTGGAGGTCCACCTCGATCCTTCGGATCGCCCCCCGCAATTGCCGTTCGACCGCTTTACCAACGTCCGCTTGGCGATCGGCGATCTTCCGCTGGGTGACCCTCGACAGGCCGCGAATGCGATCCGCGAGAAGCTGAAGGCGTTGTTCTTCGAGAATCACGCGGTCGGCGAGGTCGCGTTCAGCGGCGAGGTCATCCTCGTCATCGACGGTGTCGACCGGGTCGCAAACCTCTACACAGAACGCGTGGGCGAGGCCTTCAAGCTGCGCTTCCGGGAAGACGACATCCGGGCGATCGCGCAGACCAAGGGCCTGGACTTAGTCCCCGAGCAGATCGAGATCGTATCGCTCTACCCGCTGCGGGCGCCCGTCCTCCTGATGCTGACCGACCAGGCACGCACCCTCGCGACACAGTCCGCGCCGGATGATGTTTGGCTCCAAGATGCGATGCGCCACGTGATTTGGAGCTTCCTGCTGACCCGCACCTTCGGCCCGGTCTTCGCAACCAAGGTCACCGATGCCCAAGAGCTGCGGCCGGGCAATACCCCGGACGAGCGGACCATGGACTTCCACAACAATGCCATCGGCCGGCGCTTCGTCGTCGAGAATGTCCCGCTCGCTGCCCTGCCGCGTCGCGTCCGGTCGGATCCCGACGTCATCCGCCATCCCGAGGAGGTCGAGCACTTCGGCGCGGAACGCCTGCTGCGTTGAGCGAAGATGAGGAAGGACGAGAGGACCCAAGCGCAGGCGATCACCGAGCACGCTGCCGTCGGGTTGCGCTGGGTCGAGACGTTCGACATCCTGTCCGTGCATACCTCGGCAGGGCCTTATCTAGCGCCAACTGACGATAAGGAAGCACGACATCCGCCGACGGTTGGTTGTGCCTCGCAGGGCTCGGCACAACCTACGTGTTCCCGGGCGAGGCGCGCCTTGATGCGCAACCTGGCATAAGGGTTTCCGCAATTCGCCTCGGTAATCGCGATACCCGGCGCCATGCTGTATCCTTGATCAAGTGTACACAGCCGATTGCGCGGCCACATGAGACGGCTTAGGGTTGTCGATCTCGTGGCCTGAAGCGCTGACTCGACTGACCCGTCGCTGCAGGAGGACCCATGACCATCAAGCAGGTGATCACCGAAGGCGACAAGCCGGTCAAGGTCTGGACCGAGGAGCTGGACGAGCGCTCGCGTGCGCAGTTGGTCAACCTCTCCAAGCTGCCCTTCATCCATCGTCACGTCGCTGCCATGCCCGACGTGCACACCGGCATCGGCGCCACCATCGGCAGCGTCATCGCCACCGACCGGGCGATCATCCCGGCCGCCGTGGGGGTCGATATCGGCTGCGGCATGGCCGCCGCGCGCACCTCGCTCGGTGCCGACCGGCTCGACGAGCGGGCGTTGAAGAAGGTCTTCGATCAGATCAGCCGCGACGTACCGGTGGGGCGTTCCCAGCACACCGATGCGCGCGCGCTGACCGAGGCGGCCACGCCCTTCGCCGCGCCGCTCGCCGCGCTGACCGAGAAGCACCCGCAACTGCTCAAGGCCTTCGGGCGCTTCTCCAACTGGATCAACCAGATCGGCACCCTGGGCGGCGGCAATCATTTCATCGAGGTCTGCCTCGACGAGTCCGGGCGCGTCTGGATCATGCTGCACTCGGGCAGCCGCGGCATCGGCAACGCCATCGGCCATTACTTCATCGAGCTGGCCCGGCGCGACATGGAGCGCTGGATGATCCAGCTCCCCGATCGGGATCTCGCCTACCTGCCCGAGGGTACCGAGCATTTCGACGACTACGTGGCCGCGGTCTCTTGGGCGCAGGCCTATGCGCGCACCAACCGCGAGCAGATGATGGCGCTGGTGCTGGCCGCGCTATCGCGTCATCTGCCGCCCTTCTTGGTCACCGAGGCGGTGGTCAACTGTCATCACAACTATGTCGAGCGCGAGCACCACTTCGGGTCCGACGTCTGGGTCACCCGCAAGGGTGCGATCCGTGCGCGGGAAGGGGACCTCGGCATCATCCCGGGCAGCATGGGCGCGCGCAGCTACATCGTGCGCGGCAAGGGCAACCCCGAGAGTTTCTGCTCCAGTGCCCATGGCGCGGGGCGACGGATGAGCCGCACTGCGGCCGAGAAACTCTTCACGCCGGCGGATCTGGCCGCGCAGACCCAAGGGGTCATCTGCCGCAAGGACAAGGGTGTACTCGACGAGATCCCGGGCGCCTACAAGGACATCGACCAGGTCATGGCCAACCAGGCGGACCTGGTCGAGGTGGTACATACCCTCAAACAGGTCGTCTGCGTGAAGGGTTGAGTGCGGCATGAGCGTTGCTTGCTCTGCAACACGCCTGACCGGCTCAAGACTCAACCGACACTTGGCCGCAAATCCAGACATAGCCACAGCCAGTCCAGTTTCGACCGGTGGAAATCCAGGCAAGAAGTTGTCCCTTCGGCCAACCCCGAACAGCCGCAACCATCACGACAGGCCAGGCGGTTACTGCTAATCTTCCTCTCAAGGGTCTGCGGCAGACAGCCGCCTCAAGTACGCACACGCGATGACGGATCGTCACTGACCGGCTCAGGCCCTCGCGGTCGGCACGCATCGGCTCCTGCTCGCAAACACCGGCGGCTGGGCCCGCGAGTCAAGATCTATTGATGGTGACGAGAGGGATCATTGCACCCATGGCGGCAAACAATCAGAAGATCGCGCCGGCGCCGCGCGAGGAGAGTCCCGGCCTGGTGCCGGAGACGGCCGAAGCGCCCCCGGAGCGCTTCCCCATCGTCGGTATCGGCGCCTCGGCCGGGGGGCTGGCGGCCTTTGAAGCCTTCTTCTCCGGGATGCCCGCCGACACCGATCCGGACATGGCCTTCGTGCTGGTGCAGCATCTGGCCCCGGATCACAAGAGCATCCTCAGCGACCTCATCCGCCGCTATACCCGGATGCGCGTGTCCGAGGTCGAGGACGGGATGCTGGTGCAGCCCAACTGCGCCTATATCATCCCGCCCAATCGCGACATGGCCTTTCTCAACGGCGCGCTGCAACTCCTGGATCCCGCCGCCCCGCGAGGTCGGCGCCTGCCGATCGATTTCTTTTTCCGCTCGCTCGCCCAGGACCAGCACGCGCGTGCCATCGGGATCGTGCTCTCGGGCACCGGCAGCGACGGCACCCTGGGCGTGCGGGCGATCAAGGGCGAGGGCGGCATGGTCATGGCCCAAACCCCCGAGTCCACCGAGTACGACGGGATGCCGCGCAGCGCCATCGCCACCGGATTGGTGGACTACGAGCTGCCGCCGGCCGAGATGCCCGCCCAGCTCATCGCCTACGCGCTCCACGCCTTCGGCCACCCGCCCCGGTCGGGCGCGGTCCCGCCGCCCCGAAGCGACAATGGTCTGCGCAAGATCTTCGTCCTGCTGCGCGCCCAGACCGGCCACGACTTCTCCCAGTACAAACCGAGCACCATCCAGCGCCGCATCGAACGGCGCATGGCCGTCCATCAGATCACCGTCCTGGATGACTATGCGCAGTATCTGCGGCAGATGCCCGCCGAGTCGGACGCGCTCTTTCGCGATCTGCTGATCGGCGTCACCAATTTTTTCCGTGACCCCGCCGCCTTCCAGGCGCTCGAGGAAGCGGTGATCCCCCGGCTGTTTGCCGGCAAGTCGGCGGAGGTCGCGATCCGCGTCTGGTCGGTGGGCTGCTCCACCGGCGAGGAGGCCTATTCGCTCGCCATCCTGCTCGCCGAACGTCAGGAGACGCTGAAGCGGCGCTTCAAGGTGCAGGTCTTCGCCACCGACATCGACGCCCGGGCGATTGCCGCCGCGCGCGTCGGACTCTATCCGGCCAGCATTGCCACCGACCTGTCCGCGGAGCGCCTCGCGTGCTTTTTCACCGCCGAGCCCGGCGGCGACGCCTATCGCATCCACAAAGGCATCCGCGACCTGCTGGTCTTTTCCGAGCACAGCCTGATCAAGGATCCGCCCTTTTCCAAGCTCGACCTCATCAGCTGTCGCAACCTGCTCATCTATCTCGGCGGGGAGGTGCAGAAAAGGCTGATTCCGCTCTTCCATTACGCCCTGAATCCAGGCGGTTTTCTCTTTCTGGGCACGTCCGAGACGGTGGGCGAGTATCCCGATCTGTTCGAGGTGCTGGACCGTAAGCTGAAGCTCTATCGCCGCCGGGACGATGGCTACGCCGCGCGGCGACTGCCCCTGGAGCGGTTCGTGCCGCCCCTGACCGCGCGTGATCCGACGCCCCCTCGGGCGGCTGGAACCGCGGCCTTCTCGATCAAACTGCCGCTGCGCGAGCTGACCGAACAGACCCTGCTGCAAGAAGTCGTCCCGTGCGCCGCGCTGATCAACGCGCGGGGCGACATCCTCTATCTGCACGGACGCACCGGTCTCTATCTGGAGCCAACCCCCGGCGAGCCAGGGGTCAGCAATCTGCTCAAAATGGCGCGCGAAGGGCTGCGGCCCGACCTGACCACGGCCCTGCGCCGGGCGGCGGTGAACCGGGAAAACGTGCGCAGGGCGGGGGTCCGCGTGAAAACCAACGGCGCTTTCACCCGCGTCAACCTGCTCGTCTGTCCGGTAACGCCGGACCCTGCCGCGACGTCCGAGGCGCCGCTGTTTCTGGTCGTCCTGGAGCCCGCGCAATCCGGCGAAGGCGAGCCGAGGCTCCCGGTGGCCACGCGCGACGACGAGGTCGGGAGGAACGGCACCGCCAAGGACGCCGACACGCGCATTGCCGCGCTCAAGGAGGAACTGCGCGCCAAAGAGCAATACCTCCAGACCTCCAACGAGGAGCTGGAGACCATCAACGAGGAGCTGAAATCCTCGAACGAGGAAATGCAGTCGGTCAACGAGGAATTGCAGTCCACCAACGAGGAGCTGGAGACCTCCAAGGAAGAGCTGCAATCGGTCAACGAGGAGCTGGCCACGGTCAACGCCGAGCTGCAAACCAAGGTGATCGACCTGTCGCGCACCAACAACGACATGAACAATCTACTGGCCGGCACCGGCATCGGCACCGTCTTTGTCGACCATCAACTGCGCATCCTGCGCTTCACCCCCGACGCGACCCCGATCATCAACCTGATCCTCAGCGATGTCGGTCGGCCGGTGGGCCATATCCTCTCCAATCTGGTGGGCTACGATCGTCTGGTGGCGGATACTCAATCGGTGCTGGATACCCTGATCCCCAAGGAGCTCGATGTCCAGACCACGGCGGGCGTCTGGTACCGGATGCGCATCCATCCCTACCGCACGCTCGACAACGTGATCGACGGCGCGGTGCTCACCTTCGTCGATCTCACCGAGATCGTGCAGGCGCGCGAGGCGTTGCGGCGGTCCGAGGATCTGCTGCGCCTGGCCGTGGTGGTGCGCGACGCGAACGATGCCATCACCGTGCAGGATCTGGATGGCCGCATCCTGGCCTGGAACCCCGGCGCGGAGCGGCTGTTTGGCTGGAGCGAGGCCGAGGCGCTGCGGATGAACGTCCGCGACCGCATCCCCGAGGGGCTGCGCGAGGAGGCCCTGGCCAAGGTCCACCAACTGAGTCAGGCGGAAGTTCCGGAGCCGTTTCTGACCCGGCGGACGACGAAAGACGGGAGGCTCTTGGACGTCTGGCTGACCGCGTCCGCCTTGATCAACGCGACGGGGAAGCTGTACGCGATCGCCACCACGGAACGGGCGAACCGATCCGGGAGCGCCCCATGACGCGCCGGGATCAGCGACCCGAGCACGACACCCCGGAGTCGGACGCGGCACGGGCGCTGCGCCGGCAGGCCGAGGCGCGCATCGGGAACGACGCGACGCACTCGTCGACGGACCTCGCCGCGCTCACGCCCGAGGAGATCCGGCGCACGCTCCACGAACTGCAGGTGCATCAGATCGAGCTGACGATGCAGAACGAGGAGCTACGTCGGGTGCAGGCGGACATCGACGCCGTGCGAGCGCGCTATTTCGATCTCTACGATGTGGCCCCGGTGGGCTATTGCACGCTCTCCGAGACGGGACTGATCCTGGAGGCCAACCTGACCGCGGCGTCGCTGTTGGAGATGCCCAAAAGCGCGCTGATCAAGCAGCCGCTCTCCCGCTTCATCGTCAAGGACGATCAGGATCTGTATTACCTGCATCGGAAACGTCTCTTCTAGACGGGCGAACCCCAGGAATGCGACCTGCGGCGGGTCAAGTCGGATGACGCACGCGTCTGGGTGCGTCTGACGGCAACTGCCGCCCGGGCGGACGACGGCGCGCCGGTCTGCCGGGTGGTGATCAGCGACATCACAGGGAGCAAGGCCATGGAAGCGGCACGGGAAGAGGCGCTGAATCGGCTCCGGAAGATTGCCAGCCGGGTACCGGGAATGGTTTATCAGTATCGTTTGCGACCCGACGGCAGCTCCTGCTTTCCCTTTGCCAGCGAGGCGATCCGCGACATCTATCGCGTCAGCCCGGAGGACGTCCGCGAGGATGCCTCCCCGGTCTTCGCCGTGCTGCACCCGGATGACAGCGATGCTGTCGTCGCGTCCATCCAGACCTCGGCGCATGCCCTGACCCCCTGGCGGGCCGAGTATCGGGTGCGCTTCGCCGACGGCACGGAGCGCTGGCTGTCCGGCAATTCGCTGCCCGAGCGCGAAGCCGACGGCGCGGTGCTCTGGCACGGCTTCATCACGGATATCAGCGAGCGCAAGCAGGACGAGCAAGCGCTCCAGCTCGCCGCCAGCGTCTTCAGCCATGCCAACGAAGGCATCATGATCACCGCCGGCGATGGCACCATTCTCGATGTCAATGAGGCATTTACCGAGATCACCGGGTATCGCCGCGACGAGGTGCTGGGCCAAAACCCACGCCTCCTCGGCTCGGGCCGGCAGGATCAGGCGTTTTACGCGGCGCTGTGGCGCACGCTGCTCGCCACCGGCGAGTGGAGCGGTGAGCTCTGGAACCGACGCCGGAACGGAGACGTGTACGCCGTGCGGGAAAACATCAGCGCGATATGCAACGCACAGGGCAACACCCATCAGTATGTCGCTTTGTTCTCCGATATCACCGCGCTCAAGGAGCACGAAGGCCGGCTCGAACAACTGGCCCAGTTCGACGCGCTGACCGCGCTGCCCAACCGCAGACTGCTGGCCGACCGCCTGCATCAGGCGATGGCGCAGACCCAGCGACGGGGACAACGGCTGGCGTTGGGCTATCTCGACCTGGACGGCTTCAAGGCCATCAATGACCGGCATGGACACGAGTTGGGTGACCGGGTGCTGGTCGCCGTGGCGGAGCGGATGCAGGCGGTGCTGCGCGAGGGCGACACGCTCGCCCGGCTGGGTGGCGACGAATTCGCCCTGGTGCTGATCGATCTCGCCGACCCCGACGTCAGCGCGCCACTGCTCGAGCGCCTGCTCGCCGCCGCCGCCGAGCCGGTGCGGATCGGTGATCTCCTGGTGCAGGTCTCGGCCAGCCTCGGCGTCACCTTCTACCCGCAGGCGGGCGTGGTCGATGGGGATCTCCTGCTGCGTCAGGCCGATCAGGCCATGTATCAGGCCAAGCAGTCCGGCAAAAATCGCTTCTACCTCTTCGACACGCAACTGGACCAGCGCATCCGTGGCCATCACGCAGACCTCGAGCACATCCGCCACGCCTTGGCCGCGCGTGAGCTCGTGCTCTATTACCAGCCCAAGGTCAATCTGCGCACCGGCACAGTCATCGGCGCCGAGGCCCTGATCCGTTGGCGGCACCCGCAACGCGGTCTGCTGGCCCCGGCGCTCTTCCTGCCGACGACCGAGAATCACCCGCTGGCGGTCGAGGTCGGCGAGTGGGTCATCAAGACCGCCCTCGCCCAGACCGACGCCTGGCGGGCGCTCGGCCTGGCGCTTCCGGTGAGCGTCAATGTCGGCGCCCGGCAGTTACAGCAGGTGGATTTCGTCGCACGCTTGCGCGCCCTGCTGGCGGAGTACCCGGGGGTCGCGCCGTCCGGTCTCTGTCTGGAGATCCTCGAAACCAGCGCGATCGATGATCTGGTCGGGACATCCCGGGTGATCGATGCCTGCCGCGAGCTCGGGGTGAGTGTCGCGCTGGATGATTTCGGCACGGGCTATTCCTCGCTGACCTATCTGAAACGTCTGGCGGTCACCCAACTCAAGATCGATAAAAGCTTTGTATCCGGGATGCTGAACGACCCGGAGGATCTGGCGATCGTCGAGAGCATCTTGAGCCTGGCGGGCACCTTCAATCGTCAGGTCATCGCCGAGGGGGTCGAGACCCTGGAGCACGGGGAGATGCTGCTGAGATTCGGCTGCGACCTGGCTCAGGGCTTCGGCATCGCGCGTCCCATGCCGGCCCATGAGATGCCCGGTTGGCTGGCCGCCTGGCAGACCCCTGCCGGTTGGGCCGAGCTCCCGGCCGCGCGCCGCGAGCATCTGCCCTTGCTCTATGCCGGCGTCGAACACCGCGCCTGGGTTGCCGCCATCGAAGCGCATCTCGGGAGCGAGCAGGGCGTGCCCCTGCCGGATGTCCGTCAATGCCGTTTTGCGGCCTGGTTACGGACCGAGGTATCGTCTGGTCATGGCGCGGAGCCCGGCTTCCAGCGCATCGATGCCTTGCACCGGCAGGTGCACGGGGTGGTGGACGAGCTGCTGGAGCTGCGGGCGTGCGACCGAAATCCGGAAGCGCTGACCAGACTGGGAGAGCTCCATGACCTGAGGGACAGCTTGCTGGATGCCCTGAAGGAGTGGGTGCGCGAACGGAGTCGATCGACCGCGATGATCGGTGAGGTGCGGTTGAGCGACTTGTACGGCCATCTCGGACAAGCGAGATGATGTCGTGAAAACGTGCGATTGCCATGGGACCCGACAATCGGACGTGGGGGCGGTTCGAAAACCGCTGCTTCGGCAAGCAGACACTGGATTTAACCTAAAAGCGGCAGTTGAACGGCCCCCGGGGTGCGTCCCGCGCGGTGCCTGGCAAGGCGCAACGAGGCATCGTAGTGGTTCTACGACAACGCGTTGCAACACAGCCAGGTGCCGCGCGGGGCGTGCCCCGGGGGTCGTCGTGGTCATCACCCTGCAGGTGACGCCGAGTAGAGCCTCGATGTCGATTCCGATCAATCCCTTGGGCCAAATCCGGGGACAGTATACGTAACTCGAGGACGCGGCGAGTGTCGTCTGTCCACACAACTGCGGACCCTGAACAGGCGTAGGTTGTGCCGAGCCGTGCGAGGCACAACCAACCGTCGGCGCAAGTTGTGCTTCCTATCGTCAGCACAACCTACGGGTATGGAAGTTTGCGGAACTCACCTTATCTCCTCGAACCTGCTCGACAGCTCGACACCCTGCTGACCCCGGTCATGTTCCTGTGCTGGGGGCAGGCACCTGCGCGGCGGTATGAGGATGCGCACTGGGCAAGGTCACCCTAAATCGCGTCCAACCCGCGCTGGAGGCGGCTGCGACAGCACCACCGTGGGCCTCGACGACGGACTTGACGATAGCGAGGCCGAGCCCGGTGCCGGAACCCGCCGTTTCGCCGCGGCGGCCGCGGGCGGGATCGGCACGGTAGAAGCGCTCGAAGAGACGGGCAGCCTGCTCCGGCGAGATGGGTAGCCCGGGGTTCTCCACGAGGATCCGCACGTGACGCCCGTCGTCCTCGAGCTGCACGCGTACCTGCTGTCCCGTGCCGGTGTGGCGGATGGCGTTGCTCAGGAGGTTGCTCAAGGCCCGGCGCAACATCAAAGGGTCGGCCCGCGCGCAGGCACTGCCGGTCAAGATCAGAGAGACGCCGCGCTCCTCGGCCCAGGCATCGAAATAGTCGAACAGGTCTCGCACCTGGGCTGCGAGGTCCAGGACATCGGCGGTCGGGTGCAGCAGGCCGTGGTCCGCACGGGCGAGAAAGAGCATGTCGCCGATCATCTGGCCCATGCGCTCGTACTCTTCGAGGCTCGAATACAGCACCTCGCGATACTGATCGGCGTCGCGTGCGGCATTGAGCGCGACCTGGGTCTGGAGCGTGAGATTGGAGATGGGCGTGCGCAGCTCGTGGGCGATGTCCGCGGAGACATCCGACAGGCGTTGGAAGCTGTCCTGCAGGCGCGCGAGCATGGCGTTGAAGGCGACCACCAACGACTTGATCTCGGGCGGCACCCGCGTCTCGGGCAGGCGTGCACCGAGCCGGCTCGCGTCCAGGTCCGCGGCCAAGGCCGTGATGCGTCGCAGCGGGCGCAGGCCGGCGTGCGTGACGGCCCAACCCAAGGCGGCGGCGGCAGCCGCGGCCAGCAGCATGGCCAGCACCAGGATGCGCCGAAACTCGGCCATAAAGGCTTGGTGATGGCTGATGTCGAGGCCGATGGCGACGGTATCGGACGGCGGTTCGGCCATGCCCTCCATCTTCGCGTCCCGCGTCTGCTGAGACGCCCCGACGGGGACGCGGGCGATCAACCCGCGAAAGGCGCGCGGGCCATCGTCCCAGCGGACCCAGAGGGTATCCTCCGGCTGCCCCGAATCGCTGCGCCCCGACGCGGTCTCGGGAGGAAGCTGCCCGCGCGCACTGACGAAGCGAACCCTGCCGTCGGGCGCCTGGACACGCAGCGCCAATCCCGGATGGCCGACCAGCGCGGCCTCCAGGTCCGCCGGCAGGCTCGTCAGTGCCGCAGGTGTCGTCGCCCTGCCGAGCAGGTTACGCACCAATGCGAGCTTGCCGGCGATCTCGTGGTGATCGAGCTCCCGGAAATGCAGTGCGACCGCGCGCTCCAACGTCCATCCCAGGCCGAGCAGCAGGGCCACGGTCGAGACCGCGAACAAGAGGCTCAGCCGGACGGTAAGGGACGGCGCCCTCACTCCGGCGTGTCCAGCACGTAGCCCATGCCGCGCACGGTCTGGATCAAACGGGGCTCGAAGCCCTCGTCGACCTTCAGACGCAGCCGGCGTACGGCGACATCGACCACGTTGGTATCGCTGTCGAAGTTCATGTCCCACACCGAGGAGGCGATGAGCGATCGCGGCAAGACCTCCCCGCGACGGCGCATGAACAATTCCAGCAGGGCATATTCCTTGGCCGTCAGCTCGATGCGTCGACCGCCGCGCAGCACGCGACGGCGCAGCAAGTCCAACTCCAGATCGGCCACGCGCAGGACGGTCGGCTCGCTCGTCGCCCGGCCTCGCCGCAAAAGGGTCCGCACCCGCGCCAACAGCTCGGCGAAGGCAAAGGGCTTGATCAGGTAGTCGTCGGCGCCGAGCTCCAGCCCCTTCACGCGGTCGTCCACCTGGTCGCGCGCCGTGAGGAACAGCACCGGCAGATCCGGATCCTTGCGCCGCACGCCGCAGAGGACTTGCCAGCCGTCCAGACCCGGCAGCATGACGTCCAGGATCACCAGGTCATAGTCCCCGCCGGCGGCCAGATGCAGACCGTCGAAGCCGTCGCGCGCCAGGTCGACAACGAAGCCCGCCTCGGTCAATCCCTGGCGCAGATAATCGCCCGTCTTGGGCTCGTCCTCGACGATCAGAATCCTCATCACTGTCCTCGACGTCGTTGCGCTGGCTCGGGCCGTGGATCCCGAACCTTCTCCGGCCGATCGTCAAGCGATGAAAATGACGCATTTGTCATGGTCCGGTCAGCATGGGGTCAGTGCCGCGAGGGAGAATCAAAGGGCCAAGCGGATCCTCGCATCCGCCTCGGTCCCGGCCGGTTCCGGCTCGGGCACCGACAATCCATGGTGGGCGTGGCTCGGTTGCGCGCCGTCGCGAAACCCGACGCCTCGCCCGCCGCACGACCCGACCGCAAACGGAGAGAGTCCCATGAGAACCATGACTGGCGTCCTGCTTGCACTCGCCCTCGCAACCCCCGCACTCGCGCATGACGACGCCACGCTGGACGCGACGCCGTCCCCGAACGGCGGTCAGATCCGCATGTCCGGACCCTACCATTTCGAGCTGGTGCTCGGCGACAACGAGGTCAGCGTCTATCTCACCGACCACGCCGATACTCCCGTGCCGAGCGAGGGCGTCGGCGGCAACCTGATCATCATGAGCGGCGAGCGCGTGACGATCCCCGTCGTCCCGACAGGCGACAACAAACTCACCGGCCAAGGCACCTTCGAGAAGCGCCAGGACATGAAGGCAATCGTGTCGCTGAACTTCCCGGACGGCAACAGCTGGCAGGCCCGATTCACACCGGGCACCCGCGTCGGATCGGATCAATCCGCAGCCGTCGATCCAGCGACCGACGGCGACGACCACGCCCACCATCACTAAACCGCGTCCAGAGCGACATGCGTCGTTATCATGTTGTATTCGGCCTTGGGGATTTCACCGACCTTGGCGGAGACGCGGTTTAATCGCGGAGCCGACCGATCAGCGCTCGTTCCGATCGCCTGCCGCGGTTTCATCCGATGGCATCATGGCCCCGAGCAGTCCCTTCAGAAGATCGATCGGCGCGGGCGGACAGCCCGGAATCTTCACATCCACCGGGATGACGTTCTCGACCGCACCGCAGGAGGCATAAGAGACACCGATCTCGCCGCCGTCGCAGGCGCAGGTCCCGGCGGCGATCACGAATTTGGGTGACGGGGTGGCGCGCCAGGCGCGGCGCAGTGCGGTCTCCATGTGCCGCGAGACCGGTCCGGTCACGAGCAGCACGTCGGCATGACGGGGCGAGGCAACGAAGTGGATACCGAAGCGCTCTACATCATAGAAAGGGTTATTGAGCGCATGGATCTCCAGCTCGCAGCCGTTGCAGGAGCCCGCGTCGACCTGGCGGATGGCGAGACTGCCGGCGAAGCGCGCATCGATCTGTCGGCGCACCTCGATCCCGAGCCGTTCCAGCTCCGCATCGTCGTGTGAAGGCGCGGCCTCGGCGACGACACCGGTGCGGAAAGATTGCTTAAGAATTCGGAACATGCTGAACCGCGTCTCGTAGTAATACGGAAGAGTGATCGCCAACCGCGATGGCGAGGATACCCATGAACCCTGTGCATGACGCGGTTCAGAAAAAAAGCATTCAATATCCTGAACCGCGCCCGCTCCGGCGTCCGTTGATGGCCGTGAGGTCGAACCGAACCAGGAAGGGCGCCTGTCGTATAGAGGCGCGGTTCAGAAGCTTCATGCCAACCACTCATCGGCATCCGCGACGGCAGCGTCGATGAAGTCCATCAATCCCTGATCCGCCGGATCCGCCTGCGCAACCGCGATCGATTGGCGACGACACACCTCGGAGAACCCCGGCTGGTTTGTATCGGGCATCCAGATCTGCAAGGGCCTCAGTCCGGCCGCTCGAAGCGAATCGCGCCGCTTCCGAACACTTTCGTTGGCGGGTGGCGTCATGGGAGTCTCCAGGGAATCGTTAGGCTTTTTCCCGTGAAATAGTCATCCCGACTCCGCATGCCGGGAAGACCTTTTGGGACCAGGGGCGAATGAATTCGCCCCTACACGCATGTCGATCCTTTCCCGAAATCACCTGACATGTCGCTTATGCCGAACGCCAGGCGCATCAATAGCCAATTGATAGCCGCGATGACAAGGATACCTACGAATCCTCTGCATAACGCAGTTCCGAAAAAAGCTTTCAATATCCTGAACCGCGCCTGCGAAAACATTCGTTGATGAGCGCGAGTCCGAGCCGAGCGGCCAACCCCGCATGTGCTAAAGGGGCGCGGTTCAGAGGTCCACCCCCGCATACGACCCATTAACCGACTTATTGCACACCGGAAAGTCGGGGACAATGTTGCCGTGGATCAGCCGCTCCAGGGCCGGCCAGGTGAACCAGCTCGGGTCGCGCGGAAAGAAGCGGGCGATCCGGCCCTCTGCGGCGAAGCGCACGAAGCAGAGGATCTCGCCGCGCCAGCCTTCGATCAGGCCCAGGCCCATGGCGCCCTCCTCCGGTCGCGGGAAGGGTGCGGCGATCTCACCCTCCGGCAGGGCATCGAACAGGCGATCGAGCATCCAGAGACTGGCACGGACCTCCTTCATGCGGACCCGCACACGGGCGGCGACATCGCCGGCCGTCTCGTCCGGGATCTCGACGTTCACCTGATCGTACGGCGCATAGGGGTTGTCGCGGCGGACATCGAACGTCAGCCCGCTGGCCTTGCCCACATAGCCGGTGCAGCCGAGCGCGCACGCGTCGGCTTGCGCGAGGATGCCGGTGCCGATCAGCCGATCGTCGAGCGAGGGATGGTCGTCGACGATCGCGAACAGGGGCTCGATGGCCTTGTGCAGGGCCGCATGGTCCAGACGCAGCTCGCGGAAGGCCGTCTCCGAGAGATCGCAGGCAACGCCGCCGGGGATCAGCGTGTTCATCATCAGGCGGTGGCCGAAGAGTGCGGCGCTGCGGCGCTGCCACTGCTCGCGCAGCCGGGCGCATTGGATGTGGGCGAAGGCGAATCCG
This sequence comes from Thiocapsa sp. C2-2m, assembly GCF_041903745.1. NCBI lineage: Bacteria > Pseudomonadati > Pseudomonadota > Gammaproteobacteria > Chromatiales > Chromatiaceae > Thiocapsa > Thiocapsa sp. C2-2m. The sequence goes on along the minus strand of NZ_JBBWVD010000014.1, from coordinate 16,851 downwards.
ACATCGTTGCAGATGGCGCCGATGTCGCCGAGATGATTGGCGATGCGCTCACGCTCGGCCAGGATGGCGCGCAGGCTCATCGCGCGCGGCGGCGGCGCGCAACCGGCGGCGCGTTCCATCGCCTGGGCGGCGGCCCAGGCGTGGGCAACGGTCGAGTCGCCCGAGACACGCCCGGCGAGTCGCATCAGACCCTGCGGATCGCGCCCGACGGCGAGCTTCTCGATCCCGCGATGGACATAGCCGAGGCGCTCCTCGAGACGCAAAACGTCCTCGCCTGCGGCCTGGAAGCGGAAGTGTCCTGGCTCGATGATGCCGGCATGGACGGGGCCGACCGGGATCTCGTAGACGCCGCTGCCCTGGATGCGGGTGAAGGGGTAGTCGACATCGGCCGGGGTGCGCCGCGTGCTGCGCCCTTCGATCGGGAAATCCGCGCGCAGGGGAAAGTCATCGGTCGACCAGGCCTGATGGCGGGTCCAACGTCGATCGTCCGGATGCCCGAAAAAGCGCACGCCGGTCAGGTCTTGGGCATGGCGTTCCAGGCGATCGACGCCGGGGTAAACCGGCGTGTGCGAGCCCAGATCCGGGTGTGCTTGCGGCACCAGGGTTTGCAGGATCAGATAGTCGCCGCCCTGCTCCAGACACGCCTGGACACGGATGGCCGGACCTTCGATCCCAGTCCCGCTCTCGGCCCCGCTCTCCATCGGGCCAGCCCCGAGCGGATCGGCCCAGAGGCCGGCGTGTCTGAGCCCCATCGCCGCGGCGATCTTGCCTGCCGGCCCCCAGTCCTCGGCATCGAGCTCCAGACAATGGGCCGGGGCCAGGGCGCGGGCGTCGCCGTGTCGGGCGATCACATGATCGTCCTCGAGCCGGGCCAGAAACTCGGACAGCCAGTCGAAACGGCTCATAGCAGGCTGCTCCCCGTAATGAGTTGCGTCGCCCGGTTCAGCCATTGCGCAAGGAAGCCGGGAATCGCAAGCCCGAGCCAGAGCACCAGTCCCAGATGGACGACGACCGGGATCATGTTGGCCTGAACAGGCTGTTGGCCTTCGGGCCGGGTGCCGTAAACCATCGGGTGCAGGTGCCGGAAGAGCCCGGCGAAGGCGATGGCCAGACCGGTCACGAGCGGGAGCGTCAGCCAGGGCTGCGCCTGCATGGTGGCGGTGAGCAGCAGGAACTCGCTGGTGAAGACCCCGAACGGCGGGAAGCCGGCGATGGCGGCCACGCCGATCAGCAGCGACCAGCCGACCGCCGGCTGGGTGCGGATGAGTCCGCGGATCTTCTCGATCCCCTGACTTCCAGCGATGTGCGCGGCATGACCGACAGTGACGAAGATGGCGGATTTGGTGAGCGAATGCACCAGCATGTGCAGCAGCGCGCCGAAGGTGGCGAGCGGGCCGCCGAGTCCGAACGCGAAGGTCATCAGCCCCATGTGTTCGATGGAGGAGTAGCTGAACAGACGCTTGATGTCGCGCTGGCGATGCAGAAAGAGCGCGGCGACCGTGAAGGAGACCAGCCCGAAACCCATCAGCAAGGCGCCCGCCAGGTGCGGCGAGTCGGTCGCCGCCAGCGAGCCGTCGACCAGCATCTTGAAACGCACCAGGGCATAGAGGGCGACGTTCAGCAGCAACCCGGAAAGCACGGCGGACATGGGTGTCGGCCCCTCGGAGTGGGCGTCGGGCAGCCACTGGTGCATGGGCACCAGGCCGATCTTGGTGCCGTAGCCCACCAGCAGGAAGACGAAGGCGATGCGCATCACTGTGGGGTCGAGCGCCGCGGCATGGGTGTGAAGGCTGCTCCAGATCAGTCCGGCACCGGGCTCGGCAAGCGCGCCGAAATCGACATGCTGGGCGGCGAAATAGGTCAGCACGGTGCCGAACAGGGCGAGCGCGATGCCCACACCGCAGAGGATGAAATACTTCCAGGCCGCCTCGATCGCCTCGGGTGTGCGATAGAGCGAAACGAGCAGGACGGTGGCCAGGGTCGCGCCCTCGACCGCCACCCAGAGGACACCCAGGTTGTCGGTGGTGAGCGCCGTCAGCATCGTCAGCATGAAGGTCTGATACATGCTGTGATAGACGCGCATGCCGCCCAGATAGACGCGACCCTCGGCACGGACATGGCGCATGTAAGGTCGCGAGAAGATCGATGTGGTCAGGCCGACGAAGGCGGTCAAGGCGACCAGATAGACGTTAAAGGCATCGACCCGAAAGCCGATGCCGATCAGTTGGCCGAAGACCTCGCCGTCGATGGCCACCGTCCAGGCCAACCAGCCGGCCGCGACCAGCGTCAGCGCCGAGACGGCGAGGTTCAGCCAGCCACCCCAGACGGGCGGCCGGACCAGGGCCAGCAGGAGCGCACCCAGCAGAGGCGTGAGCAGGGTGAGCAGGAGTGCGGTCACGGGCGCTCCTCCCCCGCCATCTCGGCCGTCTCGCTCAGCCGATTGAGCCGATCCACGTCCAGCGAGTCGATGCTCTGGCGGATCTGCAGGAAGAAGACCCCGAACAGGACCATGGCGACCAGGACGTCGAAGGCGACGCCCAGCTCGACAATCAAGGGCATGCCGCCGGTCGCCGAGACGGCGGCGAGGAAGAGCCCGTTCTCGATCGACATGAACCCCAGCACCTGGGCGACCGCCTGGTGGCGCACCACCATCATCAAAAAGCCGATCAGGACCACCGCAAGACTGATAGCGAGGATGTTGCGGGTGAAGGCCTGCTCCTCGGCCACCATCGGCAGGACCAGCCAGGAGCTGAAGATCACCAGGCCGACCGCCGCCATGATGGACAGGGTCGGACGCTGTAGGGCCTCGGTGTGCCGCTCCAGCTCGAGCCGGCGGACCTGTCGGTGGAGCATCGCCGGGATCACCAGCGCCTTGAGGAGCAGCGTCAACCCGGCCGAGAAATACAGATGATGGACCTCGCCGCTCAGCGCCACGACCGCGGTGACCGCAGCGACCAGGGCGCCCTGCCAGGCGAAGGCATGGATCGCCGAGACCAGCCGACTCTGCGCCAGCAGGACAAAGGAGAGGAAAAGCACCAGGGCGGCCAGCAGGACCACCAACTGTTGCAGCAGCGGCAACGCCGGGAGGTTCATGCCCCGACCTCCAGGATCACGTGACTCAAGAGTCCGAGGAGCGCCAGCAGCAAGGCGAGATTCAGAAAAGCCGGGACACGGAACAGACGCATCTTCGCCAGGACCGTCTCGGCCACCGCCAGTGCGGCCCCGAGCACCGCCAGCTTGAGCAGGATGGCGCCCAAGCCGATCGCCAGCGACAGGGGGGCCGGATCCGTCGCGATCCCCCAGGGAAAGAAGATGTTGGCGACCAACACACCGTAGAGCAGGAGCTTGATCTGAGCGGCCCACTCCATCAGGGCCAGGTGCCGACCCGAGTATTCGAGCACCATGGCCTCGTGGACCATGGTCAGCTCCAGGTGGGTCGTCGGATTGTCGACCGGGATGCGACCCGTCTCGGCGAGCGCCACCAGCGTCAGCCCGGCAAAGGCGAAGAGATAGGAGGGGCGCAGAACGAAGGCGTCGCCCAGATGATTCGCGATGAGGCTGCCCAGATTGGTGCTGTGGGCAGTCATGGCGAGGGTGAAGACCGCCATCAGCATCGCGGGCTCGGCCAGGGCGGAGATCATCATCTCGCGCGAGGCGCCCATGCCGCCGAAGGCGGTGCCTACGTCCATGCCGGCAAGGGCCAGAAAGACGCGCGCCAGGGCCAGCAGCCCGGCCAGGACGATGATGTCGGCGACCACTGCGGTCGGCAGATCGATGGTCAGGAGCGGCACCGTCGCCGCCGCCAGCCAGGTGGCGACGAAGACCACGGAGGGTGCGGCACGAAACAGAGACGAAGCGGTATGGGCGACACGGGCCTCCTTGAAGAGCAGCTTGCGCAGCTCGCGATAGGGCTGAAAGGCCGATGCCCCGCGCCGGTTCTGCAAGCGCGCCTTGACCTTGCGGATCCAGCCCACCAGAAGCGGGGCGAGCGCCGGAAACAGGAGCGCCTGCACGAAGGCAAGCAGCCAGGCGGATGGAGTGAGGATGTCGACCATTAAACCGCGTCCAGAGCAAGATGCTTACTTTCGATTGAGATCGACGTTTGGTGTATCCACGACCCTGAGCGGGGACGCGGTTTAAACTTTTATATTTTTTAATACTTTAAACCGCGCCAGCTCTAACGGTCGTCAAGTCTGCCGGGGCCGATCCCATCCAAAAACATCGCGTACCGCGCTGGGCGCGGTTTAAATCCGCTCACGCGGAGACGATCCACAGCAGGACCAGAAGGGTCACCAGGGTCCAACCCAGATAGACGCGCACATTGCCCGACTGCAGACGGACCACGCGTCGCGCCGCGGCCTCGACCAGACGGGCCAGGGGCAGATAAAGCGCGTCCCAACTGCGGTCGCCGATCTTGATCTGATGGCGCATCCCGCCGTCGTCGCGCGCGGCCTGCGTCTCCTCGACCCGGAACAGCAGCGCGAAGACCCGCCGCACCGGTTGGGCGAAGGCGGTCGCGGTGTATTGCATCCGCGCCGTCGGCGGTGCGAAACCGCAGTCCCAGGCATCGCAGCGGCGCACCCGGCGCACGCCGACGTGGTGCAGGCCCCAGACCACGAGAACGGCGATGGCGATGAGCAGCACCGTCACCAGAGGCGCGCTGTAGCTGGCCGTTTCGAACACATCGGGCACCAGCCAGAGCCAGCCTTGGCTGCCTGCGTCGGGCAGCCCGCCGCCGAGGACCTGGCGCGGGACGGCGTCGATCAGACCGATGACCAGGGTCGGAAAGAGACCGAGCAGCACACAGAGAACGGCGAGCAGCCCCTGCCCGGCGCGGATCCCCCAAGGCCCGGGCCGGGCGCGGCGCACATGCCGACTGCGCGCCTGACCGAGGAAGGCGATGCCGTAAACCTTCACGAAGGTCGCCGCCACCAAGGCGCCGGTGAGCGCCAGCACGGCGGTCGCGATCGGGATGAGGCTGCGCATGACGCCGCTGTCGAGCTGCCAGGCCTGCAGGGCGGCCTGGAAGGTCAGCCATTCGGAGACGAATCCGTTGAAGGGCGGCAGTGCCGCGATCGACAGACACCCGATCAGGAAAAAGAGCCCCGTCCAAGGCATGCGCCGCAGCAGACCGCCCATCTGCTCCAGATCCCGCTCGTGGGTGCTGTGCAGGATGGAGCCGGCGCCGAGAAAGAGCAGGCCCTTGAAGAGGGCATGATTGAGCGCGTGATAGAGCGCCGCGACGAAGGCGAGCGCGCCCGGCAGCGGATGGCCGGTGTCGATGAAGATCAGCGCCAAACCCAGTCCGATAAAGACGATGCCCAGATTCTCGACCGATGAATAGGCGAGCAGGCGTTTCAGATCGGTCTGCATCAGCGCAAAGAGCGCGCCCGTGAGCGCCGAGAGGCAGCCGATCGCCAGCACCGCCATCCCCCAGGTCCACTGGACATCGCCGATCAGATCGAAGACGACGCGGATGAAGCCGTAGACCGCCACCTTGAGCATGACGCCGGACATCAGGGCCGAGATGTAGGACGGCGCGGCCGGATGGGCCTCGGGCAGCCAAGCGTGCAGCGGCACCAGACCGGCCTTCATGCCGAAGCCGAGGAAGACCAACCCGAACGCGATGCTGGCCCAAGCCGGCGACAGCTCGGCAGCGCGCATAGACGCAAAGGCGAAACCCTCGCCGAAAGAGGCCAGCACACCGAACCCGAGCAGGATGCTCAAACCCCCGACATGGGCCATCAGCAGATAGAGAAAAGCCGCGCGTCGGTTAGCCGCCTGCTCATGCTGAAAGGCGACCAGGAAGTAGGACGCCAGCGACATGACCTCCCAGGCGATCATGAAGAGAAAGGCGTCGTCGGCCAGAACGACCAGGAGCATCCCGGCGAGGAAGAGCCCGGTGAAACCGCCGAGTGCGACCAGCGAATCCCGGCCCTGCTCGAGACCGCGCACGTAGGCCGGCCCGTAGAGCCCGACCGCGCTGGTCACCAGACCGATCAGGAGCAGAAAGAACCCGGCGAGTGCATCGAGACGCAGATGCCAAGGCAGCCAAGGCAGTCCCAGGGGCAAGGTCGCCGTCGCCGCGCCGCCCGACAACAAGGCGCCCAATCCCGCGACGATCGCCGCGACACCGCAGAGACCGGTCAGCGGCATGGCCGCGAAGCGCACCACCTTGGGGAAACGCGCCGTCAGCAGAGAGACTGCGGCCGACCCGAGGGCGAGCGCCACCGCGAGTCCGGCGATGGTCAGAGCGGTCTCGATCCTCATGGCGTGGCGTCGGCGCCGCTCGCCTCCGAGGCCGTCTGCTTGAGGCGGACCCCGCGCCCGCCGCCAGCGCTGACCTGACCCTCGCCGATCAGCTCGATCCCGGCCCGGTCGAGGGCCTCGATCAGCTTCATGACCGAATCCAGGTTGCCGCGGACTTGACCCTCACTGGCTTCCATCCGTTGGATGGTCGGCACGGACAGACCCGCAGCCTCGGCCAAACGCCTTTGGTCGATCCCCAGCAGGGCACGCGCGGCGCGGATTTGAGCGGCAATAATCATGTTTTAGGCATCATTACTCATGGTTTCATGATGATTTTATGGTGCTTAGCGATCATTTAGCAAGGCCCTTCCGATGCATCGAGCCGTTCGGCGCCCGGCTGAGCGCTCGCACCGGCGCCGACGGTCTCGCGTGCATGCCTGTCTTTTTACACAGTATACTGTCGGCTCAAGCCCTCGCGCGGGGCATCACCACAGCCGACCCCGGAGCCCAAGACCGTGATCGAGATCGAATACGTCGTCAGAGACCAGAAGGGAGCCGAACGCTTGCGTACGACCGACAAAAAGGCCGCCGACGCCTACGACAAAGCACTTGAAAGCGCGGAACGTCTCGCCGAGCTCCTGCGCCACGACAGGATCCTGCCCGATTTGCCCGAGAGCGATCTCGAGGAGCTGACCATCTATCTCGCGCGCAACGCCAGGACGGTCGAGCGCATCCTCAAAGGCAAGTCGGCCGAGATCGAGCCGATGGAGAGCGAGAAAGGCGACAACGAGAAGGGCGCCATCGAGACGGTCGCGGAGCAGCCCGAGCCGACGTCCAAGGTCGCGCCCCTGCGGGCCGCAGGCTGATCGGGCCGTTCGGGTTAACAAGCGCAGCCAATGCGGCAATCCAGGCACGAGCAACCGGGTCGGGTGGACAAGTGCAGCGCAGCCGGGCTCGGTGGACTTCGCTCCCGCTCGTCCACCCTGCCGACCGGACGATAGGCTCGGTCAGAGCGGACAATACCCGACGCGTTCGATGCATCGAAGAATCAATGCGTGTCGGGGTGATCCTGTCTAGGGTGCACCCGAAGACCAAGCACGTGGAACTCTCGACGATCGATCCGTCAAAGATAGCGTGCCGCGCATCGGGGGCACGGATGCGCGACCAATCCAAGCCGGTCGAACTCAACGCACGATCAGCTATCAGCTCTCAGCTATCAGCTATCAGCTCTCAGCTCTCAGCTCTCAGCTCTCAGCTATCAGCCACTAACCACTAACCACTAACCACTAACCACTAACCACTAACCACTAACCACTAACCACTAACCACTATCCACTATCCACTATCCCCGGAGACCTTACGCATGAAGCTCATCGCACGCCTGACCGCTGCAACCGCCATTCTCGCCACGACGACACTCAGTGCCGAACCGGCTCCGAACCCGAACGCTGCCGAAGCCAAGGCCATCGTCCAGGAGTTCGCCACCACCCTGCAGGGCGAGCTGCAGGCCGCCATCAAGGAAGGCGGGCCGACCAACGCCATCGCGGTTTGCCAAGACCGTGCACCCGCCATCGCGGCCGACCTCTCCAAGCGCTCCGGTTGGGAGGTCGGTCGGACCAGTCTCAAGACCCGCAACACCGCCGACAACGCGCCGGACGCCTGGGAACAGAAGATCCTCGCTGACTTCGACGCCCGTCGCGCCGCCGGCGAAGACGCGCAACCCATGGCCTATGCCGAGGTCGTGGAGACCGCCGACGGCAAGACCTTCCGCTTCATGAAGGCGATCCCGACCGCGGAGGTCTGCCTCGCCTGCCACGGCAGCGACATCACGCCGGAGGTCGCGGCGGCGACCGATGAGCGCTATCCTGACGACATGGCACGCGGCTACAGCCTCGGCGACGTCCGAGGCGCATTCAGCCTATCCAAGCCGCTCTGATCCTACACCGCCCGGGTGACAGCCCGGGCGACCGCTTCAGCATCGGTCCGGGCTCTTGCCCGAGCCACCAACGTGACATCAGCCATGGCCGAGGAACGGTTCGATCTCAGCTATAGGGGCGATCTGACTCCCGGAGCCGATCCGGCACGGGTGCGCGAGCGCCTGACGGCGCTCTTCAAGCTCAGCGAGACTGGTGCCGAGCGCCTCTTCACCGGTCGACCGGTGATCGTGAAGCGCAACGCCGATGCCGCGACCACGGCACGCTTCACCGAGGTCTTCGAGGAAGCCGGCGCCCTCCTGACGGTGACGCCGCTGGATACCGGATCGCAGTGGCCGCCCCCCGACAACGCAACGGATGCCGTATCCGCTGCGCACCGCGACCCATCCCCGCAGTCGGACGCATCCGAAGACAGCGGCACCCCGCCACTCGCGCTGGCCACCACCCAAGATGACTTTCTCGAACCCTCACGCACGGTTAACATAGCGGCCTTCGACACTGGCGAGCTGAGCCTCGTCTCGGGGCAAGACTGGAGCCTGGCGGACTGCGAGCCGCCGCCCACGCCGATTCCGATCCCCGACATCGACTATCTCTCGCTCGCCGAGATGGAGCCGCCGACCGAGCGCCCTCGGACCGAGAGCCCGCGGAGCGAGACCCCTCGTCGTGAGAACCAAGACCCGCCCGACTGACGCATCAGCCTATGAGCAGAGTATGAGCACGGATTTGGACCATATCGTCATCGGCGCCGGCATCAGCGGCTTGGGTGCCGCTCATTTCGCGACCCGCCGCGGCCGGCGGACCCTCGTGCTCGAGTCCTCGGATCGTGTCGGGGGCTGCATCAACAGCCAGAGCTTTCCGGAGCTCGGCGGCTTCTGGACCGAGGCCGGCGGTCACACCTGCTTCAACAGCTACGGCAATCTGCTGTCGATCCTGGACGATCTCGGATTGACCCGACACGTTCAGCCCAAGGGGAAGGTCGGCTATCTCCTTTGGAGGGGCGGGCAGCGGGGCTCGATCGTCTCGGCACTGCACATTTGGGAGGCGCTGCGCTCGATCCCGAAGATCTTCTCCGCCCCCAAAGAAGGGCGCAGCGTCTCCGACTATTACGGCGATGTGCTCGGGCGCCGCAACTATCGCGATCTCCTGCGTCATGCCTTTCAGGCCGTGATCTGCCAGCCGGCCGACGACTACCCCGCCGAGGCGCTGTTTCGGCGCAAACCGCGCCGCAAGAACGTGATCAAGGCATTCACCTTCTCGACCGGACTCTCCGCCATCCCGGCGGCGATCGCCGCGCAGAAGGGGCTCGAGGTCCGCACCGGAGCGCAGATCTCCGCGATCGAGCGCAACGGCGAGGGCTTTCGCGTCACGACCGGCGGGGAGACGTTGAGCTGCGGCTCGCTCACCCTCGCCGTCCCGCCCGATGTCGCCACCGCGCTGATGCCGTCCGGCTTCGACGCCGCGCGGGCCGCGATCACCGATATCAGCGTGGCCGAGATCGAAACCCTGGTCCTGGCGTTCCGCACCTCGGACCTGGGGCTCAAACCTATCGCAGGCCTCATCGCGGTGGACGAGGCATTCTACTCGGCCGTCTCGCGCGACTTTCTCGCCGACCCGAGCTACCGCGGATTCGCCTTCCACTTCCGACCCGGCGTGCTGAGCGAGCAGGCCCAGATCGAGCGAGCCTGTCTCGCGCTGGGCACCACGCCGAGCCACATCGCGGCACAGGCGCGGGTGCACAATCGATTGCCGGCCCTGCGCACGGGCCATGCCGCGCGGATACGACGGCTCGACGAGACCCTCGCCGGGACACAGCTCGCGGTCACCGGAAACTGGTTCCTCGGCGTCTCCATCGAGGACGCCCTGACACGCAGCCGCAGCGAGTCCGATCGACTCTTCGCGGGATAAGGTGATTTCCGGGAAAGCATCGACCAACATGTAGCGGCGACTTTAGTCGCCCGGTCAGCATTGGCAACACGCACGGCCGGGATGATCATTCCCGGCAATCCCCTAAGGCTCAACATCGCCACCGATCGAGATCGACCCCATGAGAACACGTATCGCGCTCGGGCTAACCCTATTCTTACTGATCGGCACGGCCGCCGCCGAGATCATCGGCAGCGTCGCCACCAAGTTCAAGTGGATGGGCCCGAACGACAAGATCCTTATCGAGGTCTTCGATGACGAGGAGATCCCGGGCGTGGTCTGTTATTTGAGTCGCGCCAAAACGGGGGGCGTTTCGGGTGCGGTCGGCGTCGCGGAAGACACCTCCGATGCGGCGATCCATTGTGTCCAAGTCGGTCCCATCACGCTGGCCGACGACATTCGCGACGGCAAGCAGGACGGCGCCGAGGTCTTCAAGAAGCGCACCTCGCTGCTGTTCAAGAGCCTCCAAGTCGTGCGCTTCTTCGACGCCCCCCGACATACGCTGGTCTACTTGAGCTACAGCGACAGGGTCATCGAAGGCTCGCCCAAGAACAGTATTACCGCTGTTCCGATTCTGCCGTGGGGCAGCCCCGCGCCATAAGGCGATTTCCGAAGGAACCGTAGGTTGTGCTGACGATAGGAGGCACAACTTGCGCCGACGGCAGGTTGTGCCTCGCACGGCTCGGCACAACCTACGCCCCGCCTTGGGGAAGCCTCGCACCTCGAAGAAAGAGAGAAGAATGCTCCGATTGGGGGGCGATCGTTTGCCTTGTGCGGAAAAAAAGGCGGCGGAGCAAATATTCGACCCGATCTCGACAGCACGAAGGGGAAGGCAGGCCGATGACACAGCCCATCGCAGATGCGCAAGGTGCCGCAAAAAGAATCGCACTCGGCGGGAGCGAGGCCGCTCCTGCAGTGCCGAGCCGAGTCGGTTGGTCCAACGCCGAAATCCATCGATGTGGCCTGGCAGACGCCGAGGGGGTCAACGCCTCCATCGTGTCCGCGGTGAACGGGATGCGAGAGGGTGATTTCGAGCGTCGCTCCCATTTTATCGGTGGTCGGTTCGAGAACCTGTACCTCGAGCGCACACGCATCCCGGCCATTCTGCCGGTTCTGGATCAGGCACTTGCCTGCGCCGGCTTGATCCTCGGGCGCGCGCCAGGGACGCTGCGCTGCGGGTTTTGGCTGAATCTCACGGGGCCGGGTCAAAGCACCTCGGAGCACACTCACGACGAGCACGACGAGCTGCTCTCCGGGGTCTACTATGTCGCCGTCCCGCCGGATTCGGGCGATTTGATCCTCTACGACGGGCCATCGAGGATTCACATCGAGCCCTATGCCGGAACCTTCCTCTTTTTCCCGCCGAACCTTCCCCATGCCGTCGAGACCAATCGCAGCGCATCGCCGCGCCTGTCGATCGGCATCAATATCGGCCCAGGCTGAGAACCGAACGCGCCGCACCAGCCTCGACCGGGCACGGGGCAGAGCTGGCCTCACATGGCGCCACTCAACTGCTGGCGCTCCTTGATCTCGCGCCGCTCCTGCGCCTCGACCGAGAGGGTCGCGACCGGACGTGCTTCCAGGCGTGCCAGCCCGATCGGCTCGCCGGTCTCCTCGCAATAGCCGTAGCTGCCGTCCTCGATCCGCACCAACGCCTGGTCGATCTTGTGAACCAGTTTGCGACAACGGTCGCGGGTCCTCAGCTCCAGCGCCTGATCCGCCTCGCGGGTGGCGCGATCCACGTCGTCGCCGACCTCTTGATGGGCAGTGTCGCGCAGACCATCGAGCGTTCCTTGAGCCTCCTCCAGAAGCTCGGTCCGCCAGGCGAGCAGCTTGGCGCGAAAATAGGCCAGTTGGCGCTCGTTCATGTACTCCTCATCGGGACCGGGAGAATAGTCGGATCCTGGATCCTCAGCCATCGGACACCCCCTCACCTTGACGCAGATCGAATATGTAATAACATAACACGACTTCAGTACCTTCTTGAGTAGGCTAACCCGAACGTGCTGTCGCCACCCGGATCAGGCAACGCATCGGTCCCGATGCAACGCCCTGTTCGCGACCGGAACCCCGCAGATCTCGCCGGCACTCAGCCCGAGGCATGCACCGCAAACCGCCCTTGGCCTCAGCCGGTCAGACCGCCGGCAATCCAAGTGACGTCGGCGGAGCATCGCGTATTCGGGTGGCCTTGGGCAAGTCTATCGGCGACGAAATATCGGCGACGAAAGGCTCCGGGTCCTGGATCCGGCCACCGAGAACGGATGCGGTTCAGCCGGGATGGACCGTCCAATTACCGTCACCCGACGCTGCGACCGAATCCGTATCGCTTTGTAGACCACCTCATGTTGTACCTTGGATTGCAACGAGCGCCTAACATCTATGAAACGCTATAACATCATCTCACGAAACCCGCCAACGGCTGAGATTCCGGTCCCGCGCCCGATCAATCCAGGGTTTACGGCCAAAATCGCTTGCGCTGTTGCCTTGCTGGCGCCGATGACCGCCTTCCCCGCCACGGATGTCGAGATCGCGGAGCTCCGGGCGATCGTCGATCAGATGAAATCCCAGTACGAGCGCCGGATTCAGGATCTCGAAGCCCGCCTCGCGAAGGCCGAGCGTGATGCGACGAAGGCCGCAACGCGTTCGGAGGCCGCTGCGGAGCGGGCAGAGCAGGCAGCCCGGGTCGCCTCGACCGAGTCCCGACCGATGACCGCGCCGCTCGTCACGCCCCCCGCAAGCCCGGAGCCGGGCAAGACGGGCCTCGGTGCACTGGGCTCGGGCAATGCGTTCAACCCGCAGATCTCGGTCTTCCTCGACGGCAACTATTACCACGACGGGATCGACGGCGAGGGAGCATCTCTCGTCGGACTCGCCTACCAACCGTCGCGCGGTGCAGACCAGGGTCACGACCACAACGGCGACGCGCACGACGATGAAGGCCATATGCATGGCGCGGCCGAGAACGGGTTTAACTTCCGCGAGGCCGAGATTGCCTTTTCCGCGACCGTCGATCCCTATTTCGATGCCTCGCTCTTCCTCGCGATCGACGGTGACGGCACCGTCGAGCTGGAAGAGGGCTATTTTCAGACCCGCAGCCTCCCGGCCGGACTGCGCGTGAAAGGCGGCAAGTTCCTCAGCGACTTCGGCTACATCAACCGGCAGCATCCCCATCAATGGGACTTCGTCGATCAGAACCTGCCCTATCTCAATCTGCTCGGCCCGCACGGACTTCAGGACACCGGGCTTCAACTGACCTGGCTCCCGAAGCTGCCGGTCTATACCCTGCTCGGCGTCGAGGGGTTGCAGGGCAATCAGGAGATCTTCGGCGCGACCTTGGGCGACGACGACCAGGCGGCGCTGGAGCTCGGCGACACCGACGACGGCCCGCGACTCTGGACCGCCTTCGCCAAGGTCGCACCCGAGATCGGGGTCAATCATGCGCTTCAGCTCGGGCTGTCCTACGCGAACAACAACCAGCATCAAGAGGTCCAGGAGCACGCCCATGCGCACGACGGAGACGACGATGACGAGGGGCATGACGACGATCACGCGATCGAGATTCACCGCAACGCTCTCTCCGGCGACGCGCAGTTGTGGGGTGTCGACCTGGTGTACAAATACGACGGCGGCGGCGCCTACGGACACAAGAGCTTCAAGCTTCAGAGCGAGTACCTTCGCTCGATCAAGGACATGAGGATCACCTCGAGCGCCCATCCGGAGGTCGTCGGCTCACGCCGCACCTTCACCACGGACGGCCTCTACGCCCAGGCGATCTATGGATTCGCGCCGAAATGGACGGCCGGTCTGCGCTACGACGTGCTCGGGATGACCAACGAGGTCAGCGGCGGCGAGAACGCCGGCTTCGGCTCGTCGGATCGTTGGACCCTCGATGTCACCTGGAACCTCTCGGAGTTCTCGCGGCTGCGCGCCCAGTATGCGCACAACGACATTCTGCAGGCGCCGGGCGAGCGCGAGCGGTTCGATGCCTTTTACCTTCAGTTCCTGGTGAGTATGGGCTCGCACGGGGCGCACGCCTTCTGAAATCCGGGATCGCCGACTTCAGTCGGCCCGGAGCACGGACGATGGGGCCGATCCGTCACCTCCGGACCGCTCGACACAGGTGCCGACTGAAATCGGCGGTCCCGGGAACCGGGCTTCCTGCTGTGCTGATGCCTGGTTGGCGGCGCATTCGGAACTGCTGTAGTCGGTTTTTTCAACGCGGTTGATACGGGAATCATCATGAGCAAAGGTGTTGTTGTTTCGCTGATCGGGACGCTGCTCGGGGGTCTGCTCGCCTTCGGGTCGGCACAGGCCGACGAGCTGGATGTCGTGGCAACCAGCTCGAGTATGGGCGCACTGGCTCGCACGGTCGGTGCCGGGCGCGCGCAGATCAGGGTGCTGGCCTCGCCGGATCGCGATCTGCACATGCTCCAAGCCAAGCCGACCATGATTCGCGCGCTGCGCGATGCGGATCTGGTCGTTGCCGTGGGTGCGGAGCTCGAGGTCGGCTGGCTGCCGGCGGCGATCGCCAGTGCCGCCAATCCGCGGATCCTGCCCGGCCAGCCCGGCTATTTCGAGGCCGCCGCGCAGGTCGATCTGTTGGAGGTCGGCTCGCCGGCGGACCGCGCGCTCGGCGATGTCCATCCGGTCGGCAACCCGCACGTCAATATGGATCCGGTGCGGATGGCGATCGTCGCCGCCGCACTGGGCGAGCGTATGGCGCTGCTCGATCCAGCGGGCGCCCAGACCTATCGGGCCAATGCGCGGTCCTTCGCGGCTGCGGTGGAGCAACGCCTGGACGCTTGGCAAGCCCGGCTGGCTGGCGCACCGGGTGTGGTCCTCTATCATCGCGACGCGCTCTATCTGCTCGATCGCTTCGGGGTGCCTCTGCTGGGCACCATCGAGGAGATCCCGGGCGTACCGCCGACGGCCCAGCAGATCAAGGCCCTGTCCGAGCATCTCCAGGATCGATCGGGCGTGATCGTCTATGCCCCTTACATGTCGGCGCAGGCACCGGAACGCCTGGCCAAGGGCTTGGGATGGGAAGCCCGCCGTCTCGCGCTCGACCCGCCGATCGGCGCCGACGGGGGCGGTTATCTCGACCACATCGACCTCTGGGTAGACACTCTGTCGCAAGCGCGGTGAGCGGGCCGCTGCTGCATGTGGAGGATCTCGTCGCCGGCTATGGCCGGCCGGTGGTCGGGCCCGTCTCGCTCGAGATCTCCCCCGGCGAGGTCGTGGGTCTTTGGGGTCCGAACGGGTGCGGCAAGTCCACGCTGCTCAACGCCATTGCCGACCGTGCCGATCGGCTGGCAGGACGCATCGTCCGGATGCCCGGCCTGATCATCGCCTATCAGGCGCAGCAGCCCGTCCGCCTGCCGAGCATGCCGGTGACCGGGCGCGAGCTGCTGCGCTTTGCCGGTGCATCCCTGCAGGACATGCCCGTGTCCATCCAGTCGGTCTTGCGACGGCGCATCGACCGCCTAAGCGGCGGTCAATATCAGCTCCTGTGCGTCTGGGCCGCCCTCGCCGGCCGGGCCGATCTGATCCTGCTCGACGAGCCCACCAACAACCTCGACCCCGCGCACGAGGCCCTGTTGACCGAGATGCTCACCCCGAGCCGACTCGCCCGGCGAGACGCGAGCGTCGCGCAACCCCGACCGGACCGGGGCGTGCTGGTCGTCAGCCACGAGCGGCGCTTTCTCGAGGAGACCTGCTCGCGGATGATCGAGATCGCATGAGCCCGCTCGACCTCCTTCTGGATCCCTTGTTTCGACTGCCCCTGATCACCGGGATGGCCATCGCGCTGGTCTTGCCCCTGATCGGGGCCTTGCTCCTGCTGCGCGATGAATGGCTGGCCGCACTCGGACTCGCGCACCTGGCCGCCGCGAGCGCACTGCTCGGACTTGCCGTCGGTCTGCCCGCAGTGCTCGGCGCACCGCTCGGCGCGCTGGCCGGCGGCGCGGTCAAGTCGTTGACGCATGCACGCGGCAATCTCGCCTACGGATTCATGATCCTGTTCGGGTGGTCGGCGCTTTATCTGATCGCGGCCAACACCAGTCTCGGCGCGACACTCGGACACGCGCTCGTCGACGGTCAGCTCTATTTCGCGGGGGCACTGGAATTGATTGCCGCACTGGCGCTCGCCGGGCTCGCCGCAGCCGCCCTGCCCCGACTCGTGCCCCGGCTGATGCGCGCGCGTTTCTTTCCACACGACGAAACCGCGAACCGCCTGCCGGCACACCGCTGGCACCTGGGCTTCGACCTTTTGACCGCACTGGCGATGGCGATCGGCACCGCGACCGTCGGTCTCATGGGTGCCTTCGCGCTGGTCTTGGTGCCGGCCTGGATCGCGTTTCGCATTGCCCCGGGCTGGACCTGGACGCTGGTCATCTGCGGTTTGATCGGCGTCGGCGGCTATCTCCTGGCCTACCTCGCGGCACTGGCGCTGGATCAGCCCTTCGGTCCGGTGCTGGTGGCGGTGCTGATCACGCTGGCCGCGACGGTCGAGGCGGGGCAAGGTCTGATCGGCCGAATAGGTCCGGTGCGCGCGCGGCAGGTGCGTTGAACCGCGTCCAGAGCGAGATGGTCAACCTCGAATGAGCTCGACGTTTGGTGCATCCACAACCCTTAGGCGATTTCTGCAAACGTCCATACCCGTAGGTTGTGCTGACGATAGGAAGCACAACTTGCGCCTACGGTTGGTTGTGCCTCGCACGGCTCGGCACAACCTACGGGTATGGAC
>NZ_JBBWVD010000013.1:0-153432 GCF_041903745.1 Thiocapsa sp. C2-2m | reverse complement strand
GCATCGGGTCAAACCCACCGTGCTTTCGATGACCTGCGCAAAGGCCGTTTCAGCGAGCCCGGCCGAGCCTATTTCGTCACTTCGGTCTTGGCGGAGCGAGAGAAGCGCTACTTCAGCGATTTCGTCTGTGCCCGATGTTTGGACACCGAGATGCGGGCCTTGACCGAGTATCGCGCGGTCATGTCCTTGGCTTGGGTGGTGATGCCGGACCACATTCACTGGCTACTTCAGCTGGATGACTCCTTGTCGCTACCCTCGGTCCTGAAAGCCTTCAAGGCGCGTTCGGCACATCGAGTGAATGCCTATCTTAGACGGCAGGGTCCGCTTTGGCAGAAGGCGTTCCACGATCATGCAATCCGGCAAGAAGAGGATATTCGCCAGATCGCTCGTTACATCGTGGCGAATCGGGTGCGTGCGGGATTGGTCGAGCGTGTCGGGGATTATCCGCATTGGGATGCGGCTTGGCTGTAGGGTGTTCAGCGTGAGGTTCTGTGAGGGATGCGAATAAATTCGCACCTACCTGTCATTAGCGATGGCTGTTGGCCTGCGCGTAAGAGGGTGCTTCGTCTTGGTAAGCCTGCGGGCATCGATCGCTGCCCACTGCGTTATTGGTGCCCAGGGGCGGAATCGAACCACCGACACGAGGAGTTTCAGTCCTATCGCCCTACAGCAACGACGGGGCTTGCAGCCGGTTTTTCGACGACAGGGGTCACTAGAGGGGACACCACCCTGTAAATTTGCGCTAAGATATAGCCATGCGTCGCAGTGCGAACGGACGCGAAAAACGAAACCCCGAAGGGCTGGCACCCGCCGGGGCTTCCGTCACCACAAGCTGAGGCAACAGCGCATGGCAACGATCGAGAAATTACAGCGCGAGAGCGGCCCCGTCTATAAGGCCGTCGTGCGCAAGCAGGGGCACGGCAAGCAGACCAAGACCTTCAAGACCCGCAGCGCCGCCGAACGCTGGTCACGCCAGCTTGAGGCGCGCATCGAGCAGGACGACGCGGGGCTTACCAACGAGGCCCAACGGCACACGCTCGGGGAAACGATCACGAAGTATCGCGCCGAGGTGCTCCCGGAGAAGCGCCCGACGACGGCCCGACCCTACGGTATTCATCTCGACTATTGGGACCAAAAGCTCGGGCACCTGAAGCTCTCGGAGCTGACCGCGACCAAGATCGACGCCTGTCGAGACGAGATTGCGGCCGGGAGCGCACCGGCCACCGTGAACCGCTACCTCGCGACCCTGGCGAGTGTCTGCACAGCCGCCGTGAAGCGTTGGCATTGGCTCACGACCAATCCGCTGCGTCAGGTCGCGAAGCCCCAAGAGGGTAACGGCGGCACCCGGTTCCTCACCCGCGAAGAACTGCCTCGCCTGTTGGATGCGTGCCGTCAATCCGCGAGCCCGGATCTTTACCTTGCGGTGCTGCTGTCTCTCACCACCGGCGCCCGTCAACAAGAGCTGCTCGGGCTGCGCTGGAAGGATGTAGACCTTCATGCCGGTCTCCTGCATCTGCGCGTCGAGAACGAGACGACCACCAAGGGCGGTATCCGCGCAGTGCCGATTGCTCCCGAGGCGCTGGATCTGCTCAAGGCCCGCAAGGCTGAACGCGACCGTAAAGAGGACCAAACCGGAAAGGTCCGCACCCTGCGAGATCCCGGCCTGGTGTTCCCCGCGCGCGTGACTGTCACCAAGCCCGTGGACCTGCGCACTCCGTGGGAAACCGCTTTGAAGCGCGCGGGGATCGAGGGCTTTCGCTGGCACGACATGCGTCATTCCGCCGCGTCGTTCCTCGCCAAAGGCGGCGCGAGCCTGCTCGAAATCGGCGCCGTGCTCGGGCACAAGTCGGCCGCGACCAGCAAGCGATATTCACACCTGACCGCGCAGCACACGCACGATCTGGTGCGCTCGATGACGGCCGACCTGTTCGGGGAGGGTAAGCCATGACCCCGGCACAGTGCTTCGATGATGTCGAGCAACTGCCCGAGGCGGTCGAGGTGACTGCAACTCGACTCTGGACGCAATACGCCCGTTGGTTGAGCGAGCAGCCGGCGCCGAAGGCCGAGAGTCCGCTGGAGCGCCTCGTCCGCGATACGCCGACGCTGCGGGAGCTGGCGGTCGAGGCCATGCGGCGCTTGGATCAAGCCATCGCTGCGCCATCGTCGCCGCAGGCTTGGGCATTGATCGGTGGAGCCCAGGCGGTTTGGATTCATATCGGCAATGCAGAGGGCGCGGACCCTTTTGCGCAGACCGAGAACCCGGCGATTGCGCTCGCCAAGGCGAGTCACCAGGAAGACAACGCTTGCAGGGAAATCGTGCAAGCGTATTACAAGGCGCACCGCGACGAATTCAACGACAAGTTTGGGCGCCACAGCAAAGAGGTCGCCGCCAATCGCATCACCGAATTGAATCTCGTCCCATATCCGCGCAGTACGATCCGCCGCTGGCTTCAGAACCAATAACGCCTTATAGCCTGCGCAGACGCTAGGTTCTGCGCAGACTTTAGGGTCTGCGCATACGCCTATCCGGGGCATTTTTCGCCCGCTACAGTCCTCGCCATAGCACGCCAATCAGGGCGCGCCACGTCACCCGACGCATAGCGAGGAATGAGCAATGTCCCGAACGAAACCCGCTCCCGCCGCGCCAATCAGCGCAATGCCTATCCCGGAACTCAGTCCCTGGGGCTCGGTTGCAGCCCTTGAGGAATGGCTCAACGGCGACTCAAAGCAAAAGACATTCACGCAGCACGCGCTTCGTCACTACGTGCGCAATGCAGCCTCAAATGGATTGGAAGAGGCCGGTGCGATCCGCTACATCGGCACCAAAATTCTTATTCATAGAGGTCGCTTTGCGGCTTGGCTGGAGGGTTGCGCGGCATCGAAAGCAACTCTGCGGTCGCGCGGACGGGTGGCAGCATGAGCAGCGCAAACGAGAACGCCCCGACCGTGGCGGGCCGGGGCGGGAGCGGATTGACAGCTGGTGAGCTAGAAAAAGCCGTCGCCCCCGATTTTAGCATGGGCGACCTGCTCGCAACGGCAACGGTTGAAGAAGAAGCCGCCATGTTTGATGCCGGAACCGCTCTGCTGCGCGCGTTGGCCGAGGACGACAGGGGCTGACGATGAGCACAGCCGCAACCATCCCCCCGACCTGGCGTGCAACCGACGACTTCGCCGCCGCAATCGCCGCGGCCGGACTCGGAACGCCAGACATCATCGCCGACGGACGCATCCATCGGTTCCGCACGGCAGACGATAAAGCCGGGGCGCGCTCGGGATGGTATCTGCTGCACCTTGATCGGTTCGCGGCCGGCGCCTTCGGATCTTGGAAACTCGGGTTTCAACAGACCTGGAGCGCCAAGAACGAAGCGGACGAGAAAATCGACTTTCGCGCGCTGATCGAGACGGCTCGCCGACAACGCGATGCCGAACAGCAGGCGACGTGGAAGGCATCGGCCTATACCGCCGCGTCGATCTGGCCGGCGTGTCCGCCGGCACATTCCGACCATCCCTACCTGCTCAAGAAGGAGATCGGCCCGCACCTCGCGCGCGTGGATTCGGCGAACCGCCTGGTCCTGCCGATCGGCGATGGATCCGCGCTTACCAGCTTGCAATTCATCGCCGCCAACGGCGCCAAGCGCTTTCTCACGGGAGCGCGGATCTCGGGATGTTGGTGTCCGATCGAGGGCGACGGACGGCAAGCTCCGATCCTGATCGGTGAGGGATTCGCCACTGTCGCCACGATGGTGGAGGTCACGGGCTCACCCGGAATCGTCGCATTCAATGCCGGGAATCTGCTCCCAGTCTCCAAGGCTGTCCGGCGACTGAATCCTCACGCCGAGATCGTCATCCTCAGCGACGACGACCGATGGACCGAGGGAAACCCCGGACGCACCAAGGCCCGCGCCGCTGCGCTGGAGATCGGCGCCAAGCTGCTGCTGCCGAATTTCGAGGGCATGGATTTATCCGGCAAGCCTACCGATTGGAACGACTGGTATCGGCTCGCGCGCGCGGCCGGGAAGGTTTCGCGATGAGTGCAGCAGCAGTGAAACAAGCTCACGACTCGGCGGCGAACGATCCGCTGGAGGATGCGATCGACCCCGCGGCCGAGCGGCTCGCCGAGGCCAGGGCCGCGATCGAGGCCGCGATCGAGCGCCAGCCCGACGACATCGGCGCAGTCTTCGAGACGGACGTGAAAGCCGCGTGGGGCGTCGTCTACGGCTACAGCATGGCCGATTACGAGCGCCTGCGGGCATCCGCCAAAAAGGCGGGGGCGCGCGTCGCCGAGATCGACCGGGAAATCGGTGCTCGCTCGAAGTACGCCAAAGAGAGAGCGGGGAAGAAAAAAATCAAACTCGATTTCCAATCCAACACTTCCAACACTTCCAACACCGGCGCGGCTTGGGAGGCGTTTTCATCCTACACCGACACCTTTCAATCCTACACTTCCAACACTGAATCTCTACCTGGGTCGCCCGGCGCCTTGGTGCGTGAAACCGACCACGGCGCCCGTCTGCTGATCGCATCCGACGCCGCGTTGATCGTTGCGGGTGTCCTGCGAGGCAGGTACAGCTACTGTCCGACGGCGGATATGTGGCACGCCTTCCGCGATGCGCATTGGGAGCCGCTACTTCAGCCGTCGTCGCTGCATGAAGCCTTGACGCGCTGGCTGTACCCGGCAACGGACGGCGCGGGATTCACCCACCGCTATCAGGACGCCATCCTGACGCTGATCCAGCGCGCCAACATGCTGGCGCTCCCGCAGTAGCGAGCCGGCGCGATCCCGTTCCGAAACGGCATGCTCGACCTGATGACGGGCCAACTGACGCCGATCACTCCCGCCAACGCGGCCAGCTGGCGATTGCCCTACAGCTACGATCACGGAGGCGATTGCCCTCGCGTGAAAAAGTGGTTGCTCGGGGCTGTCGGGGGCGACGCGGAAACCGTCGAACTGCTGCGGGCGTTCATGGCTGCGCTGATCCGCGGAGGCGCACATCTGCAACGCTTCCTGCACCTGATCGGCCCCGGAGGGTCCGGTAAGTCAACGCTCCTTCGCCTGCTGACAGCATTGGTCGGCGCCTGCAACACCGTCTCGACGGACCTGAAGCAACTGGAGCAGAACCGCTTTGAAGCGGCGACGCTCTACGGCAAGCGGCTCGCGACGATCGGCGACTCGGATAAATACGGTGGATCGGTCAACGTCCTGAAGGGGATCACCGGACAAGACCCGATCCGGCTGGAGCGCAAGCATGTCCAGCAGGCCGGCACGTTCGTCTATGACGGAATGGTCATCATGGCGAGCAACGAGCCGCTGGTGACGACGGACTACACATCCGGTCTGGAGCGCCGCCGCGTCACCGTGGTCTTCGATCACCGGGTTACCGAAGCGGAAAAATCCGATTGGCGCGAAGCAGGCGGCGAGAAGGGTGTTCTGCACTCCGAGTTACCGGGTGTCGTGAATTGGGTGCTCGGTCTGTCCGTCGCGGAGATGGAGCATCGGATCTCCCATCCTCCGGCAAAGACCATCGAAGCCAACGACGAAGCCATGCGCGCGGGCAACCCTGCATCCGACTGGCTGATGCAGTGCTGCGTACCGGAGCGAGGCACATGGACGCAGATCGGGTTGAAGCAGAAACGACGCGAACGCGACGACGGGGCGATCTATTTCGAGAACTCAGGCGCACACCTGTACCCGAACTATCTCGACTGGTGCGAGTGCAACGGCCGGGAGGCGCTGTCGTTGCGTCGATTCCGATCCGTCACGATGGACATGGCGAAAACACTCGGGGTAGCTGTCGTGGAGGTCCGCCGCGGATCTGGAATGGGTATCCAGGGGTTACGGCTGAAGCTCCCGGACGAGCCGCCCGCAGCATGGCGAGATCGTGCCGAAAGTGTTGGAAGTGCTGGATCATCCTACACCGGTGCTGTTTCGGATCGCCCGCAAACCCTCGCCAATGCTGGAAGTGTCGGAAGTGCAGGATCTTCGCCGACATCCGACTTTTTTTCTCCCGCCGCACAAAAAGAGCGCGCCGAGGTGGAGGTATGAGCGCCGACATCCTCCGCGAGGTCATCGCAGCAGGCGTCGAGCTGGCAATCAACGATACCGGCAACTTGAAGGTCACCGGCGACCGCATCGAGGTCGATCGCTGGTTGCCCGAGATCCGCGCGCATAAGTCCGAGCTGCTGGCGCTGCTGTCCGGCGCCGAGCCGCCGCCGCCGACGCCAGCCGTCAATGAGGCGATCCGCGAAGCCATCGAGGAGCGCGCCGCAATCCGGGAGTTCGAGGTCGGCGAATCGCGCCCGGTTGCCGAGCGCGACGCCCAGTCGGCCATGCGCGTCTATCGATTCCGTCTCACGGATCAGCCCGACACATGGCTGACGATGTTGGCGCCGGAGTGCGACCAGGACCAGGCCCGGCACGACCTAGCGCTGAGGTTCGGTGCCGAGCGGCTGATCGAGGTTCGGGAATCTGCGGCATGAATGGCCCAGGCAAGACGGCAAGTCAACTCTGATGCCGATCATATTGCCACGGGGTTCTTCGTCGCCCGACCGGAGCAACGACAGCGAGATCACCACCCGCATGGATCAAGGTGGCATCAAGGGATTGAAGGCACCACGACGGCAAGGACGCTCGGAGAAACAGGTCAGCGAGGTCATTCATGAGCAAGAAAGCGGACGAAGGTCAGCCGTCGGCGTTATCACCCAGCGAGATCTTACTGATGCATGCGATCCAAGGCGCGTCGAGCATGACGGAGTGGGGAAAATTTGCCGGGGCCAGCGATGCCGACATCGGACAGGTGGCCATCGGACTGATGAAGCAAACCGCCGACATCCACAAGGGGAAGTTGGGCGATATCGAGGCGATGCTGTTCAGCCAGGCCGCAACGCTCGAAACCCTGTTCACCAGTCTGTTGCGACGGGCTGACAAGCAGGACTATCTGGATCAATTCAAGTGCTACCTCGGCTTGGCGCTGAAGGCTCAGGCACAGAGTCGGGCGACCCTGGAAACCCTGGCGGAGATGAAGGCGCCGAGGAACGTGGCGTTCGTGAAACAGGCGAACATCGCTCAAAATCAACAGGTCAACAACGGCGCGGATCCTCCCCAGCCTCGCGCGGAAAAACCAGCGATTCCGCCAAACGAACTATTGGAGCTACTTGATGGCAACAGGTTGGACGCCGGAACGACGGGCGCGGCAGGCCGCTTTGATTCGGACATGGAGGCCGTGGGAGCGGTCAACCGGCCCACAAACGCCCATCGGCAAAGCCAGGTCATCGACGAATGCTGACCGTGGTAGACATCGGCCGCTGCAACGTTTGTGCGCGAAGGCATTGCGCGAGCAGCGACGCGTACTGCATGACCTCCTGTAGGCGCCCCTGTCCCCGACGCCGCGCGACAGGCTCGCTATCGGGCGCTCAATGCTGCGGGTGTGCTGGATATCGAGGTCTATCGCGGATGATTGTGTCAATTGCAACACACTTTCATCATCCTAGCGCTCTCGCCGAAACCACTCGATAATCTGCCAAGCTGGCGAGGATTCAAAATTTTCTCGTATCCCATCCAGACCAAACAACAGCCGAAGATTGTCCGCAAAGTTGCTATCGTGTTCTATCGCACGAACAAAATAAGCCCCTTGCTCTATATCCGTTGCATCAAAAATCAGATCGATTTTAGTTGATGATGACGTAATCAAAGAGGCACGCCAAAGAAAACGCGGCAGGCTTTGCAGTAATAATTCAATCCGACTGGCTTCAGTTTCTAAGCCAGATTTGAGTATTTCCTTTTTTAGGTCATTGACAGAGGAAAGATAGATATCCCACTCAAACTGATGCGTATCAGGAAACAGTGCTGGGGCAATGGCTGCGATCACCTGTTTCAACAACTGATCAAACGACAGCACCAGATCGTGAATTGCACCAAAAGGTATGCGGATCTTATGGTAAATCGGGATCAGCACAATATCAGAGATTGCCCGTCCATTTCCAATCACGCCATCAGCGCCTCGCCAAGATGTCAGAATGGACGGAACCAGGCGATTTTCAAGCTGGATTTCCTTGCCATCAATTTCCATGCGTGAGAATGGCCCCACCTGATCATCGTGGGCATAGATCTTGTCGATTCTTGTGGCTGTCAGGAGAAATCCTGTATTTTCAAATGATGTGGGAGCAGGATGCCCTAAACTATAGCCAGTAACTAGGATGTTCAATCGCCCAGGCTTTCCCATCAAAACTTTCATGCCGTTTTCATGTCGAGCTTCGGCGCCTTGAACGCCTGTCGTCGCCGGGCCAGCATGGAGTCGCCGAGATGCGTCTTGACCCAGTGCTCGACATCCAGGGTGCGCACCGAGGTCATCGCCTCGTGAATGACCGGGCCCGTCAGATCGGTGAGGAAGGCGGGAATCACCAACACCAGCCGGCCGATCTCCTTGAGGGGACCGCGTGCGGTGAAGGTTTTGTATTTCCCGAACACCGATTCGATGATGTCGGAGGACGCCAGCCAGGTCGCGCCGGGCGGGATCTTGGCGGCTTGTACCGCGACCTGTTCCAGGACCCGGTCGGTCAAGCGGGCGGCTCGCGGAGCGAGCGCGGTGCGCGGGGCGAGGGTGGCTTGAAGCGATGCGCAGACGCCGGCGTGCAGTCCCTCGGACTTGAGAACGCTCTGGATGGCCTTGGACTGTTCCATCATCTGCGCATAGACCGCCAGATCCTCGCGATAGGCACTCACCCAGGCGAAGCCTTCCAGAAAGCGCGCGCGGCCGGTGTCGGCGAGATCCCAAAAGGCGTCGTCCAGATCCGCGAGCTGTAGGTCGGAGGCCGCCTGCAGGGCCTCGCAGAAGGCTGCCTTATCGGGATGCCGATGGCCCAGCAGCACGTGCAGGGGACGCACGCGGGCGAGGCCCAAGCGATCGCGCAGGTGGTCCCGGGCGGCGACCGTCAGAACGCAGGTGGGCCGAACGGCACTGAAATCTCCCCGCTCCTGGTAGGCGAGTAGGTTTTGCGCCCACTCGACATGGGTGTCGACGTGCATGAAGCGCGCCTTGGTGCGCTGACGCGGCGGCAACAGAAAGGCCAAGTCGGTTTGCTGAAAAGACGCCAGGGTCCGCGTGCAGTGCGACAAAAAGGTCTGCCAGCGCCCGTCCGGATGCAACTCCGCCTTGAGCAGGGTGGCGATGCGGTGCGAAATATCATAGGTTTCCACACAGTCTGTCGTCTGTTCCCGGCAAAACAGCGTGATCCCCTTGTGCAGGTCGCTGCCGTGATCGGCGACGATCTGCACCGGCACACCGGTGCGCTCGGCGACCTCGCGCAGCACCGTGGCGACCCACTCCCCGGTGCTGTGCGTCGTCACCTTCACGGCGAGCACCTGCATGGCCCGGTGCGACGGGCTGTAGCCGGTCTCGAGCAGCCGGGCGGCGGGGATGCCCAGAATCACGAGACACTTCGATGTGCCCAGTTCAAGCGTATGATCGGCCACGAAAATCCAATCCTCGCGCCGCTGCGGCGGCTGCAGGAGGATCGCCAATCCGCAGCGGTAAACCCAGTTGAGGACCGTCGTATGCGCCGGCATGCTCACCGGCATCCAGGGTGCGAGCAGACCCAGTACGCGGGGTACCCCGCGGCTGCCGAGTCCGGCACTCAGATACATCCGCAGCGTCAGTTGCATGACCAGGAGCGAATGCCGGTGACCGAACGGGGGCAAGCGCATCAGCTGCCGAGCCGCAGCGTCAGGCTCCTCCGCCTCGCCGAGCGGTGTCGCCTCCGACGCCGCAGGCGGGCCATCGCCTTCCGACGCCAGCGCCCGGTTCTTCCAATAGGTGCGGCTCGCTTCCAGATCTCGGATCTTGACCCGAGCCGCGCGCAGTCGCTGTTGCTTGTCCAGGGCTTTGGCCCGCCACGCATCGCGCGATGCCCGGAACAGTCGGGCCAATCGGGCCACGGGGGTTTTGAAAGTGTCCATCGGTGTGCGTCGGCTCGGATTCGGCTGGTGGTGGGGTCCCGGTGCCGCGAAGTGTGCCTGGAGGCGACAGGGCTGTCGATGGCGGCCGGCGGGAGGACAGCCGGCGCATCACCACCCGCACCCCGCGACACGAGACCGGCATGAGCTATTTCGTGCCTTATCGGGTCAGATTGAACTCCCTAGCCAGTAACCGCAACCGCATGCCTTCCAACGTAGCGCACACTTGAGCTACTTACATCTATCCAATGGATGCCAAACATCATCGGAATCCCTGCCCGAAGGTAGGCGTAGATCATCGCTTTCAGTAGATAATGATTGGCTACATTACATGAAAGCGGCTCTAATCCAACGCTCTTGATCGCATGAGCCATTTCCAAAGGCGTTAGGCCCGGCGATGGAAATGACCGCTGTTCGGATGTGAGTATTTTCGTGGCATCATTTGTAATCGCGGCGGGCGATGGGATTTGGTGCTGAAACAAGTGGCCAGTGGCCTGAAAAATGGACCATAGGGCACTCGTCGCACAAGCGGCGACCACTGAATCCTGCTCCTGAAAAGCCAGCGTGTGTGACACCTTCAACTGCAAACCAAACAGGTTAGCGACATAACAACGGGTCGCTGGAAAATACCGTCTTTCCTCGCGCGGATAGGTAATCAGGCAGGTGCGACCAATAAAAGTGCGAGGCAGCGGTTTAACGACGATAAAGCCTAAATAGTTCTGCTGTAGTATTGCTGGCGTCAGTTCGTCCGACTTTCCAAGCAGGCAGGTTTCAAATTGCGCTTCGGCAAAATCGCATTTGAAAAAATGGAGTCTCGCGCATTTTCTGGGATAATCCCGAAAACATCGAACATAGTATTCTGCATAGTCTTCAAGATAATCTCGATCGACATATTCGCATTCAACCAGGATGGTTCTTGCGTCGATGCAATCAAAGTAATCGCGAAAATACGTCGCGTGAAGTTTTGCGTTGACTTCAAGTAGAGAAGCCTGCGACTTCTCTACGAAAATCTCTAGCAGGCGCTCAACCTTATAAGCGTGAACCTCGAAAGGCTTGCTCATGCGAAGCGATTAGACAGTGAAAGGTTCATGCAAAGATTTCAAATCGACCCGTCGCTCTTCCTGTAAACGCGCCGTTACTTGTTTTGCCTGTTGCAGTGTTTTTTGAATAGTGTCTCGCCCTTCAGGGGATTTCAACCAGTTCTGCGCATTACGTTGCAGCACTTCTTGTTGAGGAGTATTCGGTTTTCTTGCCATGGTTTCGACAATGTTCCGCCTGATTGATGGATCTGAATTATTTGGCACGCTCAAAAGTTAGCATTACTTTTACAAATTCAACGGTCGCCTCTGACGCGGCTTCTTCGGCCCGAACCGCGTCTGTTCGCCGATCCCGAGCGCCGCCTCGATCTGTCCGGCGCTGCGTAGGATGGCGTCCAAGTCCATTTTCTCGACCACAGTGTGCGCCCGCACGTACTCGGCAAGGTATTGCTCGGACTGTGAGCTAACACCGTTGCGGCAGCATACCAGATAGGAGACGGACTCGGCCTCAAGCTCTCGCTGGTCGTGTTGAGCCTGACTGCGGTCGGGAATCTTGAGGAAACTGTCCTTGCCGAGATGCCCGAGGTAGAGGTGCGCGAGTTCGTGGGCGAGCGTGGCGAACTGCACATTCGGATCGTGGTTCTTGTTGACCCTCACCCGGTAGTCTGGCTTTTCCTTTTCCGACTTGGAGCGACGGACCGCCCGCATCGGCGTTTCGTTCGCGGCCTGCACGAAACCGGCGAGCCCGTCGCCGTAGGCGATGAATCCGACATCGATGCCCCGGTTTCCCAAGCGCCTGGCGAAGCGTGTCATGCGCTTGCTGTCGATCTTGCCGCTCGCGGAAAAGGCATTCGCCACCGCCGGTGGCAATGGCGGGCCTTCGGTGTCGGCCATGTCGTAGACCAGCGCGACGGGGCCAAAAGGCCAGAGGATGATCAGCGGCCATGCGCCCTCTTTAATGCTTCGCCCTTGGCGCTCTTGCCAGTCATAGGCCGAGGCGGCGAAGCGCAGACCGGGGCGCTGAAGATGCAGCAAAAAGGCATTGAAGGGCGCGACATTGCGCATCCCCACCGCAAAATCCAACAATTCCTTGAATGCCTTGGAGTCATGGTAGGTGCGACTCTTTTCCAGCAACTCACCGAGCAGTGACTGGGCCATTTCCTGCTGAGGGGTTTCCATAGCATCGCCTGGCTTCGTCATGGCCGCGTCCCCCTTATCATGCGCTGTGATCTTGCCCCGCGATTGGGGATCGACCCGTGATGGCTGTCGATGCCTGACTTTCAGTTCATCAAGGGTAGTACACTCCAACACTGACTGGGTATCCATCGAAAGCGACTCCGAGGGATGAGGCATGGCGCGGCGTGGCAAGCAGGGTAAGGGTAAAGACGGAGAACTCACGGTAGACGGCGAGTACCAACCAGATCTCCCCGGTCCCGGTCTCGGGGTCGGCGACTATCGCTACCCCGACAAGCGCAAGAACAACCCACCGGCCAAGATCGCGGCGGAAGGCCGCGTCCCCAAGGTGGATCCGATCCAGTACGCCTACAGCCCACGCCGCGATCCGCGCTTGCGGTTCGATGACACCGGCGCGGCGGATCGGCTGCCCGAGCTGCTGCAAACCGCCCGGCAACGCGCGCTAACGGAGGAGGAGACCCGCGTCCTCGCCGAGGCGCTCCGCAACCATGAACCTTGGCTGGAGTGGGCCGGCAAGCGCGAGTCCAAGGGCTTCAGGGTCGATCCGGTCGCGCTGCACATGCATGAGCGGATCTCGGCCCAGGCCATCATCAAGGTCGCCGCCCGACAGGACGTGACCCGCGATCTCTTCGCCGACCCCGCGCAGGAGTACCGGGAGGCGGTGCAGTTCTACCAGCACGACATCGACTGGACCAACCGGCTGATCCTGGGCGATTCGCTCCAGGTGATGGCCTCGCTCGCCCATCGGGAGGATCTGGCGGGTAAGGTGCAGATGATTTACATCGATCCGCCGTATGGGATCAAATTTGCCTCGAACTTTCAGCCGGAGGTGGGGAATCGCGAGGTCAAAGATCAGGAAGACAGCATGATCCGTGAACCGGAGATGGTGCGGGCCTACCGTGACACCTGGCATCTCGGGGTACATTCGTATCTGGCTTATCTGCGCGATCGACTGTCGATCGCGCGCGAGCTTCTCAAGGACGCTGGAAGCGTGTTTGTGCAGATCTCCGATGAAAACCTGCATCGCGCCAGACTGCTATTGGACGAGGTATTCGGACCATCGAATTACGTCAGCACGATCCAGTTCCAAAAGACCACATCCGCCACCAACCTTTACCTGCCGGTCGTCTCCGACAGCCTGTTGTGGTACGCGCGCAATCTTCCCAGCCTCGACTATTACCCGCTCTTTGTGACGAAACAGCTCGGCGCCAAGGGCGCGGAGCATTACTCAGGGATCGAGTATGCCACGGGCGAAAGACGCCCTTTGAGCCCGGAACAGAAACAAGGAGCGATCGAGATACCGAGGGGTTCTAGGGCTTACACCGCAGACAATCTCACTTCCGCCAGCATGGGGCGTGACAAGGGCGAAGGCGCGGCCTGCTGGTTTTCCGTGACCAGCGAAGGTCGCTCCCACACCCCAAATGCCAAGAACCGCTGGAAGACCAATGAAGAGGGGATGAGGCGCCTTGTTGATGCGGGACGGCTGTTGCCCCAGGCCACGACGCATCGCTATCTGCGCTATTTCGACGACTTCGCCGCCTATTCGCTCCATTCGATTTGGACCGACGTGGGCGGAGCGGCGGATCGGCGCTATGTGGTACAGACGACCGAACCGGTCATCGAACGCTGCCTGCTCATGACCACCAAACCCGGCGATCTCGTCCTCGACCCCACCTGTGGCTCCGGCACCGCCGCCTATGTCGCCGAGCAATGGGGCCGACGTTGGATCACCATCGACACCAGCCGGGTCGCCATCGCCATCGCCCGGCAACGCCTGCTCACCGCCAAGTTCGACTTCTACGC
This sequence comes from Thiocapsa sp. C2-2m, assembly GCF_041903745.1. Lineage (NCBI taxonomy): Bacteria > Pseudomonadati > Pseudomonadota > Gammaproteobacteria > Chromatiales > Chromatiaceae > Thiocapsa > Thiocapsa sp. C2-2m. The sequence continues at coordinate 139,449 of NZ_JBBWVD010000013.1, read as the reverse complement.
GGTCAAGGGCACCAAGAGCGACACCGACACGCCCCCGTCCGGACCGTTGGGCACCGACCCGCATCCCGGCTTCGTCTACAAGAGCGTTCCGCACATCACGCTCAAGAGCATCGCCCAGAACACCAATCTGGACCCGATTTTCGCGCTGCACGAGCCGATCCTGGACGCCCGGCTCGCGGACTGCAACGCAGCCCTGGCCGGCGTCCCATCCACCACCCGCGCCGCCTTGCAGGGCAAGCTGGCGCTCAAAGAGAAGACCGAGGGCAAGCGTTCCATCACGGAAGCTGACCGGCGCCGCTGGCTTTTGCCGCCATCCAATCGTGATCCGAAGGTGAAACTCACCGTCGATGCCCGCTTCTCCGGCTGGTATCACTGGGAGGTGCCGTTCGACACGGACCCGGATTATCCGACCGTGCTGAGCGAGGCGATCACCGCCTATCGCGCCGCCTGGCGGGACAAGATGGACGCGGTCAACGCCTGCATCGCCGCCAACGCAACCCCGGAGGAACTGGTCGATCAACCCAAGGTGAGGCGCTGCGTGGTGCGTGTCTCCGGTCCCTTCACGGTCGAGGCGGTCCAGCCGCCGGAGGTCTCGCTGGGCGTTGTGCCCGACCCGGACGGCGCCGGGCTGTTCGACGGCGAACCGGACGCGCTGGACGACACCTTCGCGGAGACGACCGGGAGCGGGTCCGGCACCAACGGCGAGGTCGCGGCGACCAATGCGGCGGCCTATCTGGATCGGATGCTTCGCCTGCTGCGGATGGATGGCATCCGCTTCCCCGACAATCGGGAACAACGGTTTTCACGGCTGGAGCCGCTGTCGGGTCAGGGTAGCGCGCTGCACGCCGAGGGACGCTGGGCGCCCGTCGGTCAGACCGACCCGGAGCCGGATGGACCTGCAACCGTCGGCGTGGTCGTCGGCCCCCAGTATGGCTCGGTGACGGCCAAGATGGTTGAGGAGGTCATCCGCCCGGCCGGGCGCGTCTATGACGATCTGGTGATCGCGGCCTTCTCCTTCGACGGGCCGGCACAGGCGGCCATTGAGGAGAGACACCCGCGACTACGCATCCACATGGCCCACATCCGCCCCGACGTAAACCCGGCGATGGATGGGCTGCTGAAGGAGCAGCCGGGCGCGCAGCTCTTCTCGGTCTTCGGTCAGCCGCGCACCCGCCTGGAAGGACCCGACGACCAGAACGAGTACTGCGTGATCATGGATGGTGTGGACATCTACAGCCCCGTGACCAACGAGATCACGCCCAGCCGGGGCGACAAGGTGGCGGCCTGGTTCCTGGATGCGGACTATGACGGCCGGACCTTCTGTATCACCCAAGCCTTCTTTCCCGATCGCACCGCCTGGGACAAGCTGGCGCGCGCGCTCAAGACCCTGGTGGACGCGGAGCGCTTCGCGGCCCTGTCCGGGACCGAATCCCTGCCGTTTCCCGTCGGGCCCCATCGGCGAGTGGCGGTCAAGGTGATCGATCCGCGCGGAAATGAGGTGATGCAAGTCCATGCGTTGTCCAATGATGACTAGGGACGCGGCGACATGACGCACAGTTGGCGGAGCGAACGGTTTGGCAGAAGGGTTCATTTGACGCACCACGCGGTCGCACGCTTGCAACGGCGTGGTTTGAACCAGGCGTTGCTCCAGGATCTGATCGAGAACGGTGTCGTCAAGCAGAAAAACGAGGAGCACTGGTGGATTTACAAGAGATTCGATGGACGTGACGACAATTTGATCTGCGCCGCCGTGCTGGCTCGCCAGGCGCTGATCATCAAGACCATCATGACCCATTGGGAGGAATATCCGGAATGAAGACGACCTATTATCCAGACGATGACATCCTGGAAATCCATCTCAGCGAGAAGCCGGTCAGTCGCGAGGTGTCCCACGGCTGGAACGTCAATCTGAGCTATGCCGAGGACGGGAGCCTCGTCGAGATCCTGTTGCTGGAGGCCCGGGAACAGGGTCTCTACCCCATCGAATCGACACAAGCAGCCGCGTAACATGGCCGCTGATCCGTCCCCCGAGATCCCGCTGCAACCGGTCGACAAGCCGGTCATCTGCAACCCCTACCGGGAGCCCGACGCGCATTGGGAGTATGAACGAGCCACCGGTGCGGCCAGCAAGGCGCTGGCGCGGCGGCTGGCCGGGTATTGGTACAAGACGGATCGGACAGGTTCGGCCGTCATCCAGGGCGACCTGTTCGGCGATGAGCAGCATGACGACCTGCCGTTGGTGAACCGCCTGCGCGAGGATGTGCGGCGCTGGCGGGAGGCTGGCTACCGGGGCGCCTCGAACGTCACCCGCGAGTTGTTGGCCCATTGGGCACGGGCGGACGCACCGCGTCGACTCTTCTTCTGTCAGCGCGAGGCCGTCGAGACCCTGATATATCTGGCCGAGCTGCGTCTGACGCGTCGCTCGGCGCAGACTGGGTTCAAGAATTTCAAGGTCTCGGACGAGGATATCCGCCGTCTGCTGACGGGCGATAAACCGACCTTCGACGCGGGCACGGCGGATTTCCATCCCACCCTTTGCGATCGGCCGGCCGACCCGGACCTGCTGCCGATGCTCCGGATGGCGTGCAAGATGGCGACCGGCTCCGGCAAGACGGTGGTCATGGCGATGCTGATCGCCTGGGCTTTCTGTAATCGCGGTACCCATCGCGCCAGCCGCGAGTATCCCCATGCCGTGCTGGTCTGCTGCCCGAATCTGACCGTCAAGGAACGCTTGCAGGTCTTGCGGCCCGAGGTGGAAGGCAACTACTACGCCGCGTTCGATCTGGTTCCGGTGAAGTACCGACCCTTGCTGCAAACCGGCAAGGTGCTGGTCATGAATTGGCATGGTTTCGCGCCTGAGTCCGAGCACAAGGAGGGCGATAAGACCTGGGCGGTCGTCAACAAGGGGCCGGAGACGCGCGAGGTCTTCGCGGAGCGGGTCTTGAAGGATCTGGCCGAGCGGATGCCGATCCTGGTGATGAATGACGAGGGGCACCACTGCTGGCGCCCCGCGCCTGATCCAAGGCTGGCGGGGCTGAGCGGTGAGGAAAAAGCCGAGCTGGAGCAGGAGATCCGCGAGGCGACCGTCTGGGTCGATGGGCTGGACAAGCTCAACAACGCCCTGGGGAATGGCGAGCGTGGGATCGCCTTATGCGTGGACCTGTCCGCGACACCCTTCTACATCCAGGGCAGCGGACACCCGGAGGGCCGGCCCTTTCCCTGGATCGTGAGTGATTTCGGCCTGGTCGATGCGATCGAAAGCGGTCTGGTGAAGATTCCGCGTCTGCCGGTGCAGGACACCACGGGACGACCGGACCCGCTGTACTTCCGGCTCTGGGAGGGGCTGCGTGGGCGCTTGCAGCCGGGCGAGTTCCTGCCCGGTCGCGCCAGGAAGCCGAAACCCGAGGTGGTCTACCGGGAAGCGCAAGGCGCGCTGTTGCAGATGGCCGGCCAGTGGGTAGACCGTTTCCGCCAGATCCAGGAGGCAACGCCGGGGCAGGAGCGGGTGCCGCCGGTGTTGATTCTGGTTTGCGACAATACCGATATCGCCGAGGTGTTTTACCGCAAGATCAGCGGCGAGGAGCAGATCGAGCAGGTGACCCAAGCGGATGTCGAGGCCATCGAAGCGGGCGACATGGAAAGGCATGAGAATGCCACGACCCGCGAGGGCGCGGGGCGCAAGAGACGCAAGAAGGCCAAGCCAAAATTGCTCACCGCCTACGGCAAGGGCGAAATCTACCCGGAATACTTCTCCAATACCGCGGAGGTCAAACACACGATTCGGATCGATTCCAAACTCCTCGCCGAGGCCGAATCCGACGATCCAACCAAGCGTCGCAGCGATGCGGCGGAGGCATTGCGCCGGGTCGTGGCGACCGTGGGCAAGGTTGGCGAGCCCGGCGAGCAGGTGCGCTGCGTGGTGTCGGTGTCGATGCTGACCGAGGGCTGGGACGCGAACAATGTCACCCAAGTCCTGGGCCTGCGTGCCTTCGGCAGTCAACTGCTGTGTGAGCAGGTCGTGGGGCGCGGGCTGCGGCGGATGGACTACACGCCGGACCCCGAAACCGGGCTCCTGACCGAGGAATATGTCGATGTCTACGGGATACCCTTCTCGGTCATTCCCTACAAAGGACGCAAGAAGACCGATCCACCCCCGGATGATCGGCCGAAAAATCATGTGAAGGCCGACGCTCAACGCGCCGCCTGGGAGATGCGCTTTCCGGTGGTCGAGGGCTATGCCTTCGCCCTGGTCAAGAATCAGATCCGGTGCGAGATCGACGCCATGGAAGGGCTGCAAATCGAGCCGAACCTGGAACCGACCGCCACCTTCGTGCGCGCAGCGGTCGGCTATCAGGTCGGGCCGGCCTCGCAGTCGAGCGCTCAGTTTGGTTTCCAGGAACAGAACCGATCCGACTATTACGCCCAGACCCACTTGCAAACCATCCAGTTCGAGATCACGCGAATGATCGTGCGGGATCTGGAGCAGGGGGTGGGCGGATCGGATGACCGGGAGCGGCGGGTGTTACAGCTCAAGTCGCGCCACCAGCTCTTTCCGCAGGTTTTCCGATACGTCGCAGCCTACACGGCGCGCAAAGTCGACTTCAGAGGGCTCTCGGGACCGAGTCGTTGTGAGCTGGGGCTTCAGAAGTATGTCGAACGGATCGTCGAGCGCATCCGGGACGGCATCGTGCCGGACGACAGCGCGGGCGAGCCGCCGTTGTTGCCGCTGTTGAATCGCTACCAGCCGATCGGCACGACCGCCGACGTGAACTTCAAGACGACACGGCCGGTCCATGCGACCGTGCACAGCCACATCGATCATGTGGTGCTCGATACCGAGACCTGGGAGTCGACTGTCGCCTTCCGGCTGGAGCAGTGCGTCAGCCAGGGAGCGGTTCGCTTCTATGCGCGCAACGATAATCTGGGTCTGGTCATTCCCTATGAGTACATGGGGGTTGCGCACAACTACGGGCCGGATTTTCTGGTACGGCTCAACCTGGAGGCGCTGGATTTCACCCTGTTGCTGGAGGTCAAAGGCTTCGAGGACGACAAGACCAAGGCCAAACATGGCGCGGCCAAGCGTTGGGTCGCCGCCGTCAACAACTGGGGCAAGCTCGGGCGCTGGGGCTTCCATGTCTGCCGCGATCCTGACATGCTGGAGCGGGAGATTGGGCATCTGTGCAAGGTCGCCAGCGGGGCCAGGGAGCAGTGCCGAGGGACCGCATGACAGTGCAAGTCGTCGAAGTGTTACGCCGATCAGAACAGGGCATGACACGGCCCTTCATCTGCCGGGGCGACGATGGCGAGATCTACTTCGTCAAGGGCGTGGGTGCCGGTCGGCGCAGCCAGATCTGCGAATGGGTCGCCGGCAAACTGGCATCAGTGTTCGGCCTGCCGATTGCGCCGTTCCGCCTTCTGGATGTGCCGGAGGAACTGATCGAGGCAGACGGCGGCCTAACACTTTCGGAGTTGGGATCAGGGCCGGCTTTTGGGTCTCAATGGCACGAAGCCATGGAACTGACTGTGTCGGCCGTTTTGGAGATTCCCGACGAGATTCAGCAGGACGTGTTGGCTTTTGACTGGTGGATCCAAAACGGTGACCGACTCTTGACCGAGCGGGGCGGCAATCCGAACCTATTTTGGAACCCAGCGTCGCGCGAATTGGTCGTCATCGATCACAATCAGGCATTCGACCTCGATTTTGATCCTAATAATTTCTTTGACTTTCATGTGTTTGCCCACCAGAGACACGACATCTCCGGTGACATGCTGAAGCGCCACGACTACAATCGCCGCTTCGCATCGGCGCTCGGTGCCTGGCCGGTGATCCGCGCCGGAATCCCTGATGCATGGTTGTTCGCCGACCCCGAGATGACCGTGCCTGTAGATTTCGACCTAGATATGGCCTATCAATTACTCAAGAGACACGAGCGAAACGATTTCTGGAAGACACCATGAGCAAGGTTGCCTGTCAATATACCATCGTCCGATTTGCTCCCTACGTCGAGACGGGCGAATTCGCTAACGTGGGCATCCTGCTGATGGCGCCAAAGGCCCGCTTTTTCGGTTTCAAGCTACAAACCCGCCGTTACAAGCGCATTGCCGGCTTCTTTGAGGAACTCGATTCCAAGCTCTACCGCGAGGCGATTCGTGCCGTCGACGAGGAGTTACAAAGAATCCATGCCATCCTGAAGACCAATGGATTCGATGGGCGCAAGGCGGTCAACGACACTGAATTTGCACGGCAGGTCTTTGCGGACGTCGTCCGTCCTCGCGAAAGCATCATACGCTTTAGCGACCCCGGCGTTGTGCTTGCCGACGACCCCAAAGAGAAACTGACGGAACTGTTCGGGTTCTATGTTGAGCGGAGCTTCGTCACAAAACGATACCAGGAGACCATCTTGGAAAACGGCGTGCGCAAGTGGCTGTATCAGGCGCATCTCGGTGAGCGGTTCCAGCGTGTGACCGTTGGTGACGAGGACTATCAGACAACATTCCCCTTCGTCGAGCAGGTCGACCATCAACCGGTTAAGGCGATCAAGCCCCTGTATCTCGCCCAAGGACAACCAACCAAGATCCGGGAACACGGCGCGACCTGGATATACCGGGTGAACGAGTTAAGAGAACGCAACAAACTGCCTAGGCATCTCTTATTCCCCGTTGATGGACCGAAGGATCAGGATGAGCGCCGTCAACGCGCGTTTGCAGACATAGTTGAGCGACTGAAAGAGACCGGCGTCGAAGTGACTGAGTACGCCAATCGTCGGTGTATTCTTGAGTTTGCCGCAACCTGATACAGTCGCGAGCTTGCAAAACATGCGTCGCGGGCACGCGCGAGGGCGGTTCCGCTGCGGCCGGGGAGCAAGTCGCAGATTTGTGGCTTGAACGACTCCCCGTCGAGATCCCGGAGCGACAGCGACAGGCGCGTGACGAGGCTCGACGCAATCGACACCCGGCTCAGGCCGGTTTTTTTGTGCCGATGCTGGTCACCGGGTACAGCCGTAAGCCGCCGACAGGCCGCAGGCCCAAGCGTGGCGCGGGATCGCTGCGAAGTCGCAGGGGTCACTACAGGGGTCACTAAGGGACGCGAAAGGGGCGAAACCAGGCGAATCGGGGCGACTGAGGCGAGGCTAAGTGGCTGTTTTTTGGTGCCCAGGGGCGGAATCGAACCACCGACACGAGGATTTTCAGTCCTCTGCTCTACCAACTGAGCTACCTGGGCTTTGGGATCCACTCCCGTTGCGGGTAGCGGAGCCGTTTATTAGAGCCGCAAGAAGCCAAGCCGTCAAGACCTACGATCAAGCGATCAAACAAGTCCGGCTCCAAGGCCGAACCCGTCGCGTCGCGTGGCGCTCCCGCACGTTCCGCGTCTCGCGCGGCTGTGCTATGTTGCCCGGCTTGTCAATCAAGCTGGATCGGTCATGTCATTGGATGCTTCCGACATCGAGAAGATCGCCCACCTGGCGCGGCTTGAGATCGCACCCGAGTCGATCGAGCGCTATGCCGCGGATCTCTCCAACATCCTCGACCTGGTTACGCAGATGGACGCGGTCGATACCACGGGCGTCGAGCCGATGGCCCATCCGCTGCACATGAGCCAACGGCTGCGTCCGGATCGCGTGTCGGAGCAGGACCAACGCGAGCTGTTTCAGGCCATCGCCCCCTTGACCGAGGACGGGCTCTATCTGGTTCCCAAGGTCATCGACTGACGCCGAGCACTCATGCAGAACAAATCGATCGCCCAAATGGCCGCGGAGCTGAGGCTGCGCACCTACTCAAGCGTGGAGCTCACCCGCCACTATCTGGAGCGCATCGCGCGCCTGGATCCGCGCCTGAACAGCTTCATCAGCGTCGCGAGCGAATCCGCCTTGGCGGCTGCCGAGCGCGCCGATCGCACGATTGCTGCGGGCGATGCCGGTCCCCTCGCCGGCATTCCGATCGCGCACAAGGACATCTTCTGCACGGCCGGGATCAAGACCAGTTGCGGCTCGCGGATGCTCGACAACTTCGTCGCGCCTTACGATGCGACGGTCGTCGAGCGTCTCGCCGCGGCCGGGGCCGTGGTTCTGGGCAAGACCAACATGGACGAATTCGCCATGGGCTCCTCGAACGAGACGAGCTTTTACGGACCTGTCCATAACCCTTGGGACGCGGATCGCGTGCCGGGCGGCTCCTCGGGCGGCTCGGCCGCGGCGGTCGCCGCACGGCTCTGCGCCGCGGCCACCGGGACGGATACGGGCGGGTCGATCCGCCAGCCTGCGGCACTCTGCGGCATCACCGGTATCAAGCCGACCTACGGGCGCTGCTCGCGCTGGGGCATGATCGCCTTCGCCTCTTCGCTGGATCAGGCCGGTGTGCTGGCCCGTTCGGCGGCGGATGCGGCCTGTTTGCTCGACGAGATGGCCGGGTTCGACCCGCGCGATTCCACCAGCGCCGATGTGGCCGTGCCGGACTATGTCGATGCGCTCGACGACGACATCGCGGGCCTGCGCATCGGTTTGCCGAAGGAATATTTCGGCGAGGGGCTCGATCCTCGTGTGGCGGCCTCCGTGCAGGACGCGATCAAGGAGTACGAGCGACTCGGTGCGAAGGTGAAGGAGATCAGCCTGCCGAACAGTCCGCTCTCGGTGCCCGTCTATTACGTTGTCGCACCGGCCGAATGCTCGTCCAATCTGGCGCGTTTCGACGGGGTGCGCTACGGTCACCGCTGCGAGCATCCGAAGGATCTCGAAGACCTCTACAAGCGCAGTCGCGCGGAGGGCTTCGGTGACGAGGTGCAGCGACGCGTCATGATCGGCACCTATGTGCTGTCGGCGGGCTATTACGACGCCTATTACTTGAAGGCGCAGCAGATTCGCCAACTGATCGCCGCGGACTTTGCCCGTGCGTTCGAAGAGGTCGATGTCATCATGGGGCCGACTGCTCCGACCACCGCCTTTCCTCTCGGGTCCAAGATGGACGACCCGGTGGCCATGTATCTCAACGACATCTACACCATCGCAACCAACCTCGCCGGCTTGCCCGGCATGTCGATCCCGGTCGAGCCGGTCGAGGGGTTGCCGGTCGGCTTGCAGATCATCGGCAACTTGTTCCAGGAGGCCCGCCTGCTCAATGTCGCGCATCGCTTCCAGCACGTGACGCATTGGCATCAGGGCGCGCCTTCCGGATTCGAGTGATCGGCGGGCTCGTCGCTTGGCGCACCCTGAAGGTCTTAGGCGAACTCCGGAAACCTTCATGCCAAAGGCGTAGGTTGTGCCGAGCCGTGCGAGGCACAACCAACCGTCGGCGCAAGTTGTGCTTCCTATCGTCAGCACAACCTACGGGTATGGAAGTTTGCGGAAATCGCCTTAAGCAAGTGAGCGACATGAGACGGTAGGTCTGCCGACAGTACGATCGCGACATAGGTTATAGAGCATGCAATGGGAAACCGTGATCGGGCTTGAGGTCCATACTCAGCTCGCGACCCAATCGAAGATCTTCTCGGGTGCATCGACCGCCTTCGGCGCGGCGCCCAACACGCAGGCCTGCCCCATCGATCTGGGTTTGCCGGGCGTGCTGCCGGTGCTCAATGCCGAGGCGGTGCGTTTGGCCGTGCGTTTCGGCAAGGCGATCGGTGCCGAGGTGGCGCCGCGCTCGGTGTTCGCCCGTAAGAATTACTTCTATCCGGATCTTCCCAAGGGCTACCAGATCAGCCAGTACGAGTTGCCGATCGTCGGCGAGGGACGCGTGGAGATCGTGCTCGACGACGGTTCGGTCAAGTCGATCGGGGTGACGCGTGCGCATCTGGAAGAAGACGCCGGCAAGTCGTTGCACGAGGAGAACCTCGCGGGCGGCGGCTACACGGGCATCGATCTCAATCGCGCCGGCACGCCTCTGCTCGAGATCGTCTCCGAGCCCGACATGCGCACCCCGCAGGAGGCCGTGGCCTACGCGCGCAAGATCCATCAGTTGGTGCGCTGGATCGGCATCAGCGACGGCAACATGCAGGAAGGCTCCTTCCGGGTCGACGCCAATGTCTCGGTGCGCCCGCTCGGTCAGACGCGCTTCGGCACCCGCACCGAGATCAAGAACCTTAACTCGTTTCGCTTCCTCGAGCGTGCGATCCAGTTCGAGGTCGAGCGTCAGATCGACGTGATCGAAGGCGGCGGGACCCTGGTGCAGGAGACCCGCCTCTATGATCCGGAGCGCGACGAGACCCGTCCCATGCGCTCCAAGGAAGAGGCCAACGACTACCGCTATTTCCCGGATCCGGACCTGCTCCCGGTTGAGCTGGATGTCGCCTTCATCGTCGATGCGGTCGCGGATCTCCCCGAGCTGCCGGACAGCATGCGCGAGCGCTTCCACACCCACTACGGGCTCGGCGAGTACGACGCCAGTCTGCTGACCGCCGGGCGCGAGCTTGCCCAGTATTTCGAGGCGGTGGTGCAGGCCACCGCCGAACCCAAGCTGGCCGCCAACTGGGTCAACGGCGAGCTGGCGGCCGCGCTGAATCGATCCGAGATCGAGATCGCACAGAGCCCGGTCTCCGCGGCCATGCTCGCCGGACTCATCCACCGTCTCCAGGACGCGACGGTGTCCGGGAAGCTCGCCAAACAGGTCTTCGAGGCGATGTGGAGCGGCGAGGGCGACGCCGACAGCGTTATTCAGGCGCGCGGGCTGCGGCAGATCACCGACAGCGGCGAGCTTGAGGCGCTGATCTCGGCGATCGTCGCCGCCAATCCCGGTCAGGTCGAGCAATACCGCGCCGGCAAGGACAAGGTCTTCGGCTTCTTCGTCGGTCAGGTGATGAAGGAGAGCAAGGGCAAGGCCAACCCGCAGCAGGTCAACGAGATCCTGACGCGCGTGCTCGCGAGCGACTGATCCCGAATCCCCGGCGACGGGGTCGGTCAGTCGCGCGTTTCAGGTTCGATGGAGTGATATCCCCGCCATGGATCCCTTCATCACGCGAATTGCCCCGATCGATCTCGCGACCCTGCACGGCGGTCATCCGGTTTTGGCCTTGGCGATCAGCATCCGGTAAAGCAGCCGATGTCCTACGACTCGACGCCGCCGCGTGCATCTCGGCCGCTTGCCCTTGCTGCTGCCTGGATGGGCGTTGCCCTGACCTCCTTCGCGCTGCTCGCCGTCTCGGCCCGCGAGCTGCTGGACGCCATGGAGCCGGTGCAGTTTCTCTTCCTGCGGACCGCGCTCGGTCTGCCGCTCCTGGTACCGCTGGCGCTGTGGTTGGCCCCCGGCTTTGATCGCACCGAACGGCTGCCACTGCACCTGCTGCGCAACCTCTTCCACTATGGTGGGCAGGTCTGCTGGATCACCGCCATCGGCATGTTGCCGCTCGCGTTGGTCTTCGCGCTCGAGTTCACGACGCCTGTCTGGGCGGCCGTACTGGCGCTGTTCTTTCTCGGCGAGCGGTTGAATCGAGGGCGTGTCGTGGCTCTCGTCCTGGGCGTGGCGGGTGTCCTCGTCATCACGCGGCCCGGGATGCAGCCGCTTGATCTCGGCGTCCTGATCGGGCTGGCGGCTGCGGTCGGCTTCGCCGTGAGCCTGACGGCGACCAAGGGACTCACGCGCTTTGACGGTGTCTTTACCATCCTCTTCTGGATGCTGGCGATGCAGCTCCTGATCGGCCTCGTCCCTGCGCTGTTGGTCTGGGAGCCGGTCGCTTGGGGCGATGCACCTTGGCTGCTCGTCGCCGCGGTTACCGGGATCAGCGCCCATCTCGGCATCGCCAAGGCGTTTCAGCATGCCGACGCGACGGTCGTCCTGCCGATGGATTTCCTGCGCCTGCCGCTTATCGCGTTGGTCGGGGCGCTCTTCTATGGCGAGGGACTCGACCCCTGGGTCATCGCCGGCGCGGCTCTGATCTTTGTCGGGAACGAGTACAGCTTGCGGCGCGAGAGGCGGGGCTTGGTCTAATGGCTTGCGGCCTATCAGTCAAAGACTGCACACTGATTCCAGCTCAAAATGCCTCTCACGGAGACGCGGAGGGCACGGAGAATCGGAAACTCTGCCCGCGTACGCTCGGTGTTTCCGTGAGAGATTGTCAGAATCTAATCGGCTCTGCGGTCCCGCGAAGGCGTGGGCTTCGATCCGCCTACGAGGGGGCGATCGGAACAGCGGCGGACGGGTGGCCGCTCTCGCGCGGGCGATCGTGCTCGCCCTGTCTCGGGCCCTGATAGGTCTCGACAAGATACAGCGGCCGGCCTTTGGTCTCGTTGAACATCCGTCCGAGATACTCCCCCAGGACACCGATGGCGGCGAGCTGCACGCCGCCGAGGAAGAGTACGGCCACCATGAGGGACGGATACCCGGCGACCGGCTCGCCGAAGCGCAGGGTCTTGTAGATGATCCAGCTGGCGTAGATGAATGCCGTCATCGCGGTGACCAGTCCAACATAGCTGGCCACCTTGAGCGGGGCCGTGCTGAAGGACGTAATGCCCTCGATCGCGAACCCCCAGAGCTTGTGGTAATTCCATTTGGTCGCCCCGGCACTGCGGCGGTCGCGATGATAGGTCACGGCGGTTTGTCGATAGCCGATCCAGGCGAACAGGCCCTTCATGAAGCGATGCTGCTCGCGCAGTCGGCACAGTGCGTCGACCGCGCGGCGGCTGAGTAAACGGAAGTCTCCCGTGTCCTTGGGGATCTCAATCGGGCTCATGCCGCCGATGACACGGTAGAAATAGCGCGCGCTCAGCTTTTTCAGGGCGCTCTCGCCGTCGCGCGATAGGCGTGTCGCGTAGACCACATCGTAGCCCTGGCTCCAACGCGCCATCAGCGCGGGTATCAACTCGGGCGGATCTTGAAGATCGGCGTCGATGATGACGGTGGCCTCGCCGCGACTGTGATCCAGTCCGGCCGTCATTGCGATCTCCTTGCCGAAATTCCGGCTGAGATTCAGGACGGCGACCCGCGGATCGGCGTCACGTAGACGGTAGAGGATGTCCAGGGTCGCATCGCGGCTGCCGTCGTTGACGTAGATCACCTCGGCGGCGACGCCCAACCCGTCGATCACTGCCGTCAGACGCCGATGGAGCTCATCGAGCACCTCGGCCTCGTTGTATGCGGGCACGATCACGGTAAGCGTCGGCGCCTCCGGGCCCCAGGCCGCGTTGTTCGGCTCGAGAAGGTTGTAGCGCGAATCGGGTTGACCAGGACTCATGCCGCATCGCGCTCCCGAAAGGTCCAGAGGCTATTCAGCACGAAATTGAGCAGAAAGACGGTTGCGGTGGCCACGATCTGGACAAGGATATAGTCGAGTGCAAGGACGGTGACGCCGGCATAGACCATCCAGGTATTCAGCACGCCGGTTGCGATTGCGATCAAGGCGAACTTTGGTCCGGCATCCTGATGCGATTTCGAGCTGTTGAAGGTGTAGCGATAGTTCAGCAGATAATTGATCAGTGCACCGAGACCGAAGCCGACGGTCGTCGCTGCGGCCGGATGAAGGCCCCAGATCTCGACCAGGGAGACGAGGGCCAAGTAATGCGCAAGCGTGCCGACGAGCCCGACCATTCCGAAGGCCACGAGTCTTCGCCACATTATCGCCATGGAGGTGAGCATCGAGCGTCTCCGGTTGAAAACCTAAGTCTCGCATGAGACTGGTATACTGCGCACCTTCGGCTTGCGGACGTCAGCATCCTCTCGGCGCGGATGGCTCGCGAACTTCACTGGAGACTGATCGGACGATGGCGACGAGTGTGGGACGCGCGAGCCGGTTTTGGCGATTCGCACGGCCGTTTCTGTTTCGCCTGGACGCAGAGCGCGCACACGAGTCGACGCTGGCGCTGCTCGGTTTATGGTCGCGCTGGTTCTCGGGCCGTTTGGGTGCGGATGACGTTGCCCGTGCGCCGGGACGGGCCGTCGATGCGATGGGCCTGCACTTCCCCAACCCGATCGGACTCGCTGCCGGGCTCGACAAGAATGCCGTCGCCGTGCCCGCTTGGCAGGCGCTGGGTTTCGGGTTCATCGAGGTCGGGACCATCACCGCGCTGCCACAACCCGGCAACCCGAAGCCGCGGCTCTTTCGTCTGCCGGCGGACGAGGCGCTGATCAATCGGATGGGTTTCAATAACGCGGGTGCGGATGCGGCGGCAATCCGTCTGGAGCGGCTGCGTGCGCGGGACATCCTTCAGGTCCCCCTCGGCGTCAACCTGGGCAAGTCCAAGATCACGCCGGCGGAGGCGGCGGCGGACGACTATCGACGCAGCTTCGAGCGGGTCGGGCATTTCGCGGATTACGTGGTCGTGAACATCTCGAGTCCGAACACGCCCGGCCTGCGGGATCTGCAGCGGGTCGACGAGGTGGCGCGCATCATCGAGACGATCCAAGGTCCCAACCAGCGACTCGCCCGGCCCAGGCCGCTGCTGGTCAAGCTTGCACCGGACCTCGCCGACGAGGACGCGATCGACTGCGCCCGCGCGGCGCTGGATGCGGGCTGTGCAGGCTTGATCCTGACCAATACCAGCATCCGCTTCGAAGGGCTTCGCTGCAGCACCGAGGGCATGAGCGGCGGTCTCTCGGGCCGACCGATCCTGGAGCGGAGCACCGCCCTGCTGGGATTGGTCCGGCGGGCCGTTGGTCCGGCCCCGGTGCTCGTCGGTGTCGGGGGTGTCATGGACCCCGCGGGCGCGGCGGCCAAGCTCGCGGCCGGCGCAAATCTCGTGCAGATCTACAGTGGACTCATCTACCGCGGACCCGGATTCGTGCGCGAGCTGCTGCGCGGGATGTCGCGCTGAGAGACTACCGAGAAACTGACCGTTGATCTTGAGGGATAATGTTTCATAGAACCGGCTTCCAGCCGGTTCTGGCCGGCTGGGAGCCGGCCCGACTCCTTCCGAATCATATGGTTGGTTCCTAGGCAGCATCTGAGGCCCGCCTCTACGGAGTTGTTCGCATCTCCGTGTCTCCGTGTCTCCGTGTCTCCGTGAGAGATTTTGAAACTGATCGGTACCGAGGTTTGCGTGCTTCGGCCTTATGCGGTCCGGATCGGCTATGGTTTAATGCGGCCTTGCGAGCCAACGACACTGCTTCAACATGACCCTCGACAGCACCCATCGTAAGGCCCGGGTCGAGCGCAACACCCTGGAAACGCGGATTCGCGTGGCACTGGATCTGGACGGATCCGGGCGCTCGGATCTGCACACGGGCGTGCCTTTTCTGGACCACATGCTCGATCAGGTGGCGCGGCATGGTCTGATCGATCTCGACATCCAGGCCGAGGGCGATCTGCATATCGACGCCCACCACACGGTCGAAGACATCGGCATCACGCTCGGCCAGGCGCTGGCGCAGGCGCTCGGGGACAAGAAGGGTCTGCGTCGCTACGGTCACGCCTATGTCCCGCTGGACGAGGCCCTGTCGCGTGTCGTGGTCGATCTGTCCGGTCGGCCCGGGCTCGAATTCAACGTCGATTTTACCCGCGCCATGATCGGTGGGTTTGATGTCGACCTCTTCCGTGAGCTCTTTCAAGGTCTGGTGAACCACGCGGCCATGACGCTGCACATCGACAATCTGCGCGGCGCGAACGCGCACCACCAGGCCGAAACGGTCTTCAAGGCGTTCGGGCGTGCCTTGCGGATGGCCGTGGAGCCGGATCCGCGGATGGCCGGGATCACCCCGTCCACCAAGGGCGCGCTTTAAGACTCACCAAGGGCGCGCTTTAAGACTCGATCCACGTCGTCGCCGTTGCCGGAGCTCTCGGCAGGGAGGCGCCTATCCGACATCCGAACAGCGAGTGACCGATCCATGTTGCTGATTCCCGCAATCGATTTGAAGGACGGCCGCTGTGTGCGCCTGCGTCAAGGCCGGATGGACGAGGCCACGGTCTTCTCCGACGACCCGGTCGACACCGCCGCACGTTGGATCGGGGAGGGTGCGCGCCGACTGCATTTGGTTGACCTGAACGGCGCCTTTGCCGGCATGCCGGTCAACGGCGAGGCCATTCGCGGCATCGCCGAGATGTTTCCCGAGCTGCCGATCCAGGTCGGTGGCGGCATCCGCGACGAGGCGACCATCGAGGGTTACCTGAGTGCCGGCGTGACCTATTGCATCATCGGGACCCAGGCGGTCAAGGAACCGGTCTTGGTCGAGCGGGCCTGTCGGTCCTTTCCCGGTCAGATCATGGTCGGACTCGATGCGAAGGATGGACAGGTCGCCATCGAGGGCTGGGCGCAGGTCACGGAGCACCAAGCCGAGGATTTGGCGAAGCGGTTCGAGGACGCCGGTGTCGCGGCCATCATCTACACCGACATCGGGCGCGACGGCATGATGATCGGGCCCAACGTGGAAGCGACCCGTGCGTTGGCCGGGGCGATCCGTATCCCGGTGATCGCATCGGGCGGCATCACGGTCATCGACGACGTGCGTGCGCTCGCCGAGGTGGCGAGCTGCGGCATCATCGGGGCCATTACGGGGCGTGCCATTTATGAAGGGACGCTCGACTTCGCCGAGGGGCAGCGCCTCGCGGACAGCTTGAGCCCGCGTTGAGCCGGGTCCAATTGCACAGGCGCGCAGCCGGGTGTTGTCGACACCCGGAGCGTCGCGAGGAGATCGACGATGTCTGAAGATTGGCTCGATGCCATCAAATGGGACGCTCAGGGATTGGTGCCGGCGATTGCGCAGGAGCACACGACCGGGACCATCTTGATGATGGCCTGGATGAATCCGGAGTCACTGCGGCTGACCCGAGAGACCGGGCATGCCGTCTACTGGTCACGCTCGCGCGGGCGGCTCTGGCACAAGGGCGAGGAATCGGGCCATCAGCAGGTGGTGCACGCCATCCGGATCGACTGCGACGCCGACGTCGTGCTCCTCGAGGTCGAGCAGAAGGGCGGGATTGCCTGTCATACCGGGCGTCACAATTGCTTTTTTCGCGAGCTCGATGCGCAGGGGCGTTGGGTCGAGGTCGCACCTGTCCTGAAGGATCCGGACGCGATTTACGGGAAGGCCGGATAGACCATGAATGACTTGCTCGAGCGGTTGTCCGAAGTTCTGGAGTCGCGAAAGGGGGCGGATCCGGGAAGCTCCTATGTCGCGGGCCTTTATTCCAAGGGTCTCGACGCCATCCTCAAGAAGATCGGGGAGGAAGCGACCGAAACCGTCATGGCGGCCAAGGACGGGGTCCCCGAGAAGATCGTGCACGAGGTTGCGGATCTCTGGTTCCACACCCTGGTTCTGCTCGCACAGCAGGGCCTCGGCCCGGCCGATGTCCTGGCTGAGCTGGACCGCCGGTTCGGCCTCTCGGGGTTGGACGAGAAGGCCGGTCGTGGGTCCTGATTCCCGGTTTAGGTGATTTCCGCAAACTTCCATACCCGTAGGTTGTGCTGACGATAGGAAGCACAACTTGCGCCGAGGGTTGGTTGTGCCTCGCGCAGCTCGGCACAACCTACGCCGTTGGTATGATGGTTTCCGGTATTCGCCTTAAACCGCGTCCAGAGCGAGATGCTAACTTTCGAGTGAGTTCGAAGTTTGGTGAATCCACGACCCTTAGCGGGGGGCACGGTTTAAAATTTTATATTTTTTAATACTTTAAACCGCGCCGGCTCCAGCGGTTCTGAAATCCGCCGGGGCCGATCCCATCCAAAAACATCGCATACCGCACTGGGCGCGGTTTAATCGCCGACCTCGGGTCAGCGGAGACTAACCGCGACTTTGGGATTGCGGTATGATCCGGGCGCTTCGGATCCCTTGAGGCAAGGGTGCCGAAGACATCGAAAATCCAGCCGATGGAATCTGTTTCGTCGGCCTCCCACTGAATCGAGTCGACCGTCTCAACACGACGGTCCGGAGGAAAAGATGGGCGTTGGTGGCATCAGTATCTGGCAGCTTCTGATCATCCTGGTCATTGTTCTGCTGTTGTTTGGGACCAAACGACTCAAAGGCATCGGATCCGATCTGGGTAATGCGGTGAAGGGCTTCCGCAGCGCCATGTCCGATAGCGAGAAGGCCGAGGAAGAAGCCGAAGCGAAGCGGGTCGAGCAGACCGCCGAGAAGCGTGTCGCCGACGGCGAGCCTGCCAAACGCGAGCCGGCAAAGGCATCGGATAAGTCCGCCTGAGGCGTCCTTCCCGAAGGCGTTACTCTAAGCAAGGCGGTCACGCGAGGTTGCCATGTTCGACATGGGTTTCTGGGAGCTTGTGGTGATCGGTGTCGTGGCCCTCGTCGTGATCGGGCCCGAGCGCTTGCCGAAAGTCGCGCGGATCGCGGGGCTTTGGCTGGGACGTGCGCGCCGCACCCTGGCCTCGGTACAGGACGAAATCCGGCGTGAGCTCAAGGCCGACGAGCTCAAGGAGATTCTCGACAAGCAGGCACGCAGCCGTCCGCTCGAGAGCATTCTCGAAGAGCCGGCGAAACGCACCGCCAAGCCCGCCACCGGCACCGAGGCCGCGCGCACCCCTGCGCGGGGCGAGCCACCCGCCGCGCTCGACGAGTCGACCCAGGCCGCCAGGCCGACCGAGCGAGACACCTCCGCGAGCTGATCGCGCCGATCCGGCGACCTGGCGAACGATCCTCGGGCACGCCGACGCATCGCTCGCCGAGCCGCCATCCAACCAGCGACGAGAACATCACTCATGTCCCCCGCGATGCAGCCCGACGATCCGGGTGCCGAACAGCCTTTCGTCTCCCATTTGATCGAGCTGCGCGATCGTCTGATCCGAATGTCGATCGCGATCTTCGTGGTGTTTTTGGTGCTCTTCCCGTTCGCCAACGAGATCTACACCTTCGTTGCCGCGCCCTTGATGGCGCAGTTGCCCGAAGGCAACACCATGATCGCGACACAAGTCGCCGCGCCCTTCTTGACGCCCTTCAAGCTGGCCCTGATTGCTGCGGTTTTCCTGTCGATGCCCTTCCTGCTCTACCAGTTTTGGGGGTTCGTTGCGCCCGGGCTCTACAAGCACGAAAAACGCCTGGCGACGCCGCTGCTGATCTCGAGTATCCTCCTGTTCTACATCGGCGTCGCGTTCGCCTATCTTCTCGTGTTCCCGCTGATCTTCGCCTTTCTGTCGGCCGCCACGCCGGACGGCGTGGCGATGATGACGGACATCTCGGCCTATCTGGACTTCGTGCTGGCCCTCTTCTTCGCCTTCGGAATCGCCTTCGAGATCCCGATCGCCACGATCCTGCTGGTGGCCGTCGGGATCACCACCCCGGCCGACCTCGTCCGAATGCGGCCTTATGTGATCGTCGGCGCCTTCGTCGTCGGCATGCTGTTGACGCCCCCGGACGTAATCTCCCAGACCCTGCTGGCAGTGCCCATGTGGTTGTTGTTCGAGCTGGGGATCGTCTTCGCGAAGGTCCTGGTGCGCAAGCGCGCGGAGGAGAACGACGAAGATCCAGACCCCGACCCCTCGGGCCGCGGGTTCTCAACCGCGCCATCAGCCCCTCATAGTCCGCTCGGCGGATCGACCATGGCCCGAGTGACGCCTCGGCCGGAGCCGCGGGAGGTCGGGCGCGATCTCGATCCGCACTTCGACGATCCGGGCCGCTGGCAGCCTTTGAGCGAGTCGGAGATGGAGGCCGAGTTGGATCTGATCGAGGCCGAAGAGGTTCTGGATGTGCCACGGGACTCCGAGCCGAACGCCCGTCAGACCACGCAAACCGCGATCCCCGATGGTGCTCCGGCGATCAATTCGGTCGAGGCAAAGATTCGACGCGCAAACCGACTGCGTGAGCTCGGCAGCACCTTCGCCGCGCGCACGGTGCTCTACGAGGTGTTGGAGGAGGGCGACACCGATCAACGGCGTGTGGCACGTAACATCCTCAATCAACTCGACGAGACTTGAGCGTTCCAAAGCGTCTTTTCTCGATCGGCGCGTCTACCCCCGAGGGTTTAAGGTGATTTCCGCAAACGTCCATACCCGTAGGTTGTGCTGACGATAGGAAGCACAACTTGCGCCTACGGTTGGTTGTGCCTCGCACGGCTCGGCACAACCTACGCCTACCCCCGAGGGTTCAAGGTGATTTCCGCAAACTTCCATACCCGTAGGTTGTGCTGACGATAGGAAGCACAACTTGCGCCTACGGTTGGTTGTGCCTCGCACGGCTCGGCACAACCTACGGCCTTGGCATGAAGGTTTCCGGAATTCGCCTTAAGGTGATTTCCGGGATCTACCGGCAGAGCCGGAACCAGGAAAAGTGGTCGAAGGCTCTACTCGTTGTCGCTGTCGTTGTCGGATTCCGGACGACCACAACGACAACGACAACGACAACGAAAAATTCTGCGACGGTTCGCTTAAGACTTAAGGCGTAAGGGACTAAACCGCGCCCGGTGGGGTATGCGTCATGTGTCGGAGCCGGCGCGGTTTAAAATATTCAAAAATATAAGAATTTTAAACCGCGTCTCACCGAGATCTCGGACACCTCCAAAGCCAAACGCAACATGAAAATGACGCATGTCGCTCTGGACGCGGTTTAGATGCCTATTCCCGGAAATCGCCGAATCGGGTGACGCACGACGTGCATCGCTCTGCCGGCCGCCCCCCATGCCATCGCATGATGGCCTTTGTTCGATCTGACTCTCCAGCCCGCTGTTGACCGCTTCGTGCTTCATGTAAGGCTCTGGCAGCCTTGATGATGACGTTCATCCGATGTGGCTCTCCAGCGGGCCGTCGCTGAGCCGGAGATTCTCGACCGTCGCGCTGAAATAATTGCTTCTTTCAATGGGTCTGCTGAGATAGTATAGTTTTTGCCACCATTCGAAGATCGGAATCCCCATGGGCTCAGGATCCCAGATTCACTATAAACAGAATCGACTCAAGCAATTGAGGGCCTTTTGCCATGCGGCGCGTACCGGCAGTGTCAGTGCTGCAGCCGAGAAGATTTTTCTTAGTCAACCCACCGTGTCTTTGCAGATTCAGGCGCTGGAGCGCGAGTTCAGCACTGTCTTGTTCGAGCGCCGCGGCCCGAAGATCAAGCTGACCCCGGAAGGCGATCTGCTGTTCCAGATGGCCGAGCCTTTGGTCGAGGGTATGGACAAGCTGCACGAGGCCTTCGCGACGCAATGTGGTCGTGTCGACCGCGGCGTGTTGAACATCGCCGCCGGCGAGTCGACCATCCTCTATATCCTCCCCGACCCGGTGCGCGCCTTCGTGGACCAGTATCCGGGGATCGAGCTGAAGATGCACAACGTGACCGGCCGCGACGGTCTGGCCATGTTGCGCGCAGACGAGGTCGACCTTGCCGTGGGGTCGATGCTGGATGTGCCGGACGACATCACCTACCGCCCGTTCGTCACCTATCAGCCGACGCTCATCACGCCGAAGGACCATCCGCTTGCGGGTCGGGCATCGGTCACCCTCGAGGAGATTGCCCCTTACGGTCTGATCCTGCCGCCGCGCCATCTAAGCACTTGGCGGATGGTCGATCTTGTGTTTAAGCAACACAACTTGGCCTACCGGGTCACCCTGGAGGCGGGCGGCTGGGAGGTCATCAAGAAATATGTCGAATTGGGCCTGGGTATCTCGATTGTGACCGATGTTTGTCTGACCGGTGACGAGAACTTGAGTAGAATCGCCTTATCTCAGTATTTCCCGAAGCGCAGCTACGGTATCGTACAGAGACGCGGGAAATTTCTGTCGCCCCAGACCAAGTGTTTCATGAAGACGCTTGATCGTGCGTTTGCGGACCGAATCGTGGAACCGCAACCTCAAACCGTGGGCGATGTCGAAGCATGGGAAGATGCTTATCTGGGATGATGATCCGGTCTGGGATGATGATCCGGCGTTCGGCCGCACAGGAAGGCGCCGAAGACGTTTCGAGGGCGGCATGACATGGCATTTGCCCTCGCGTGCACAACGCAATGTGCGTGATCCAAACAGGAATCGCGCAGCATTAAAACTTAACCTGTACCACTGACATCAAGTGAGCAGAGCCAAACAACTATGGATCTCACAAAACGCATCGGGCAGCGCCTGCGCGCGGCGCGCCAAGATCAAAAGCTGAGCTTGTCGGAGCTCTCGGGTCGCACCGAGTCGCTCTCCAAATCACGCATCAGCAACTATGAGCAGGGGATTCGCCGCATGGGTCTCGAAGAGGCCCAAGAGCTTGCGGTTGCCCTCGGTACCGTGACCCCGACCTACCTTTTATGTCTCGACGACAAGGATCCGCTCTCGGCGCGCGAGCGGGAGCTCGTGGAGTATTTTCGGCAGGCCGACGAGCGCGGCAAGGATACGATCACCAAGGTCGCTTCGGACCAGTCCGGCTTCGTCGCAGAATAGAGTTGGCATGCCGCCGTGCGCGGCATGCCTTCGGATCGGTGTGCTTTACTTGTAGGCGCCGACTCCGCAGAAGAAGCCCTGATCGTTTGTCATCACATAACTGGTCTTCTCGCGTATCTCCTCGGTGCCCGGATAGGGCCAGTTGTAGTCGACCCATCCTTCGCCCGTGCTGCCCGCAACGGCGATCATGTTCTTGAACAGCGTGTCTCCGTACTTGTCGAAATCCAGCAGATTCTTCCCGACCAGCTCCGGTTTGATCGCGTGCGACAGCATGACGCCGTCCATGTCCATGCAGAAGACATAGAGGTCGCGATCCTGGAAATCGCCGTCGGCAGCGGCGAATACCGCAAACGCCTGCTCGCTTCCCATCTCGTTGACGGCAGCCTGTGCTTTCTGAGACATCGCTTTGGCTTCGTCCGGCGAAGCCATCTCCGCAGCGATCGCGATGCCCGTCAACATCATTGCTGCTGCGCCTGCAAACAGAAGTTTGTACATTCTCCGTCTCCTCTAGTGTTTATAGGGTTTTAGCTCGCCGACGATAGTACAGATCCGGACCTAGATCCAGAGTGTTCGATCTTGGCGCGGGGATCTTCCTCAAGCGCCCCGTTTCATTCGCAACTTGCACCAGCACGGTGCGCTCTCTAGCCTGCAGCGTCGCGTGGGGCCGCCAAACAAGAGGCAGCAGTTGTGGCCGGTTTTTTGCGTAGCTCATCGTCGGACGTCATTGTCCGCGAATCCATCACTCACGTGACTTACGATGAACAGGAGCCAGAACGTATGCTTAGATGCGACCCGATCAAATCGATCTTGCTCGGCACCGGCCTAGCCGTTGGCCTCGCTGCCGGTTCCATGGCTCAGGCCGCGGATGACGCCATTAAGGTCGGGGTCCTGCACTCGCTCTCGGGCACCATGGCCATCAGCGAAACGACACTGAAAGACACCGTCCTGATGCTGGTGGAAGAGCAGAACAAGAAGGGCGGCCTGCTGGGCAAACAGCTCGAGGCTGTCGTTGTCGACCCCGCCTCGGATTGGCCGCTCTTTGCCGAGAAGGCACGCGAGCTGCTGACCAAGGATAAGGTTGACGTGGTCTTCGGGTGCTGGACCTCGGTGTCGCGCAAGTCCGTGCTGCCGGTCTTCGAGGAGCTCAACGGGCTGCTCTTCTACCCCGTCCAGTACGAAGGCGAAGAGTCCTCCAAGAACGTCTTCTACACGGGTGCCGCGCCCAATCAGCAGGCCATTCCGGCGGTCGACTACCTGAAGGACGAGCTCGGGGTCGAGCGTTGGGTGCTCGCCGGCACCGACTATGTCTATCCGCGCACCACCAACAAGATCCTCGAAGCCTACCTCAAGCAGAACGGGGTGGCCGAAGCGGACATCATGATCAACTACACGCCCTTCGGTCACTCCGACTGGCAGTCCATCGTGTCCGATATCAAGCGTTTCGGCTCCGAGGGCAAGAAGACCGCCGTGGTCTCGACCATCAACGGCGACGCGAACGTCCCCTTCTATAAAGAGCTGGGCAACCAAGGCGTCTCCGCCGAGGACATCCCGGTCATCGCCTTCTCGGTCGGCGAGGAAGAGCTCTCGGGTATCGACACCAAGCCGCTGGTCGGCCATCTCGCCGCTTGGAACTACTTCATGAGCGTCGACGATCCGGCCAACAGCACCTTCATCGAGACCTGGCACGGCTTCACCAAGAACGACAAGCGCGTGACCAACGATCCGATGGAGGCGCACAAGATCGGTTTTGATCTCTGGGTTCAAGCGGTCGAGAAGGCCGGCACGACGGACCCGGATGCGGTGCAAGCCGCCATCATCGGTCTCGAAACCAAGAACCTCACGGGCGGGACCGCGAAGATGTTGCCCAACCATCACATCACCAAACCGGTGCTGATCGGCGAGATCCAGGAAGACGGGCAGTTCGCCGTCGTCTGGGCAACCGAGGAAGAGGTTCCCGGCGACGCCTGGTCGGACTTCCTCGAAGGCTCCAAGGATCTTACGGCCGATTGGACCCCGCCCGTCATGTGCGGCAACTTCAACACCCTGACCAAGACCTGTCTCGGGGCTCAGGCGCAGTAGTCATTGAACCGCGTCCGGGGGTGTATGAGGACGGCGTTGGACGCGGTTCAAGTGTTGGCCTCTAGGGGCGAATTTATTCGCCCCTTGGTCTTCCGGTCACGCGCAGTCGGGATGTTTATTCACCGATCCGGTTCAGTGGCGTAGGTTGTGCCGAGCATTGCGAGGCACAACCAACCGTCGGCGCAAGTTGTGCCTCCTGACGTCAGCACAACCTACGGTAGGGGATTTTCCGAAGATCACTGCAGTTTAGTGAATGGGCGTTTCCAGACAGCTTCCGACCGCAGCGAGTATCAAGATGCCCATGAGTCCAACATGCCGATCGCGACGATCCCCGCACCTTGCGGGCCTTGGTCTCGTCTCTGGTTTCCTGTTGTTGATGGTGCTGCCTCTCGGCAGCATTGCCGATGAGATCGATGCGGCCTTGATCGATCTGAGCGACCGCTCGTTCGAGGTGAAGCAGGCCGCGGTCGATGTGATTGCCGTCGGCGGCGATCCGCGTGCGGCGACGCTCCTCGAAGCCCTCTTGGGCGGCAACCTCTATGCCCGCGAGTCGGACCGACGCCCGGTCTTGGTCGCCCCCGTCCCCGGCGGCTATCGGCTCACCGACGCACTCGACGGCAGCGATCTCGGCGATGTCGAGCGTGGCGCCGTGAAGAAGATCACGATCAACAACCGCATGCGCAACCAACTGCGCACGGCGATCGCAGCCCTGACGCTGGCGAGTCCGGATCCGGCGGTTCGCCTCAAAGCCGCGCAGCAGATGCTGGGCGATGCCGACCCGATCGTTGTGGAGGCGATCCGCGAGCAGATCGGGCGCGAGGACGATCAGCGCGTCCGCGATTACCTGGACCTGAGCCTGGCACTGGCCAGTTTGCGTGACGAGGCTCCGGCGGCCCGGCTCACCGCAGTGAATGCGCTTTCAGGCAGTCTCTATCCGGCCGCACGCAATGCCCTGACCAAGCTCCTGAGCGACGAGCCGGACCCGGAGGTGCGTGCTGCCGCCGAGCGCTCACTCGCCGCGATCGAGCAGAAGCTCAAGCTCAACGCGGCGGCGGAGACGCTCTTCTTCGGGCTCAGCCTCGGCTCGGTGCTGGTGCTCGCGGCCATCGGTCTGGCGATCACATTCGGGGTCATGGGCGTCATCAACATGGCTCACGGCGAGTTGATCATGATCGGGGCCTATACGACCTATCTGGTCCAGCAGGCGATGCCCGGATTCCTGGACT
Source organism: Thiocapsa sp. C2-2m (assembly GCF_041903745.1). Taxonomy (NCBI): domain Bacteria; kingdom Pseudomonadati; phylum Pseudomonadota; class Gammaproteobacteria; order Chromatiales; family Chromatiaceae; genus Thiocapsa; species Thiocapsa sp. C2-2m. Next base: position 113,934 of record NZ_JBBWVD010000013.1, on the reverse strand, counting down.
ACTCCTTGTTCGTCGCCATCCCGGCGGCTTTCGTGGTCGCGGGGTTGCTGGGCATCCTGATCGAGCGCACGGTGATCCGTTTCCTCTATGGCCGACCGCTGGAAACCCTGCTGGCCACCTTCGGCATCAGCCTGATCCTTCAGCAACTGGTGCGCACGACCATCTCGGCCCAAAACGTGGCGGTGCAGAATCCGTCCTGGATGAGCGGGGCGCTTCAGATCAATCCGGCGCTCGCCCTGACGTACAACCGGCTCTACATCCTGATCTTCGCCTTGATGGTCTTCGTGGCACTGCTGCTGATCCTCAAGCGCACCGCTTTGGGGTTGCAGGTGCGCGCGGTCGCCCAGAATCGGGCGATGGCGCGCTCGATGGGTGTGCGCTCGGCGCGGGTCGATGCGCTCACGTTCGGTCTGGGTGCCGGCGTGGCGGGCGTCGCTGGTGTCGCCCTGTCCCAGCTCACCAACGTCGGGCCCAACATGGGGCAGGCGTACATCATCGACTCCTTCATGGTCGTGGTCTTCGGTGGGGTCGGCAATCTCTGGGGGACGCTGGTCGCCGGCTTGACCCTGGGCGTCGCCAACAAGCTGATGGAGCCCTGGGCCGGCGCGGTGCTCGCCAAGATCCTGGTGCTGGTTTTCATCATCCTCTTCATCCAGAAGCGCCCACGCGGACTCTTCCCGCAACGCGGACGCGCGGCGGACGGGTAGGCGGTTCGGTGGGACGAGTAGAACCGACAGGTTGAGTTTTTTGAGGTTTCGGAGAGACGAGTATGGGTGTGATCAGTGTCATGCGAGGCGACAAAGGCGGACAGGCGATGCTGGCCGTCCTGCTGGTTGTCGCGGTCGTGGTGCCGATCCTGAATCTGGTCGTGCCCGAGTCCAGCCCCTGGCATGTTTCCACCTACACGGTGACCCTGCTCGGCAAGTATCTGACCTATGCGCTGCTCGCCGTGGCGGTCGACCTGGTATGGGGTTACCTGGGCATCCTGAGCCTGGGCCATGCCGCCTTCTTCGGTCTCGGCGGCTATGCGATGGGCATGTACCTGATGCGTCAGATCGGCGACCGCGGTGTCTATGGTCACCCCGTGCTGCCGGATTTCATGGTCTTCCTGAACTGGTCGGAGCTGCCCTGGTTCTGGCAGGGCTTCGACCTCTTCTGGTTCGCTGCGCTCATGGCCATCCTGGTCCCGGGCGCGCTCGCTTTCGTCTTCGGTTATCTCGCCTTCCGCTCGCGGGTCACCGGCGTCTATCTCTCCATCATGACCCAGGCGCTGACCTATGCCCTGATGCTGGCCTTCTTCCGCAACGAGATGGGCTTCGGCGGGAACAACGGTCTGACCGACTTCAAGGACATCCTGGGCTTCGATCTGAAGAGCGACGCGACGCGGATCGGACTCTTCCTCGCCTCGGCGGGTGCCTTGGCGCTGGGCTATCTGGCCTGTCGCTGGATCGTCACCTCGCGGCTCGGGCGCGTGGCGGTCGCGATCCGCGACGCCGAGGCCCGCACCCGCTTCATCGGATATCGGGTGGACCGAGTCAAGCTCGCCATCTTCACCTTCTCGGCGATGCTCGCAGGTGTTGCCGGGGCGCTCTATGTCCCGCAGGTCGGCATCATCAATCCGGGCGAGTTCTCCCCGCTCAACTCCATCGAGCTGGTGATCTGGGTGGCCATCGGCGGTCGGGCGACCCTCTACGGGGCCGTCATCGGCGCCATTCTGGTCAACTACGGCAAGAGCTATTTCACCGGCGCCTTCCCCGAGGCATGGCTCTTCGCCCTGGGTGCGCTCTTCGTGATCGTCACACTCTTTCTGCCCAAGGGCATCGCCGGCCTGGTCGGCATGATCAGGACCTGGCGACGATCGCGATCCCCCGCCGGGCCTCCTCCAGCGGAGGCCGCACCATGAAACCGGTCGAGCAACTGCGCGAATCCATGCGCAAGGACCGGCAGTGGAGCTTCATGTACTCCATGCTGGATCTGGATCTGGATGTCAGCCAGGGCGTGATCCTCTATCTGGAAGACGTCAGCGTCAGCTTCGACGGATTCAAGGCGATCAATAACCTGAATTTCTACGTCAACGCCGGCGAGCTGCGCTGCGTGATCGGCCCGAACGGCGCCGGCAAGACGACCATGATGGACATCATCACCGGCAAGACCCGTCCGGATACCGGCAGCGCCTATTTCGGGCGGACCATCGACCTGCTGCGACTCTCCGAGCCCGAGATCGCCGCGCTCGGGGTCGGCCGCAAGTTCCAGAAGCCGACGGTCTTCGAGTCCCACAGCGTCTTCGAGAACCTCGAGCTCGCGATGGCCGGCGACAAACGCGTCTTCCCGACCCTGTTCGCCCGACTCGGCGGCGAGCAACGCGACCGCATCCACGAGGTTCTGGGCATCATCGGTCTCCAGGAACAGACCCACCGCGAGGCCGGCGCACTCTCGCACGGCCAGAAACAGTGGCTTGAGATCGGCATGCTGCTGATGCAGGACCCCCATCTGCTGCTGGTCGACGAGCCGGTCGCGGGCATGACGCACCAGGAGATGGACCGCACGGCAGAGCTGCTGCTCTCGCTGGAGGGCAAGCACTCCGTGGTGGTGGTCGAGCACGACATGGACTTCGTCCGCTCCATCGCCAAACGCGTGACCGTGCTGCATCAGGGCTCGGTCCTCGCCGAAGGCAGCATGGACGAGGTGCAGAACGACCCGCGCGTGGTCGAAGTCTATCTGGGGGAATGAGTCCGATAGGGATTGCCTCATGTATCCTGCTCGAGACGGCGCGCCATGCACGCGAACGCCCTCGGAGGCCACGCGATGACGACGGACTACGATCAAGACTTCTATGCCTGGTCGCGAGAGCAGGCCAGCCTGCTACGCTCCGGCCAGTACGGGCGACTGGATGTCGCGCACCTCGTCGAGGAGATCGAGGACTTGGGAAAGCGGGAACGGCGCGCATTGGAAAGTCGGCTCGCCGTTTTGCTGGGCCATCTTCTGAAATGGCAGTACCAGCCGGGATATCCGAGCCGCAAATCCTGGCGCGCGACCATCAACACCCAACGCCGCGCGATCGCCAAGCTGCTGGACGAAAACCCGAGCCTGGCCGCGAGACTCGACGAGATCATCCGCGACGCCTATCCGGACGCGATCGACCTCGCCGTCGCCGAGACGCCGTTGGACTACGATGCCTTTCCCGAAAGCTGCCCTTGGGACGAGACGCAGATCCAAGGCACCTTTCTGCCTGGCTAAAACGCGTCTTGTGCAGTATGCGATGGAATCGCTTGGGACGAGCCGCCGATGTGCCAGCGATCTCAGTGGGGACGCGTTTTAGGAATGTTCTTCTTTTATCTTGAATCGCGTCGAGTGAAAGGCATCCTGAGCCCTCGACGCGGCGGCACCTGACGACATCGATTCACACCTCGGACGCGATTCAACATGCTTGAGATTTCGGGACTCAATCAGTTCTACGGCGAGAGCCACACGCTCTGGGACCTTGAGGTGGAGATCCCGCAGGGTCAGTGCACCTGCGTCATGGGTCGCAACGGGGTCGGCAAGACGACACTGATGCAATGCATCATGGGGCTGCTCCCGTTGCGCTCAGGCTCCCTGAGCTATCAGGGCCAGGATCTCGCGCGTCTCACCGCCGAGCGTCGCGCACCGCTCGGGATCGGCTATGTCCCGCAGGGCCGGCAGATCTTCCCGCTGCTGACCGTCGAGGAGAATCTGCGGATCGGTCTGTCCGCGCGTCCCGATCGCGTCAAACAGATCCCCGGCTACATCTTCGAGCTCTTTCCGGTGCTCAAGGAAATGCTCGGGCGCCGCGGCGGCGATCTCTCCGGCGGTCAACAACAACAGCTTGCCATCGGGCGCGCCTTGGTCATTGACCCCAAGCTCTTAATCCTCGACGAGCCCACCGAAGGCATTCAACCCAACATCGTCCACGAGATCGGCGACATCATCCGCCGCCTCATGACCGACCTGAACCTCACCGTTATCCTGGTCGAGCAGAAGCTTCCCTTCGCCCGCCGCGTCGCCGATCGTTTCATCATTCTCGACCGTGGACGGCTCATGGCGAGCGGGGCGATGCCCGATCTGACCGAGGATCTCGTGAAGCAATACCTGACGGTGTAAGTCCGAGCGCCGATGCGGGGCTCGGTGGACTTCGCTGTTGCTCGTCCATCCCAGCCGGTCATAGGCGATTTCCGGAAAATTCCATACCCGTTGTGCTGACGATAGGAAGCGCAACGTCCGCGGGCGGTTGGTTGTGCCTCGCACGGCTCGGCACAACCTACGGCCCTACCGGCCGGTCATAGGCGATTTCCGGAAAATTCCATACCCGTAGGTTGCGCTTACGATAGGAAGCACAACGTCCGCCGGCGGTTGGTTGTGCCTCGCACGGCTCGGCACAACCTACGGCCCTGAAAGCCGCACGGAGACACGGAGACATGGAGACACGGCGCACATTCAGGAAAAATCTCGTAATCTCCGTGTCTCCGTGAGGAATATTTCGAGCTACAACCCCGAGTGCTCGGCAAGCGCCTCGCGTTTCCGATACACCGTCCCCTGAAAGAGAGCGATCAGGGTCTGCTCATCGTCGAGGATGCGGATCAGGTAGGTGGCGAGCTTGGGGTTGATCGAGACCTCTTCGGCCTCGGCGACGAGTGTCCCGCCGCGTGCGGCGGTCATGTAGGAGATGGTAACGTTGATCCCGAGCGCGACCGTGCCGTGTGAGTTGGAGGCGACGGCGAAGACCAGATCGGCCAGGCTGAAGATGGCGGCGCCGTGGACGACGCCGACGGCGTTGCGGTGGTGGTCATGGATCTCGAGCTTGGCCTTGGCCCGCCCCGGCGCCATCTCCAGAAGCTCGATGCCGACGTGTGCGGCGAAACGGTCCTTGAGAAAGAAGTCCTTCAGATCGGCCTGTGTGAGCTCGGGGGTCGGCTGGGGGGGCGTCATGGCTCTCTCCTGCACACCTTGCGGTTCGAATGTTGGCGGATGGGCATGAAACCCCTTCGCCGGACGAGGTGTCGAAGTATACCGAGCGCGCGTGGGTTTTTCGGTAAGCAGGGTGCGCGGGGCGTGCAATGCGGCGAAAAACCCAGGTGCGCTCGGTCTATGTCCTCACAGGAGAACGGGCAACCCGATCGGATATTGACCTATGACCCCAGTGAAACATCGCGCCCTTTGGGCGACGCTCCTTTTGTTCCAATGCGCAGTGCTGTTTCCGGCGACGGCTTACAGCGGGCTGAACGAGCCACAGCGGATCATCCAGCAGGTCTCGGACGGCCTGATGCGGGTGCTGCGCGAGGATCGGAACCTGCTCAAGACCGACCCTGGCTATGTTCATCGTCTGGTCGACGAGCTGTTCTTGCCGCATGTGGATGTCCCGCGCGTCTCGGCCATGGCGCTCGGACCCTATTGGCGGGATGCGACGCCGGAGCAGCGCCGGGTGTTCCAAGCGGAGTTTCAGCGTCTCTTGATCCAGACCTATGCCTCCGCGCTCGACGCACTCAGCTCATGGGATATCCGTTTCTTACCCATGCAGTTGGAGCCCGGCGCCACGCGCACGCTTGTTCGCACCGAGATCCAGCAGCCGGGCGGGCAGACCGTGCGGGTGGATTATCGGATGGCCTTCACCGACGGGCGTTGGCGAGCCTACGACGTAGCGGTTCAAGAGATCAGCCTGCTGGCCTCGTATCGGAATCAGTTTACGTCGGTGGCGCAGCGTCGCGGCATCGACGGGTTGCTCGAGGAGTTGACGACCCGGAACGACACCCGGCGTTGACCCGCGGGCGGCTTGCGCGAGCGGGAAGGTTGGTCGCGCTTCCGCGCCCGCGGGGTACAACCGACATCTGGTTCCTGATGACTTCGACACCTTACCGAGCCAGCGTCGGCGCCAGGGCGTAGGTTGTGCCGAGCCGTGCGAGGCACAACCAACCGTTGGCGCAAGTTGTGCTTCCTATCGTCAGCACAACCTACGAGTGTGGAAATTTGCGGAAATCGCCTTACCGAGCCAGCGTCGGCGCCAGTGCAAAACCGCGCAGGTTCTTGGAGAAGCGTTCCAACGCATGGATTCCGGTCGCCTCGGCCTGTTGACACCAGTCCTGCAGTGCATGAAGTAGTGCCTCCTGGCTGGGCGCCTTGCGGTCCCAGATCTCCTGCAGACGCTCGCGAAACTGATAGACGGTAGCGAGCGTCTGACTCTTGGCCAGGATTTGCTCCAAGCTGCTGCGCGCGGCAACGTCGAGTCGTTGCCCTTCGGTCAGGAGCAGTCGTCGCGCACGCCTGACCAAACGTTTACAGTGCTCCGCGTCGCGGCAGAGCTCCTCGCGCGAGACCGGGCCCATCACCTCTTTCCCGTAGCGGGCAAAGACGTGCATTCGGCTCGTGATGACGGCACGCAGGGTCTCGAGATCCAATTGCGACTTGCCCTCTACCACCTGCGGGTTGGGTGCGACCCGACGGACCTTCGCCAAGCGCAGCGCCTGCAGGATGCGGATATACATCCAGCCGATGTCGAATTCCCACCACTTCGACGAGAGCCGTGCCGAGCTCGGGAAGGCGTGATGGTTGTTGTGCAGCTCCTCGCCGCCGATCAGGATGCCCCACGGGACGATGTTGGTGGAGGCATCCGGTGGCTCGAAATTGCGATAGCCGAAGTAGTGGCCGACGCCGTTGATGACTCCGGCGGCGAAAATAGGGATCCACAGCATCTGAACGGCCCAGATCACGATGCCGTAGACGCCGAACAGGACGACGTCCAGGATCAGCATGAGCGCGACTCCCTGCCAGGTAAAGCGGCTGTAGAGCCGGCGCTCGAGCCAGTCGTCCGGGGTGCCTTGGCCGTAGCGCTCGACGGCCGAGCGATCGCTCGCGGCTTGTGCGTAGAGCTCCGCGCCCTCGGTCAAGACCTTGCGCAGACCCAAGACCTGCGGGCTGTGCGGGTCCTCGGCGGTCTCGCACTTGGCATGGTGGCGCCGATGCACTCCGACCCACTCCTTGGTCACCATCCCGGTCGTGAGCCAGAGCCAGAAGCGAAAGAAGTGGGAGACCGCCGGATGAAGGTCGAGCGCCCGATGCGCTTGTGCACGGTGCAGATAGACCGTCACGGCGACGATGGTGATGTGGGTCATGCCGAGCGCGATGAGCACGGCAGAAAAGATGTCGACGTCGAGCAATCCGTAGGGCGTCATGGATGTCCTGAAAGAGTGGTGGTGGCATGCCGGTCCGGTCGTCGACGGACGGCGATCTGTCCCTTTGCCGTTGTCCGGCTCGTGCAGCACGGCAGATGTGTCGCGACCGTTCGTTGTCGTTGTCGTAATTGTATCGATCGTCGATTACGACAAAGACAACGAAGATGATCTCGGACGGTCTCGGAATCTTCTGCACCGCTCCACTAGGGTTGTCTTCCGACCCCTCTTTGTAGCATCAGGTTCCCGACCGCGTCCAGATCGGCCCGCCAGCCGGGGGCGAGCCAGGTCGTGGCCAGTGCGTCGGCGATGATCGCCGGGCCGACCAGCGAATACCCTTCTCCGATGTCCTCGCGGGCCCAGCAGGCGACCGGCGTCGGACATCCGTAGGCCGTGGCGCCTCCCGTCGGATGCCGTCGGACCGATGCGCCGATCGGCGGCAGCGCAAGATTCGGGATCGGGCCGCGCAAGCGCACCCGCAGATTGACCAGCTCCACAGGGAGATCGAGCCGGTGGCCGTAGCGTTTCCGGTGCTGTCCGTGAAAGGCGGCGATGGTGTCCACGATGCCATCCCAGGACAGGTTGAGCGTGTGCGATTGGCCGCGGTAGCGCAGATCGAGCGAGCGCTCGACACGCAGGTCTTCGGGGGCCACACCTTCCTGCTCCAGCTCGGCGATCCCGCTCTCGCCGAGCGCGGCAAGTGCTTCCTCGATCTCGGTATCGCCCACCTCGGCGAGCAGCCCGAGGCGCGTCCGGGTCAGGGTTCGCCCGGCCGGGGTCACCAGCATCCCGAGTGCGGAGAGGACACCGGCATGCACCGGGACCAAGGCGCGGGTCATGCCCAGCGCCTCGGCCAGGGCGCAGACGTGCAGACCACCGGCACCTCCGAATGAAGTGAGGACAAAGTCGCGCGGATCCAGACCGCGCTGCACCGAGATGACCCGCAGGGCGCGGGCCATATGCTCGTCGGCCAGGCGGATCACGCCCAGCGCGGCCTCCTCGATCGAGAGTCCCATGGCTTTCGCGAGTCGCGCGAGTGCGGTGCGGGCGGCGTCCGAGTTCAACCGCATGCGCCAGCCGAGGAAGCCGTTCGGGTCGAGCCGTCCGAGCACCAGGTTGGCGTCCGTCACGGTCGGCTCGGATCCGCCGCGGTCATAACAGGCGGGCCCCGGATCGGCTCCGGCAGACTCGGGTCCGACCAGGAGCATCCCGCCGGCATCGAGCCGCGCGATCGAGCCCCCGCCGGCCCCGATGGTGTGCATGTCGACCATCGGCAGCGCGACGGGGAAGCCGGCGATGCGCCCGTCGGTGGTGAGACGCGGCTCGCCGTCGACCACGGCGACATCCGTGGAGGTTCCGCCCATGTCGAAGGTCAGCAACCGCGCGCCACCGGCCTTCGCCGCGGCGAAGGTCGCCCCGGCGAGCCCGCCGGCGGGACCCGAGAGCAGCAGGCGCGCGGTGTGCCGGGCGGCCTGACTCGCCGTCACCGCCTCCCCGCTGCTCTGCATGACCGAGACCCGCGCCCCGGAAAGGCCGTCGGCAAGGCGCCCGATATAGCGGGCCACGATGGGCCCGATCCGGGCATTGATCCAGGTGGCGATCCCACGCTCGTACTCGCCGACGAGCGGCAGGACCTCGGAGGAGCGCGCGACGAACAGACCCTCGGGCATCGCGTCCTTCAAGGACCGCTCGGCACTGTCGTCCAGATAGGAAAAGAGCAGGTTGATCGCGACCGACTCCGGGGCGAGCCGCGCGACCCTTGCCTTCAGCGCGTCCAGGTCGGCCGCGGTCAGGGGTTCGACCCAGTGGCCGTCGGCGCCGAGACGTCCGCCGGTCTCGACACAGAACTCGGGCGGAACGGGCGGGAGCCGTGCCGGCGGCTGGAGATCGTAGAGATCCGGTCGCGCCTGGCGAGCGATGGTCAAGAGATCACCGAGCCCGCGATTGGCGACATAGAGTGTGCGGACACCCTTGCCTTCCAGAACGGCGTTGGTCGCCACGGTACTCCCGTGGATGACGTGCAAACCGGCCGGATCCAGACCCAGCTCGGCGATTCCGCGCAGGATCGCCTGCTCGGGCGCCGCCGGGGTCGAGAGGACCTTATGCGTCTGTACCGAGCCGTCGCGCCAGAGCGCCAGGTCGGTGAAGGTCCCTCCGGTGTCGATGCCGACGATGATCATGGCGAATGAGGGTCGCGCTCGAGGGCCGCCGGGGTTGCAGAGGCGGAGGCCGATAAGGCTTCGTGGGATCTAGTCGCCGGCACGGGCGCGGGTACCGCCCAACGGATCCTCGGCCTCGGGCGGCGGCGGTGCAAGCGAGCGCACCCGCAGATGCAGCGCGGCCTTCGCGAGCAGGTGTGCACTGACCGGGGCCGTGATGAAGAGGAAGAGGGTCACCAGGATCTCATGCAGGCTGAGCCCCTCGCCGCGGGTGCTGAAATAGAGCACGGAGGCGATCAGCAACGCCCCGACACCGAGCGTCGTCGCCTTGGTCGGGCCGTGCAGACGCGTGTAGAAATCGCCGAGCCGGGCAAGCCCCAATGACCCGATAAAGGTGAAGAGCGCACCGACGACGATCAGAACCGACAACGTCACTTCAAGCATTCAATCGCGTCCTCGGCGTGATGGATAGAGGCTGTACCGGATCATACCCACGTGGCCCCATCAGAGCATGGAGTCGACGCGATTGAAGAAAAATCAGAAAGAATTAAACATCATGAAAGCGCGTCAGCTCCAACGCACACAGATGACCACGACGCTCGCCAAACCCTCGAACATGACACAAGTCCACCAAAAGACGCGCTTTCATCACTCGATGATATCGCCGCGCAGCAGATATTTGCAGAGCGCCACCGTACCCACGAAACCCATCATGGCGATCAGAAGCGCGGCCTCGAAGTACAGCGAGCTGCTCAGATGGATCCCGAGCAGGACCAGCAGGGCGATCGTGTTGATGTAGAGGGTGTCGAGCGCCAGGATGCGGTCCGGTTTGTCCGGGCCCCGGAGCAGGCGCCAGAGGCTCAGCAGCAGCGCTGCGGAAACCAGTGCGAAGGCGATGGAGACGGCAATGCTCAGCATGGCTCGAAGACCTCTTTGATCGGTGCCTCGTAGCGGCGCTTGATCTCTGCGATCAGTGCGTCGGGGTCTTTGACCTTCAACCCGTGCACGACCAGTTGGCTGCGATCCGGGCTGAGCCAGGCCGAGACGGTGCCCGGCGTCAGAGAGACCGTGTTGGCGAGCAGGCTGATCCCGAGATCCGTGCGCAGGGCGAGCGGCACGCGGACGAAGGCCGGCTTGACGTGTTTCGGGCCGCCCAGGATCAGTGCGGCGACCGCGAGATTGGCGATCAGGATGTCGTACATGACGACCGCGAGAAAGCGCATCAAGGTCAGTGGTTTGTGGATCCTGACTCGCTCCGGCCAGAAGCGCAGCGTGAAAACCGGGATCGCCCATCCCAGGAGAAGTCCCAAGAGGATCTGACCGGGCGACAGGCTGTTGACCAGCAGGAGCCAGATGACAGCCAGTACCGGCGTGAGGATCGGATGGGGCAGCAGCCTGAGCTTCATGGTTGATGCACTCCGCTCATACGCTTCGGGGGTCGCCCAGTACGGCCCGGATATAGACACCCGGCTCCAGGAGCTGCTCGGCGGTTGCACGGGTGTAGTCCGACAAGGGGCCGGCCAAGACGACCAGCGTGACGCAGAGCAGCAGCAGGCCGATGATCGGTAAGAGGCGGCCCCAATTCGGGCCGATAGTGGATCGGCCGGGCGCCCCGGTCCGCTCGATCACGCCCTCGGCGCGGTAGAACAAAAGGCTGCCGCTTCGCGCCAGTGCGATGACGCCGAAAAGACCGGCGCTCAGGATAACGCCGAACACCCAGGGCATGCTCGGAAGACCCACCGCGGCGTTCAGCACCATGTATTTGCCGACGAATCCAGACAGAGGCGGCAACCCGGACACCAGGATGGCGGTGATGAAGAAGAAGGCACCGACCAGGTTGGCATTGGCGATCACCGGTCCCGGATCGAGGCGATCCGCAAGCATGCCGCGTCCCATGGCGATCATGTCCGCCAGGAGAAAGAAGGCCGCTGCGGCGAAGGTGCTGTGCGCCAGATAATAGAGACCGGCACCGATGCTCGCCTCGGTCCCCAGTGCGAAGGCCGTCAACAGAAACCCCACGGACACCACCACCAGATAGGCGACCTGCCGGCGCAGCTCGTGCGCGGCGAGCACGCCCAGGGTGCCGATCACCATGGTCGCGAGCGCGAGCGGCAACAGCCAGGGGCCGATCAGATTCGCGACCGGACCGGCCTCGGCGCCGAAGATCAGGGTATAGACCCGCAGGATGCTGTAGGCGCCGACCTTGGTCATGATCGCGAAGAGCGCGGCCACCGGCGCCGATGTCGACGAATAGGCCGCGGGCAGCCAGAGATAGAGCGGGATCAGTGCCGCCTTGAGCGCAAACACCACGAACAGCAGGAGCCCGGCCGCGCGCACCACGCCGAGGTTTTCCGGCGGTGTCGCCGCCGCCTTCACCGCCAGGTCCGCCATGTTGAGCGTCCCGAGGATGGCGTAGAGGGTGCCGACCGCGAACAGAAAGAGCGTGGACCCCGCCAGATTCAGGGCGACGAAGTGCAGCCCGGCGCGCACCCGGTTCGCCCCGCCGCGATGCAGCAGCAGCCCGTAGGAGGCGAGCAGCAGGATCTCGAAGAAGACGAAGAGGTTGAACAGATCGCCGGTCAGAAAGGCGCCGCTTAGACCGAAGATCTGGAGCTGGAAGAGCGGATGGAAGTGCCGGCTTCCGGCATCCGTGCCGCGCACGGCGTAGAGCATCGCGAAGAAGGCGACCAGGCTCGTGATGAGCAGCATCCAGACGCTCAGACGATCCGCGACCATGACGATCCCGTAGGGTGCCGGCCAGTTGCCGAGCGCATACACCAGGATCTCGCCCCCGGCGACACGCTGAACCAGCAGCGACACCAGCAGGATCTGCACGACGAGTGCGATGAGGTTCAGGACGCGGCGCACGCGCAAAGGCATGACGCGCCGTACCAGCAGCAACAAGGTGGCCACCAAAAGCGGGAAGAGGACCGGCGCGATGACCAGATGATTCATTCGCGCTTCCCCCCCCGGGTGTCGCGGGCGTCGCCGCTGTCGAGTCGTCCGTCCACCTGATCCGTCCCCAGCTCGCCCCGCGCCTTGAGTGCCAGCATGATGAGGAAGGCGGTCATGCCGAAGCTGATGACGATGGCGGTCAGCACCAGTGCCTGAGGAAGCGGATCCGTATAACCGGTGGCCTGATCCGAGATCACTGCGGGCAGACCGACGGTCAGGCGCCCGGTGACGAAGAGGAACAGATTCACGGCGTACGACAGCAGGGTCAGCCCGATCACCACAGGGAAGGTCCGCGCCCGCAGTGCCAGGTAGACCCCGCAGGCGGTCAAAACACCGATGATCACGGCGATCAGGGCTTCCATCGACAACAGTTCGTTAAGCATGGTTCGCCCCGGACGGTGCCGGCTCGCCTGGATGGCTGGCATGGTGCATCAGGCCGAGATGCACCAGGATCAGGAGCGTCGCCCCGACCACGACCAGATAGACCCCGAGATCGAAGGCGATCGCCGAGGCCACCTCGAAGTCCCCGATGACCGGCCAGTGCACATGGGTAAAGGTGGAGGTCAGGAAGGGATAGCCGAAGAGCAGGCTCGCGAGCCCGGTGAGCAACGCGATCAGCAGGCCGGCGCCGATGACCGGATGCAGATTGGAGGTCATCCGGTTGTGCGTCCAGTCCACGCCATTCGCCAGGTACTGCATGATCAAGGCGATTGCAGTAATCAGCCCTGCGATGAAACCGCCGCCCGGCAGGTTGTGTCCGCGCAGGAAGATAAAGGCCGAGACCAGCAGGGCGAGCGGCAAGAGCAACCGCGTCAGGGCGGCCATGATGGGGGGATGCATGTCCCAGTTCCAGGGCCGTCCGCGTGCGTCGCAGGCCGGTCCGGGCAGACGCAGATCCTTCAGCATGGCATAAATGCCCAATCCCGCCAGCGCCAGGACCGTAATCTCGCCCAGGGTGTCGAAGCCTCGGAAATCCACCAGTATGACGTTCACGACGTTCCCGCCTCCGCCTCCAGGCACGCTGTTCTCCAGAAAGTAATCGGCGATGCTCTCGTAAGGTCGCGTCAGCACCGACCAGGTCAGCGCCGCTGCGCCGCCGCCGGCCAGGCCGGCAACCCCGATGTCGCGGATCCGTCGTGGCCAGCTCGACTCGCTCTGGCTGTACTGCGGTAGAAAATAGAGCGCCAGCAGCAGCAGCACGATGGTGACCACCTCCACCGAGAGTTGGGTCAAGGCGAGGTCGGGTGCCGAGAACTTCACGAAGATGAGCGACACCAGCAGACCCAGCGCACCCATGACGATCAACGCAGTCAGGCGGCGTCGGTGCAGGATCACCGTCCAGAGTGCGACGGTGATCAGAGCGAGTGTCACCAGCAGGCTCACCGCATCGGCGGGCAAGAGGGCGCGGTCGCCGGTCAGGGGTGCGCCGCCGCCGAGGAAGCCGATTGTCCCCAGGGTCAGCGCAGACCCGATGAAGACCAGCAGCATGCGCTGCAGGGAGCCGTTGTCCAGGGTGCGCGTGACGGCGCCCGCCAGAGCGAGGACCCCCTTGAGGAGCCAATCGAAGACGGCCTTGGCATCGAGGCGCCCTTCGAGCTTGGTCGCGAGCTTGAACAGCGGTCGGCGTCCGGTATAGATGAGAATGCCTCCGATCAGGGCGACGACGCTCATGATCAGCGCCGCGTTGACGCCGTGCCAGATGGCCAGATCGTAGTCCGGCGGGGCGGTCTGAAGCACGCCCGTCGCCGCCACCAAGAGCAGCGGCGCCACCGTAAAGGCCGGCAGGATCCCGACCACGAGACAGACCGCGACCAGGATCTCCACCGGAACCTTCATCCAGCGCGGCGGCTCGTGCGGTGTCTTGGGCAGATCCACCGGGTCGCCGTTGAAGAAGACGTCGTGGATGAAGCGCAGCGAATAGGCCACGGCAAAGATCCCTGCGACGACAACGGCGCCGGGCAAGAGCCACTCCCAGGTATGGTTCGCCGAGAAGGTCACCGTCTCGCCGAAGAACATCTCTTTCGAGAGGAATCCGTTGAAGAGCGGAACACCGGCCATGGCCGCAGCGGCGACCATCGCCAGCGTCCCCGTGTAGGGCATGTACCGCCAGAGCCCGTTGATGCGGCGCATGTCGCGCGTCCCGCATTCGTGGTCGATGATGCCCGCAGCCATGAAGAGCGATGCCTTGAAGGTCGCGTGGTTAATGATATGGAAGAGCCCGGCGACCGCGGCGAGCGGTGTCCCGATGCCGAACAGCAGCGTGATCAGGCCCAGATGGCTGATGGTCGAGTAGGCAAGCAGACCCTTCAGATCATGCTTGAAGAGGGCGAAGTAGGCGCCGATTAACAGGGTCGAAAGCCCCGCGCCCATGACCAGGATCGACCACTCGGTCGTGCCGGAAAGGGCCGGAAACAGACGTGCCAGCAGGAAGACACCCGCCTTGACCAGGGTTGCCGAGTGTAGATAGGCCGATACGGGCGTGGGCGCCGCCATTGCGTGCGGCAGCCAGAAATGGAACGGGAACTGTGCCGATTTCGTAAAGGCACCGAGCAGGATCAACACCAGCATCGGCGTATAGAGCGGGTCGGCTCGGATCAGGTCGCCGTTGGCGAGGACCACGGACAGATCGTAGCTTCCGACCATCTCGCCCAGCAGCACGAAGCCGCCGAGCATGGCGAGCCCGCCCAGCCCCGTCACGGCAAGCGCCATGCGCGCCCCCGTTCGGGCATCCTCGCGATGCTGCCAGTAGCTGATGAGCAGGAAGGACGAGAGGCTGGTGAGCTCCCAGAACATCAGGAGCAGGATTAGGTTCTCGGACAGGACGATCCCGAGCATCGAGCCCATGAAGAGCAGCAGATAGCCATAGAACCGGCCCATACAGTCGCGCTCGGCCAGGTAGTAGCGCGCGTACAGAATGACCAGCAGACCGATCCCCAGGATCATCAGGGCGAACAGCAGACCCAATCCGTCGAGTCGGAATGCGAGGTCGAGTCCCAGCGCAGGTATCCAGGGGATGCGTTGCACCAGGGTCTCGCCCAGAAACGGGGCGGTCACGCTCGGCGCCAGGGCTGCCAGGGAGGCAATGGCGACGACACCGGCCATCCAGGCCGATTGCAGCCGGCCGAAGCGCGAGACCCACGCAGCCAGACCGGCCCCGATGAAGGGAATGAGAACGACGAAGAGAAGATTCATGCGCGCAACTGCCTGAACGGGAGGACGGTGACTCGCTCGCCACAAGGATACCACCGTCGCGCTGCAGGCGCGCCTGCACGGACATGCCCCTGCCGATCAATCCAGGGCTTGCGACTGCGCAAGCAGATCTTCGGCGCCGCCGGGTCGCCCGAACAGATAGCCCTGAAAGGCAGGGCATCCGTGCTCGATGAGAAAGGTTCGCTGAGTCGGCGTCTCGACGTTGATGAATCGAATCTCCCCGTCAGCATTCAGGTGCCAGATCCCGAACGGGAGGATCTCCAACACGGCGTTGAGAAACGCCTCGCTCTCGCGCAACGCCGTATCGGCAGTCTTTTGCTCTGTGATGTCCTGCAGCGTGCCGACGCGGCAGCGGCGCCCGCCGGATGTGGCGGGCGCGGGCTCGGGACGGGCGCGAAGCCAGGAGAGTCGTTCAGGGTCGACCCGGGATTGCACCAGCAGACCGGCGATGGCAGCCAGCAGCAGCGCAAGCGATACCCCCGAGGCGCCCTTACATCCGCGCGGAGGAGCGCAAGACTACGCCGTTGTTGTGCCGTACCGCCGACGAAAATAAGTTCTTCGGGTCGTCTCGCGACGCACCGACTCGATCGATCTCGCCACAACGGATCCTGGTTCGAGCATGCCCCGTTCAGGATGCCTCTCCGGCCGCACCCTCACTGCGGGTCGGGGGTTGTGCTTCTGCCTGGAAAAGCGCATCGGCCGGACCCGGTAGCCCGAAGAGAAAGCCCTGAAAGGTCTGGCAGCCATGATGCAACAGGTAATCGCGCTGCGCCTCGGTCTCGACACCCTCGGCCATGATCGCCAGACCAAGGCTCTCGGCAAGTGCGACGAAACTCTCGGCGGTGGCGTCGTCGTCGCTATCCGCGAGGACCTCGCGCACGAATGCCGGGGCGAGTTTCAACTGATCGAGCGGCAGACGCTTGAGATACGACAAGGAGCAATAGCCAGACCCGAAGTTGTCAAGCGTAAAGCCAACGCCCGTCTCCTTCAACGCCAGCATCTTGACGAGGGCGTCCTCGGGGTCGTCCAGCAACGGCAACTCGACCAACTCCAGACGCAATCGCCCCGGATCTGCCCCGCTCTCGGCAAGCGCCCGGCGGACGTCCTCGACGAGCTCGGGACGGCGAAAATGCTCGCCGCTGATGTTGACCGCCAGGTTGAGTCCCGCGGTCTCGGGTCGCCTTGCCCACTCGGCCAGTTGTGCGCAGGCGCTCGCGAGCACCCAGCGGCCCAACGCCAAGGCCAGTCCGAGCGACTCGGCCAGTTCGATGAACTGCGCGGGCGGGATCAGACCGCGCTCGGGATGGCGCCAACGCAGCAGCGCTTCGGCCCCGTTGACACGCCCTTGCGCGTCGACCTGCGATTGGTAGTGGAGGACGAGCTGACCATCCCCGATGGCGTGGCGAAGCTCCCGTTCGAGCGCGGCGCGTTGGTTGACGCTCGCCTGCATTTTGGGGTCGTAGAACCGCAGCCGATTGCGTCCGGCGGCCTTGGCTTGATACATGGCCAGATCGGCGTGCTTTAGGATCTCCTCGGCGGAATGCGGTTCGCTGCTGAACATGGCGATTCCGAGACTGGGGGTGCTGGTGTACTCCGCGCCCGCAAGCATGTAGGGCGCTCCCAAGACGGTGACGATTTTCTCCCCGACCGCTTCGGTCAGCGCGGCGCCCTGAGCCGGATCATCGCCCAGATCCTGCAGCAGGACAACGAACTCGTCGCCGCCGAGGCGTGCGACACTGTCGCTCTTGCGCACCGTCTCGCTCAGGCGTTGCGCGACCTCCTCCAAGAGCAGATCGCCGACATGGTGTCCGCGGGTATCGTTGAGCTGCTTGAAGTTGTCCAGGTCGATGAAGATGACGGCGCCGTGCTGGCCGGTGCGTGTCGCGGCGGCCAGCGTCTGCTTCAGCCGGTCGAGCAGCAGCCGGCGATTTGCGAGTCCGGTCAAGGGGTCATAGAAGGCGAGCCGGCGAATCGCCGCCTCGTCCTCTTTGCGTTGGCTGATGTCGTTCAGGGTGCCGACATAGTGGGTGACGTGCCCGAGGTCGTCCCGCACCGCCTTGATAGTCATCCAATCCGGAAAGATCTCGCCATTCTTGCGCCGATTCCAGATCTCGCCCTCCCAGTATCCTTGGTGTTCGATGCGCGCCCACATCTGCGCGAAGAAGTCCGGGTCGTGCCGACCCGATTGCAGCAGCCTCGGGGTCTTGCCGAAGGACTCCTCGGCGCTGTATCCGGTGATCCGTGTGAATGCCTCGTTGACCCGCAGGATGCGCTCCTCGGCGTCGGTGACGAGCATCCCCTCCTGTGCCTCGAAGGCGATTGCGGCGATCCGCAGCTCCGCCTCGGTCTGCTTGCGTGCCGAGATGTCGGTGATCATGGCCAAGGCCCCCGTGACCTCGCCGTCGTCGCCGTAGAGCGGGTTCGTGGTGACGAGCGTCCACAGGTGCGAGCCGTCGAGCCGCCTGAAGCGAAACTCGTGCGCCTCGGCGATCCCGGCCCGGCGTTTGTCGAGGTTTTGCTCGGCGACCGCACGGGAGTCGGGGTCCATGAAGTCGAACATGGATCGGCCGAAAAGCTGATCGGCGCGACACCCCAAGAGCTTGGCCATACGGGGATTGGCGAAGGTGGTACGGCCATCGAGGTCGATCGCCCAGATGCCCTCATGCGCGGTTTCCACGATCCGCCGGAGCCTTGACTCGCTCTCCGACAGCGCCAGCTCGGCCAACTTGCGCTCGGTGATGTCCTCGACTGTGCCGGCGGCGCGCAGCGCTTGACCGTCATGATCGAATTCGAGAACCGCCCGTTGACGCAGCCACCGCAGCCGGCCGTCGATAAGGGTACGGTGCTCCACATCGTAGGGCGCGCCCCGAAGCGCCGCCTGCCAGGCGCTCGCGATCGCTTCGCGGTCGAGCGGATGAACCTTCTCCAGAAAGCGCTTGAGGCTGACGGGCGTATCGGGCGGCACGCCGGTGATGCGGCTGGCGACGGCTGAATTGGTCGACCGGTTTGCCTGGATATCGAAATCCCAGCTCCCGACCTGCGCGATCTGCTCCGCGCGCTTCAACTCCGCCTCACGCGCCTGGACCTCGGCCGTGCGTTCGGCAACCGTCATCGCCAACCGCGCCTTTTGATGGCTTGCGTCGGCCAGCAGTTTTGCCAGCGTCGCCAACAGGAGGCTGAAGAGCAGACCCAGTCCAATCCGCACACCGAGCCCGAGCGGATCGCCCCAGCCGTCGATCGGGCTGAGACTCAGGGTCCAGGTGGCGTTCGGCACCTTGAGCTTTGCCTCAACCGGGGAAACCGGCTCGACCGGCGATGCCTCGATGATCTGGACCTCACCGGTTGGCGGTGTGGTGGTCCAGAGTCGGTAGGCGATGCCGCGCTCCACGAGCTGTGACAGTCCGCTGGGTGCGAGGGCATCGGGGAACGGCAAGCGGACGATGGTAAAGCCCCAAAAGACCGGGTTCCCGCGGGCATCGTCGATGAAGACGGGGAGGCGCCCGACCGTGCCGGTCTGGCCTTGCACCAGCCTGTAGGGGCTGGACAGGGTCAAGCGGCCGGTCTCCAGAGCCAACCTGGCATCCGGGCCGCGTACGGGATCGTTCAGCAGATCGAGACCGATCACCGGCTCGTTTTCGGCCAGCGGAATAGCCTCCCGAACGACGCCGTCGGGTGCGAGGAACAGGGCGTCCACCCCGGGGTAATGGGGGAGCATCGCCTTACCCAGTGCCTGGAAATCGGAGATGCTGCCTTGGCCCTGCTGCACGAGGGCGGCCAGGGCATAGGTCGCGGACAGGGCGCGGTCGGTGGTGCCCGTGATCGTATCCGCGTACTACTTGGCGAGAACCGCGGTATCCGCGCGGATCACCCGTAGGCGTTGTTGCTCCGTGTAGGTGACCATGCCAGCGGACAGCGCGAGGGCACCCAGTAGGCTTGCGAGTGCGATCCTCCAAGATGAGGCGATCTTCGGCGTCTCGCGATCGCGCATGCGTCTCCGGCGATCTTGTGTCGCCCTGTCCTGTCGGGCGGGATCGGGTGCTTCGGTCGAGTCGTCTCGCCACGATGGCATAACGGCCGTTCCTCCGACCTCGCTCGGTATTGCGCACGGTTCACCCGATGGATGTCGAGGGATTCCGGCCGTTCCCGTGCCTCCAAGAGTAGACCATTCGACGCGTCGGCGTCATCGAGATCGATCCAGGGGCGGTTTGCATGCTCGGCAAAGCGCGCCGCGGCATTGGGGCTTTCCAATTTCCTCCCGAGCGCCGATGATTCACCGCATGGACGTCTTCCCCCTTCCCATAGCACGTATCGGCATCATCGGCGGCGGTCAGCTCGGCCGCATGATGGCCAAGGCCGCGAAACGGATCGGCTGCACCTGCGTGGTGCTGGACCCGACACCGGGCTCCCCGGCCGGTCAGGTCTCGGGGCATCAGATTGTGGGTGCCTATCACGACCCCGCCAAGCTGCGCGAGCTGGCCGACGCCTGCGATGTTGTGACCTTCGACATCGAAGACATCGATGCCGAGACACTCATTCAGCTCGGGCGCGAGGGCCACAATATCCAGCCGCCGCCGACGGTTCTCGCCTTGATTCAGGACAAGCTCACGCAAAAGCGGGCGTTGAGTGCGGCCGGCATCCCGACGGCGTCGTTCGAGCCGATGCCCGAGCCCTCGGCCGACGCCTTCGCGGCCTTCGGCTATCCGCTGGTACAGAAGGCCTGTCGCGGCGGTTACGACGGCCGAGGCGTCTCGATCCTGGACGGCCCCGAGGACTTCGACGCGCATCTGCCCGTGCCTTCCCTGGTGGAGCGCTTCATCCCGGCGGCCAAGGAGCTGGCGGTGCTGGTGGCCCGCGGGCTCGACGGGGATCACCGCTGCTATCCCGCGGTCGAGATGTGTTTTCGCCCCGACGCGAATGTCCTCGAGATGCTGCTGGCCCCGGCGCAGATCCCGGCGGAAACGGCCGCCGCGGCTGAGCAGCTCGCGGTGCGCACCGTCGATGCCTTGGGCGGCGTGGGCATCTTCGGGGTCGAGATGTTTCTGACCGAGGCGGGCGATCTGCTGGTGAACGAGGTCGCGCCCCGCACCCACAACTCGGGTCATCACACCATCGAAGCGAACATGACCGATCAGTTCGAGCAGCATCTGCGCGCCGTTGTGGGTCTGCCGCTGGGGTCCACCGAGCAGCTCTGCCCCGCGGCCATGATCAACCTGCTGGGCGCGCCAGGTCATCGCGGGCGCCCCGTCATCAAGGGGATGGCCGAGGCCTTGGCGATTCCGGGCGTCTGTCTGCACCTCTACGGCAAGGCGGCGACCTCGCCCTATCGCAAGATGGGCCATGTCACGGTCCTTGACCGGGACATCGAGCAGGCCCGCATCAAGGCCGAGCGGGTCCGTCTTCTGATCGAGATCTCGGGAGAGGATCACCCATGACCACATCCAACCCACCCCCGTCGTCGGCGGATCGCCCGGCCCGGGTCGGCATCATCATGGGAAGCGATTCAGACCTGCCGGTGATGCAGGATGCCGCCACCGTGCTTGGCGAGCTCGGAATCCCCTACGAGATGACCATTGTCTCGGCGCACCGCACGCCCAAACGGCTCTACGAGTATGCCGAGAGTGCGGTCGCTCGGGGCCTGTGCGTGATCATCGCGGGTGCCGGCGGTGCTGCACATCTGCCCGGCATGGCGGCCGCCATCACGCCCTTGCCGGTGATCGGAGTCCCGGTGAAGACCTCCAGCCTTTCCGGGCAGGACTCCTTACTCTCGATCGTGCAGATGCCGGCCGGCGTGCCGGTGGCCACGGTCGCCATCAACGGCGCCAAGAACGCAGGGATCCTCGCCGCCCAAATCATCGGCGCCTCGGACGCGCAGGTGCGCGAGCGCATCGTGCGCTTCAAGCAGGATCTCGAATCCATGGTGATGGCGAAGGTCGCGGCGATGGAGCAATCCACGTGAACCCGCTCGCCTATTTCGATCCGGACGATCCCTACCCCGAGAGCGATGGACAGCCGATGGCGGAGAACACGGAGCGGTTCGACTGGATCGTCAAGCCCGCTTTTCCTATCCTGAACCGCGTCACCACCGACATCGGTTGGCACCGACGACGTCGATCCAGCCCGAAGACCTTGCGTGGATCCACCGGACGCGGTTCAGTTCAGCAACCGACCTCATGCGTGGCCGGAATCAACTCCCCCACCGTATCCCCGAGCCCTGCCGCAGCAAGCAAATCCGGAATGTCCGCCTCGACGACCTCGACCCCCTTGCTCTCGCAGAACCGCCGTTCCTTGTCCGTCGGATCCGGAATCAGCGCCCAGCCGGCCGGTGTTCCTGCCCCGTAGATCAGATCCGACATCACCATGCGCTCGGTATCGCGCAGTAGACGCAGCCCCAGAAAGAGGTATTGGCGTTCCTGCCGATAGGTCTTTAGAAAGGCGGGGATCCCGAATCCGCCCATCAGCTCGGTGAGGTAATCCACGAAGTCCGCATCCGAGGCGATATAGGTCGCGTCGGGCCGCGGGCTGCCCATCGGCTTGAAAAGCACCGGAAGGCGCTGATCGATTTCCTCCAGATCGACTTGGCGGTAGGCCGCCCCGTCGTAGTGATCGAGCCGAAAGCGATAGTCGGTGCCGGCGATGCGCGCGATGCCGCGCACCAGGGTATGCGGGACCCCGAGGTAGGAATCCTGCAGCTGGGTATCCCGATTGATATCGATCACGTAGCGCGGCTGCAGGTCCTTCAGCCAGTCATGCAGAGGCGCGCGCGTCCAAGTTCGCTGGCCGTAGGTGGTATCCAGAAAGCGGTTGACGGCGCTGCGTCCGCGCTTGAGCTCAACGTCCATGGCCGCACGGGGAAATTCCCACATGAGCCGCCGCGACATGGGCTTGCCGTTGTTCATCGCGAGGATGAGGCTGTCGCTGTCCGCCGGGATGGGCTCGCCGGTGGCGGTATCCACCACGCCGGCGAGCGCGCC
This sequence comes from Thiocapsa sp. C2-2m, assembly GCF_041903745.1. NCBI lineage: Bacteria > Pseudomonadati > Pseudomonadota > Gammaproteobacteria > Chromatiales > Chromatiaceae > Thiocapsa > Thiocapsa sp. C2-2m. The sequence continues at coordinate 91,461 of NZ_JBBWVD010000013.1, read as the reverse complement.
GGGACCGAGATAGGGAATCAGATCACCACGCGTGAGCGCGGCGGCGAGTCGTTGAAGCATCTTGAGGACCTATAGCGACCGAGAGAGAACACTGAGTGGCTAAGCAAGAACAGCGCCACCTCCTATGTCCCAAGATCCCAGCCAGTCCCTAGCGGTACGCCACCTCTAATGTCCCCGAACCTCCGCCCCCTTGTTCCCTTCCCGACAATCCAGCCCAATCCATTTGACCCTTGCCCCTTGCCCCTTGCCCCTTGCCCCTTGCCCTTTGACATCTGACCTTTCCCCTAAGGCGAATTCCGGAAACCGTTATGCCAAGCTGCGCACGGGAGCGCTCCACGCCAAGCGAGCCGTAGGTTGTGCCGAGCCGTGCGAGGCACAACCAACCGCCGGCGAAAGTTGTGCTTCCTATCGTCAGCACAACCTACGGGTATGGGATTTTCCGGGAATCGCCTAAATCTCCTGAACTGCGTCAACTCCAGGTCCGAGGCAGCACTCGAACGTCCGCCCCGCTCTCAAGCCTTGAGCCGAATCTCGGACGCGGTTCAGCTCGGGTCCGTGCGCTTGCGGCGTCGTTCCTGATGGAATCCCGGCTCCCGAGGCTTGCGTTCATAAGATGGCTGATCGGATCCAGCGCCGGCGGCGCTTTCTGCCCCGCTGCGCCGCGTCCCACCGGCCGAGCCATCCGCGAGCGAGATCCGCAGCGCCTGCCCACGGACGTAGACCCGTTTGAGATGGTTGAAGATCTCGCGCGGCATACCTTCCGGGAGATCGACCAAGGAGTGATCGTCCCGGATGTCGATCCGGCCGATATAGCGGCCCTCCAGCCCGGACTCGTTGGCGATGGCGCCCACGATCTCACGCGGGGTCGCGCCGTGCTGGTGGCCGACCTCGATCCGATAGCTGGTGAGTCCCTCGGATCCGCGTCCCTGCGGACGCGGGCGGTCGCGACTGTCTTCGCGAGCCCCGTCGCGCCGTGGCGCTGCGCCACGCTCGCCGTCGCGGGCGGCGCGCGGACGTTCCCCGTCGCGACCTTCGCTCCGCGGGCCGCGCTCCGGACGCTCGGGCCGGGTTGCCGCGGGGCGCGGCAGATCCGCTTTGACATCGAGCGGGCGCTCGCGCTGAGTGAGATAGGCCAGCGCCGCGGCGATGTCCATCATCTCCAGCTCCTGTTCCGTGCTCAGTCGCGCGACCAAGCGGTAAAAGAAGTCGAGATCCTGCTCGGTCAAGGTCTTGCGCAGCTCGGCGGTGAAGCGGTCGATGCGCGACTCGCTGAGCTGGGAGGCCGAGGGCGGCTCCATCGCCGGGACGGTGCGTCGAATGGTGCGCTCGATCGCGCGCAGCAGTCCGCGTTCACGTGGTTCCACCAAGAGGATGGCGCGCCCGGCCCGCCCAGCGCGCCCGGTCCGCCCGATCCGGTGGACATAGGCGGAGGGATCGGTCGGGATGTCGTAGTTCACGACATGGCTAAGCCGCTCCACATCGAGCCCGCGCGCGGCCACATCGGTCGCGACCAAGATGTCCAGAAGGCCCTGCTTGAGCCGCTCCACGGTGCGTTCGCGCATCTCCTGGCTCATATCGCCGTTCAGTGGCTCGGCCGCAAAGCCGTGCGCCTTGAGCTTGTCGGTCAGCTCGACCGTGGCGTTTTTGGTCCGCACGAAGATCAGCATGCCGTCGAACGGCTCGAGCTCCAGGATGCGGGTCAGCACGTCCAGCTTGTGGAAACGGGTGACCACGCAGTGGTGCTGGTCGATGGTGTCGACCGTCTCGGAGTCGGCCGTGACGCGGATCTCGATCGGGTCCGACAGCCGGGTCTGCGCGACCCGGCGGATCCCCGCGGGCATGGTGGCGGAGAAAAGCGCGACCTGGCGTCCGGGCGGGGTTTGCTCGAAGATCCAGTCGATATCCTCCGCGAAGCCCATGTTGAGCATCTCGTCGGCCTCGTCCAGGACGAGCGTCTTGAGCATGTCGAGCGCGAGCGTGCCGCGCTTGAGATGGTCCATCACACGCCCGGGCGTGCCGACGACCACCTGCGGATTGCGTTTGAGCTGGCTCAGCTGCAGGCCGTAGCCCTGACCGCCGTAGATCGGCAGCACAAGAAAACCCTTCAGGTGCTGGGCATAGCCCTGGAAGGCTTCGGCGACCTGGAGCGCAAGCTCTCGGGTTGGCGTCAGCACTAGGACCTGCGGGCCGCGCTGCGTGGGATCGACGCGGCTGAGTAGGGGCAGGGCGAAGGCGGCGGTCTTGCCGGTGCCGGTCTGGGCCTGGCCGAGCAGATCGCGTCCGGCGAGCAGGTGCGGGATGCATTGAACTTGAACCGGTGTCGGTGTCTCGTAACCGAGATCCTCGACAGCTTTGGCGACTGCGGGGGCTAGGCCGAGCTGGCCGAAGCCGATACTCGTGTCGGGGGTGTCCATCGTGGGGCCTCGAAAGAATGGCGCGTCCGGCGGGAAGTCCGGCGGACCATCCATGGGGATTCGCAAAGTAACAGGGCATTATCTGCGCGGGTCGCGGCTGGATCAAGTTTGATTCGCGGCTCGGGGTGCCGCGGACTGCACGTCGGTTTGCGCGAAATCATCGCCCTTGTATAAAAGCGGGGCCTGCGCACGGATCGCCAGGGCATAGGAAAAGCAGTCGCCGAAATTGAGTCCTGCGGGGTGGCGGCCTTTGCCGAATCGGCGGTACGCGTCGGCAGCGGCATCTGCCATCGCTTCGTCCAACGGTATCGTTCGGATTCGCTGCATGCGCATGAATTGCTTGGTGCGCTCGACTCCTGGATCGCCGAGGCGCGATTGGATCACCAAAAGGAGCTCGGTGCGATTGGGTGCGCAGAGTCCGGGGCGGGTTGCTGCGGCCAACCGATGCAGGATGGCAGCGGCTTCGGGTTCGCCGAGGAGGACCGCGGTCAGCGCGCTAGTGTCGACCGCCAGGTCAATCACCAAGTGAGGCGCCGGTTTAGGCGAAGTGGCCATCGGCGTTGTAACCGAGGATCTCCTCGTCCGTGCGGCGATCGATTACAGGCAGGGTCCAGACCTCGCGTCGCAGCCAGTCCAACGTCTCTTCGGGCGACGCCCGCCCCCGAGAGGCGTCGTGGCCCTCCAATCCGGCTTGAAGAGAGAGAATCGCTTCCTGCGTCATGGATCGGCGGTGGATCGCGGCGGACTCCTTCAGTTGTCGGTAGATGTCGTCGGGGACGTTGCGCAGGACCAGTGTGTGCATCGGCGCTCTCGCGGAACAGGTGCAAGCAAAATGCTAGCAGCCGCGGTCGGCATGCGCAACGGTTCCGGCTACGCCACTGCGATTCCTCATCGTTGTACTGCGGATTGAGCGATACCATGTCCAACCTTTAGTCTGGACAGGATCCGGACGCCGCCGATTCATTCTCCGAGGAAATCTGATGTCAACGACACCTAACCGACCCGGCATGGTCGTCCCGAGCACGCGTCTGAGTCGCCTTTGGCATCTCGGACGTGCCACCGGGGATCTTGCCGCGGGGATCGGCGTGAAGGGTCTGATGGAGCTTGCCCGGACCCGTGGCAGCGCCGAGCCGTCGCGGATCAGGCTCTCCCCCGAGCACACCCGCCGCTTTACCGATCGCCTTGCGCGCATGCGCGGCGCTGTGATGAAGATGGGGCAGTTGATGTCCATGGATGGCTCGGACATCTTCACACCGGAGGCCGCGGAGATCATGAGCGCCCTGCGCGAGCGAGCCGAGCCGATGCCGATGAGCCAACTCACCGGGGTTCTGGAGCGCGAATACGGACAGGGCTGGAACGCGAAGTTCAAGCGGTTCGAATTCACGCCCGTGGCCTCCGCCTCGATCGGGCAGGTGCACCGTGCCGAGACGCGCGATGGGCGTCGTCTCGCGCTCAAGATCCAGTTTCCGGGCGTCCGCGAGAGCATCGACAGCGACATCGACAACCTCGCCTTCCTGGCCCGGACCTTGGGCATGGCACCGGCGGGCGTGGATCTGACGCCTTATCTGGATAGCGCGCGCCGCCAGCTCCATCAGGAGGCGGACTATGGCGCGGAGGCAGATTCGCTTGAGGCGTATGGGGCGGGTGTCGGCGCGGATCCGGATTTCCTCGTTCCGGGCGTCCATCGTGACCTCTCGACAACCCGCATCCTGGCGATGGATTTCGCCGAGGGTGTCCCGGTCGACCGCCTAGCCGGCAGCGGCTACAGCTGCGAGGAGCGTGACCGCGCCGCAACGGCCTTGACGCGTCTGTCCATGCGCGAACTCTTCGAGTTCGGTCTCGTGCAGTCTGACCCGAACTTCGGCAACTATCTCTACGAAGCGACGTCCGGGCGCATCGTCCTGCTCGATTTCGGCGCGGCGCTGCCGGTAAGGTCGGACCTCGTCGAGCGCTATCGACAGCTCGCCCGTGCTGCGTTCGCCGATGACCGTGCGGCAATGCGTGCGGCCTCGATCGATCTGGGCTATGTCGGCGCGAACGACCCGAGCGAGCAGGTGAACGCTCTTATCGACCTCTTGCGCATCTCCAGCGAGCCGCTGCGCAGCCCAGGCCACTACGACTTCGGCGTCTCAGATCTTTACGAGCGTGCCTATGCGCGCGGTCGCGAGATGTTCTACTCGGGTGCCTTCAGCACAGTGCCCGCACCCGAGACCATGTTCCTGCATCGCAAGTTCATGGGCGCCTTTATGCTCTGCCGGCGTCTGCGCGCGCGGGTGGATCTAGGGGGGATGCTGAGACCGTACATCTGAGGTTAGCCTCCTGGCTCCTGCCGCCAGCGATCAGGGAATTTCCGCAAAACTCCATACCCGTAGGTTGTGCTGACGATAGGAAGCACAACTTCCGCCGGCGGTTGGTTGTGCCTCGCACGGCTCGGCACAACCTACGGTCCTAACAGCCGGCGGCAGGCGGCGAGAGCCTCACCGCGCCAAACGCGCGAGCCGGCCCTGATACCGCCGCATGACCAGCAGATGCGCGACCGCCTGGGTCCAGAGATAGACATACCAGGGCAGGGCAGGTGCGAAGTCGTGGATGGCCGCCATGGTGTAGCGGTCGTCCAGCAGGGTCTGGAACTCGAAGCGGGCACGGCCCTGGCCGTCGGAGCGGCTCAGGAGACCGCCGACGATGGCGTAGACCTGACGTTGCGGGCTGCTCTCCTCGGCCAGCCATTGCAGTGTCAACAGGTGCAGGCGCGGGAAGCGGGTATAGACGCTGCATCGCCCCGTCTCGTCGATGCGGGTGCAGACCATGGGCCAACAGCAGGCGCCGAGCCAGCGGAAATAATTGCCGGCAACCCAGTCTGCATCCTGCCCGGGCGGCAGGATCACCCGCTGGATGGAGCGCACCAGCCGCGCGCGTCGCATCAACTCGCGGCTCTGACCCTCGATCGGCTGACGCGGGCTCGGCAGCAGGCGTCGACCCGACGGGTCGAGCGCGGCGCGAAGGGCCTCGCGAAAGGGGATTGCAGCCGGGTCGATCGCGCGCAGAATCGAGTTGTCGCGAATCACGGTGTCCTGCGGCAGACTCTCCAGGGCCGGACCGACCACGGCCGATGGCGCGCCGCTGAAGAACCGCGCGGTGGCCGAGGCCAGCCAGAGCGGCATCCAAGGTAGGGTCAGGATGCGTCTCCGCAGCCCGAGTACCTCGGCCGTTTGACGGAGCATCTCTTCGTAGCTCAAGCACTCGGGACCACCGATGTCGTATGCGCCGCGACAGGTCTCCGGATGCCCCAGGCAGTGGCGAACAGCCCGAACAAGATCCACCAGCGCGATCGGCCGCGTCATCGAACGGGCGCTCGGCGGCAGCAAGAGCAGCGGCAGGCGCCTGACTAGGTCCACCAGCAGCCGCGGGGCCGATCCACCGGGGCCGACGACCAGTCCGGCACGCAGCGCCGTGACCGGTGTTCCGCGCGAGGCCAGCACCAGCTCCACCTCGCGTCGACTCCAGAGCAGCGGCGAAATTCGGAAGCTGTCCGGGATCAGCCCGCCGACGACGATGATCTGTTTGATCCCGTTTGCCGCCGCGGCTTGTGCGAAGTTATCGGCTAGGATGAGGTCCATGTCGCGCGGATTGGCCTGCGTCAGGCGCGACGAGGGTGCCAGCGAATGCACCAGATAGACGGCGTAATCGCAGTCCGCGAGCCCTTCGACCAGATCGGACGCGGAGAAGAGATCGCAATGGCGCCAGGTCACGCGCTGATCCGGGTCGGGCGTTTGTGCCCGGGCGGGCGATCGTGTCAGTGCCCGAACCGAGAAGGCGTCCGTCAGGGCGCGGCAGACCGCGGTGCCGATAAAGCCGCTGGCACCGGCGACGGCGACCCTCGGTCGCCGGGAGGGGGAGGATGGCATGGCGTCCTGTCTCTGGAAGGATGTCTCGACCGAACGCCATAGGATATACCGCCCGAGGGCAGCTCGGGCTTCGCATGCAACCCTTTTGGAATTTGGCGATATCGGGGATGTGGTGCTCTTGGAGGCCGCTCAAGTGGACGAAGCGGCCCCGGTGATCCTGGCCATCGATCACGAACCGACCGCCCTGCGGGACGTTTCGCAGACCTGCACCGTGCGGAAGCCCTGCAGGCGGTGTGTTGGGCACGCTACGCCTTACCCAACCTACGGGTGTCGAGGTCCCCGCAATTCGCCTTGCCAATCACCACTCGCGCCACTACGCCACTACCCCCCTGTTGCTCGATCCGCCCAAACTCAGTACGCTTCCCGGTCGCCCAGAACAAGAAGACGAGGACTCGAATCCGATGGACACCACCGCCGAACGTGCGCGTTTCAACATGATTCAACAGCAGATTCGTCCATGGGAAGTCCTGGACGACCGGGTTCTTGAGGCGATGGCGGAGATTCGACGCGAGGCGTTCGTGCCCGACGCTTACCAGGGCCTCGCCTATGCCGATATCGAGATTCCGATCGGCGCAGGCGCCTGCATGTTGGCGCCCAAGGTTGTCGGGCGCATGCTTCAAGCGCTCGACGTGCAGTCCGGCGAGCGGGTGTTGGAGATTGGTGCGGGGACGGGTTATGTCAGTGCCTGTCTCGATCGTTTGGGCGGGCGGGTAATCGGGGTAGAGGTCGACGCCGGTCTGGCGGAGGAGACGCGTGCGCGGTTGGCCGGTTTGGGTTTCGAGTCAATCGAGATCCGCGCGGGCGATGCGCTGAGCCAGCCTGTCGAGGGTGGGCCGTTCGACGTCATCGCCGTCACCGGATCGATGCCAACCGAGGTTGCCTTGCCTCTGCTGCAGGGGCAGTTGGCCCCGGGCGGGCGTCTGTTCTGTATCCTCGGAGTGGAGCCCGTGATGGAGGCACTGCTCGTCACCCGTGTCGGTGAGCGTGATGTTCGCCGAGAGGGGTTGTTCGAGACATCGACGCTCGCATTGAACAATGCCGCCCGGGCGAATGAGTTCGAGTTCTGAACCGCGCTGAACCGCGTCAGGGGTTTTATGCGGAGCTTGAGTGCGGACTCGGTGTCGTTTGAATCAACGGGCGTTGCAGTGGACGCGGTTCAGGAAATTGGAAAGAAAGGTTTGAACCATTGTGGTGCGTTCGGGGGCTGGCTGCTGACTCCGGGGGGGCGGTAGGTCGAGCCTCGGAAATGAATGTCCGTCGGGCGTGGCTGAATACGGGGGTTGGTGATGCGTCGAATGGGGCCGAAAGAGGTTGCGCAGTGGTTGGCCACGGTCGGCGAGCCGCCGGTCTTGCTTGATGTCCGCGAGCCGTGGGAGTTTCAGATCTGTCGAATCGAGGGATCCTTATCCATTCCGATGGGACAAATCCCGGGGGCATTGGCGCGGTTGGATCCGACTCGAGAGATCGTCGTGATCTGCCATCACGGGATTCGCAGTTATCAGGTCGCGCGCTTCCTCGAGCAGCAGGGGTTCACCCGCATGGTCAATCTCGACGGCGGGGTTGCGGCATGGGCGCGTGATCTGGATCCCGCGATGCCGGTCTACTGATCTGCAGCCGGTCTCCGGCCATGTGCGGCTCGGATAGTAGGCTGCTTTTTCCTTGATTCCCGTCGGGAAACTGACGCACACTCCCCCGCGACACGGGCGATTCCGGCCACGTGCGAACCGATAACGATATCGCGAGGACACGCCATGAGTACTCATCAAGCGCAGATGCCGCTCTGTCAGAGGGCCTTTTCCCAGCTCCTGATCATCGACGCCCAAGAGCGTCTGGCACATGCAATGCCTGCCGACGAGCTGGGCCTGGTCGTCGGGAACATCAATCGGCTGGTATCGGCCGCCAAGATCCTCGGGATCCCGATCATCGCGACTCAGCACAACTCAAAAGGTCTCGGTCCGGTCATGGCGAGCATCCGCGAGAACCTGCCCGAGGGCGCGGATCCGACCGAGAAGACCGCCTTTTCCTGCTGCACCGCGCCTGGGTTCGAGCGCAATATCTCCGCCCATCCGGACCGGCGCCAGTTGATCGTCGTGGGCATGGAGGCGCACATCTGTATCGTCCAGACCGTCTCCGGCCTCCAGCGCTGGGGGTACCAGGTGTTTGTTCCGGCCGATGCCATCATCTCGCGGAAATCCGTGTTCAAACAGAATGTACTGGATCGCATGCGCCATGCCGGGACCCAAGTCGTCTGCACCGAGTCGGTCGGCTTCGAGTGGCTCGGGGATTCGACCGACGTCCAGTTCCGGGAGCTTTTGTCGCTGTTCAAGGCTGAGGATTGATGCGCCTGGGCGGCCGATCACGGGTCATTCCCGCGGCCCGAACGTCGCTCGCCCTCGCGTCTTCGGCAAGCGGGTCTCGATCAGGGTCATCAGCCGATCGAGTGCGCCGCGATTGGCCGCGACGACGCGACGGCCGTTCTCGCCGATGCGTGCCCGCTCGGTGGCGTCGCTCAGCCAGGAGATCATGAGTCGCGCCAGCGCTTCGGTGTCGGCGATCTCCACTGCGCCTTCTTCGGCGCACAGCAGCTCCGTGATGGCCGCAAAGTTGAAGTGGTGCGGGCCGATGGCGACGGGAACGCCCGCCGCTGCCGCCTCCAGGAGGTTGTGACCGCCGGTCGGCACCAGGCTGCCGCCGATGAAGGCCGCGTCGGCCGCGGCGAGAAAGACCGGAAGCTCCCCCATGGTGTCGCCGAGAAACACCGCCGTGCTTGGTGTGCATGGCTCTTGGCGGCTGCGACGGGCGAGCGTCACACCCTGCCGTGCCACCAGCTCGGCGACGCGATCGAAACGCTCCGGATGGCGCGGAACCAGCACCAGCAGGGCCTCGGGCAACACTGCACGAATGCGTTGGTGAGCCGCGAGGAGCGGTCCGTCTTCCCCCTCATGGGTGCTGGCCGCGACCCACACCGGGCGTTGCCCGCCCCACTCGCGTCGCATGGCTTCGGATTCATCGAGCAGGCTCGCCGGTTGTCGAATGTCGAACTTAATGCTGCCCGTGATCTGGACCCGCTCGGGATCGGCCCCCAGTGCGATGAATCGCCGGGCGTCCGGCTCCGCTTGGGCGGCGATCAGGTCGAAGCCCTGCAGTGTCTCCCGTGTGAGTTGCGCGACCCGTCGATAGCCCTGCGCGGATCGTTCCGAGAGCCGGGCGTTCGCCAGGATCACCGGGATGCCGCGTTCCGCGCAGGCCGCCAGGGTGTTGGGCCAGATCTCGGTCTCCATGACGATCAGCAGCGCCGGGGTCGTTCGGTCCAGAAAGCGATCGAGGATTCCGGGAAGATCGTAGGGGGTGTAGCGATGGGCCACGCTGTCGCCGAGGCGCTCGCGCAGCCGCTCGGCGCCCGTCGGTGTCGTGGTCGTCACCAGGATGGACAGTGGCGGGTCAATGTCGAGCAGGCGCCGAATCAGAGGCTCCGCGGCCTGGACCTCGCCGACCGAGACGGCATGGATCCAGATCTGTGTCGCGGGCGCTGCGGGACCGAGACCCAGACGTTCGCCGACACGGCGGCGATACGCCGGGGATTTCAAACTGCGCCAGTAGAGACGCAGCAGCGCAAACGGCAGCAGGATACTCAGGAGGAGCGCGTAGAGGGATCGTGTCATCGTCCGGGGACGGCTCTCTAGGCGTTCGAAATCGGGCGGTGCAGTGACATGGATTCAGCGGCTCGGGTTCGTGCCCCGGATCGCGCCGAGGATCCGTGTGGTGGAGCGCCCTGGCAGCAGGTCGAGGACGCGCACCTCGCCGCCGTTTGCGCGGACGCAGTCCGCCCCGGCGATCTCGGCCGGCCGGTAGTCCCCTCCCTTGACCAGCAGATCAGGCTTGACCCGGCAGATGAGTGCCTCGGGCGTATCCTCGGAGAAGGCGCAGACCCAGTCGACCGAGGCGAGACCGGCGAGCACGGCCATGCGCTGCTCGATGCCGTTGATCGGTCGCTCCGGACCCTTCAGGCGGCTCACCGAGGCATCGTCGTTGACCGCCACGATCAGCCGATCGCCAAGCCGCTTGGCCTGCTGCAGGTAGGCGACATGGCCCTCGTGCAGGATGTCGAAGCAGCCGTTGGTCATGACGATCCGCTCGCCGGCCGCGCGCGCGGTCTCGACCGCGTCGACCAATGCAGGCTGGTCCAGCACCGTGTGCCATTCGCTGCCCCGATAGGCGTGCTCCAACTCCCGCGCGGCGACCGTCGCGGTGCCCAGTTTGCCGACCGCGAGACCGGCTGAGCAGTTGGCCAGTGCGCAGGCCTCGTCGAGTGCGACGCCCGCGCCCAGTGCGGCGGCCAAGGTCGCAATCACGGTGTCGCCGGCACCGGTCACGTCGAAGACCTCGCGAGCCCGTGTAGGCAGGTGCAGCGCTTCGGCATCCGGGCGCAGCAGCAGCATGCCGCGCTCGCCCAGAGTGATCAGCATGGCCTCCAAGTCGAGCTCGGCACGCAGCTGCTGGCCCCGCTCGATCAGCGCGACATCGTCGGCGCAGACACCGACGATCGCTTCCAGCTCGGTCCGATTCGGGGTCAGGAGTGTGGCGCCGCGGTAGCGCGTGAAATCCAGTCCCTTGGGGTCCACGAGCACGGGTTTGCCGCCGTTCAGCGCCAGTGCGATGAGACGCTGCGGGTCCGCCAGCGTCCCCTTGGCGTAGTCCGAAAGGACCAGGAGGTCGCTGGCATCGAGCGCCTCCGCGACCAGCGTCGGCAGCGGGTCGTCGCCGAGCGGCGTCAAGGGCGCCTCGAAATCCAATCGGATCAGTTGTTGATGCTGGCTCAAGACCCGCAGCTTGGTGACGGTGGGCACATCCGCGCGTCTGTGCAGCCGGGTGCGGATGCCCTGCATACCGAGTCGTGCGGCCAGCACATCGGCCGCTTCGTCGTCGCCCGTCACGCCCGTCAGGGTGACATGGCAGCCCAGCGCGGCTAGATTCAGCGCCACGTTCGCCGCACCGCCCGGGCGGTCTTCCACCCGCGCGACGTGCACCACCGGCACCGGGGCCTCGGGCGAGATCCGACGGGTCGCGCCGCTCCAATAGCGGTCGAGCATCAGGTCGCCGGCCACCAGGATACGGGCGCGAGAAAAATCCGGGAAAGGATGAGTCGAAGTCGGGGGCAAGATGGGCTCCAGGCGAGGTGACGCGACGAGTCTAGCCGGAAGACCCGGAAGTTTCGAGAAAGGCTTGGTGGAGCAGTGCAGAGATTCCGAGACCCTCCGAGATCATTCTTCGTTGCCGCTGTCGTTGTCGTAGTCGTGGCCGCCGTCGTATCGATGGTCGATGACGACAACGACAACGACAACGACAACGAACGGTCTCGACACATCTGCCGTGCTGCATCAGCGCGTGGAGAGTGGAGAGTAGGCGCCGAGGTCTTCCCCTCGAGACTCACACCACTCACTCCTCACTCCTCACTCCTCTCTCCTCTCTCCTCTCTCCTCTCTCCTCACTCCTCTCTCCTCTCTCCTCACTCCTCACTCCTCCTTTTGGGTTTATGCTTTCACGAGGCAACCGGACTTCGTTGGAGGGTCATCGTCATGGGACAAGCCGCGCTCAAGCAAGAGGTCGACACACTGCGGGAGTACATGAAGGAGCTGAGCTACCAGGCCATGCGCACCGAGATGTCGCTGGCCCGTCTGTCCGAGGAGATGCTTGAGTTCAAGGACGAGATGCGCGAATTCAAGGACGAGATGAGCAGCTTCAAGGACGAGATGAGCAGCTTCAAGGACGAGATGAGCAGCTTCAAGGACGAGATGCTCGCCTTCAACGAAGAGAGCCAGCGCGAGCGTCGGAGCATGAACAAGCAATGGGGCGATCTCGCCAATCGCCTCGGCACGCTGGTCGAGGACATCGTGGCGCCCAATCTTCCGCGGGTGGCGGCCGAGCTCTTCTCCTGTCCCGTGGCGGATCTGTTCGGGGTCCGCGTCGTGCGCCGTTTCGGCGGCGAGACCCGCGAGTACGATGCGCTGCTGGTCTGCCCCGAAGTGGTCTTGGTCAACGAGACCAAGTCACGCCTCACGGATGCGCATGTCGAGGGGATTCTCGAGCGGCTCGCCGAGATCCCCCGTGTCTTCCCCGAGTACGCCGATCGTCACGCCGTCGGAGTCCTGGCGAGCCTCTATCCGGATGCGGGTGTCGTGCGTCGTGCCACGCGCCGCGGCGTGTTGGTGATGGGCATGGGCGACGAGACCATGCAGGTCTTGAACCCGGAGGCACTCCGGGCCGGCGCTTGAGGGCGCCCCGGCACTGGGCTCTGCCTCGATCGTCTCGATCAGCGATCGCTCGCCCGCTCGAAGACGATGCGTCCATCCAGCACCGTGGCCATGACGCGCCCGTGCATCTGCATGTGGAGAAAGGGGCTGTTCTCGCCGTGGCTCAGGAGTGTCCCGCGCGTCGGTATCCAGCCGTCATTCGGATCGAAGAGACAGACATCCGCGGTCGCCCCGGGCGAGAGATGCCCGAGGTCCAGACCCAAGATCTCGGCGGGACCGACGGTAAGTCGGGCGACGACGCCCGGCAGGTCGAGCACGCCTTCGGTGACCAGTCGCAGCGCGAGCGGCAGCAGGGTCTCGAGCCCCGAGATGCCGGGCGCGGTCTCGGGGAAGGGCAGCAGCTTGGCATCGGCATCGTGCGGCTGGTGGTCCGAGCAGATGGCGCCGATCTCGCCGGCCGCGAGCGCATGGCGCAGGGCATCGCGGTCCGCCCGGGTGCGCAGCGGCGGCACCAGATGACAATTGGCGTCGAAGCCGTCCAGGTCGTCTTCGGTGAGGAAGAGTTGGTGGATGGCGACGTCGCCGCTCGCCTGAACCCCGCGGCCGCGCGCCGCGGCGAGCATCACGGTCGCCCGTGCGGTCGAGAGACCGCGAAAATGGATGCGTGCGCCGGTCTGGCCGGCCAATGCGAGGTCGCGGGCGACGGCGACCGTCTCGGCGGCCTCCGGGATGCCGGGAAGCCCCAGCCGGGCGCTCACCCGGCCTTCGTGGGCACAGCCGCCGCTGGTCAGATCGGGGTCTTGCGGGTGCAGGAAGAGCGTCAATCCGAAGGTGGCGGCGTACTCCATCGCCCGTCGCTGCACCTGAGCGCTGCGGATCGGCCGATCGGCCTGGCTCAACACCGGGCAGCCGGCGAGCTTGAGTGCGGCCATCTCGGTGATCTGTTTGCCGTCGAGGTCTCGGGTCATGGCGCCGGCCGGCACGACACGCGCGAAGCCATGCCGCTGTGCGGTCTGCCGAATCAGCTGCGCGACGGCCGGGGTATCGATGACGGGCGAGGTGTCGGGCGGGCAACAGAGCGTCGTGATCCCGGATGCCGCCGCCGCCCGAGTCTCGCTCGCGATCGTCGCCTTCTGCTCTAGACCGGGCTCGCGCAGCCGGGCGCTGAGGTCCACGAAACCCGGGCAGACGATCAATCCCCGAGCATCGAGAACGCGCTCCGGTCGAAAACCGGCGGGCGCCTCGCCGATCGCGAGCACGCGCCCGTCCGCAAGGTGCAGGTCGATCTGCCGGTCGAGCCGGTTGGCCGGGTCGATCAGGCGCCCGCCGCGAATGCTGATGCGCTCGACCTCAGCCATTGGTCTCACCATCCGTCTTGCCGTCCGCCTGCATAGCGATGTTCTGGGTGCCGATACACATGGACATGACTGCCATGCGGATCGCGATCCCGTTGGTGACCTGCTCGAGGATCACCGAGCGGGGCCCGTCGGCGACCTGTGACTCGATCTCGACCCCGCGATTGATGGGCCCGGGATGCATGACGATGGCCTCGGGATGGGCCACGCCGAGGCGCTCTTCGGTGAGGCCGTACAACTGAAAGTACTCGTGCTCGCTCGGCAGGAGCGCGTTGGTCATGCGCTCGCGTTGCAGGCGCAGCATGATGATGACGTCGACATCGCGGATCCCCTCGCGCAGATCGTGAAAGACCCGTACGCCGAGCGCCTCTTCGGCGAATGCCGGAATTAGGGTGCGCGGGCCGATGACCCGTACCTCGGCTGCACCCAGGATATTGAGTGCCGCGATCTGGGAGCGCGCAACACGCGAGTGCAGGATATCGCCGACGATGGCCACCCGAAGGTTCGCAAAATCCCCCTTGTGGCGGCGGATGGTGAACATGTCCAACATACCCTGAGTGGGATGCGAATAGCGCCCGTCCCCGGCATTGATGACGCTCACGTGCGGCGCGGCATGGGCGGCGATGAAATGCGCAGCACCGCTCGATGCGTGGCGCACCACGAACATGTCGACCTGCATCGCCTCGAGGTTGCGCAGCGTATCGAGCAGGGTCTCGCCCTTGGCGGTGGCGGAGGTGGAGATGTTGAGGTTGAGCACGTCCGCCGAGAGCCGTTTAGCGGCCAGCTCGAAGGTGGTGCGGGTGCGGGTACTGGTCTCGAAGAAAAGATTGGCGACAACCTTGCCGCGACACAGCGGGACCTTTTTGACCGCCTGCCGTGTCACTCCGAGAAAGCCTTCGGACCGCTCCAGGATCTCGACCAAGAGCGCTCGGCTCAGCCCCTCGATCGTTAGAAAGTGTTTGAGGTTGCCCTCCCCGTCGAGCTGCTGGTGACCGGTCTTCATCGACGGGCCTCGCCCTTGGCGCTTGTCGCAGGGGCATCGACCGACGCCTTGTCGGTCTTGGCTGTCGATTTCTTCGCGCTCTGACCGCGCAGCAGAACGAGCGGGTGCGGTCCGCTGAGCTTGATCTGCTCGCCCGGCTCGAGCTTGGCATGCGGGCCGACGACGTTCGGCTCGATCGGCAGCTCGCGCCCGTCGCGCTCGGAGAGGGTGACCAGGATGACCGAGGCCGGCCGGCCGTAGTCGAACAGGACATTCAGTGCGGCGCGGATGGTGCGACCGCTTTGCAGGACATCGTCCACCAGGATCAGATGGCGGTCGTCGATCCCGACCGGCAGATACGAGGGGCGCACCTGAGGATGCATCCCGATGCGGGTGAAGTCGTCGCGGTAGAAGGAGATGTCCAGATGACCGAGCGGCTCGGTCAGCTCCAACATCTCATGCAGCCGGTCCGCAACCCAGACCCCGCCGGTGTGGATGCCGATCATCAGCGGCGCTTCGATTTCGCGCTCGGCGATGAGAGCGCGCAGCTCGTCGGCCATCCGGCCGATGATGCTGTCGATCTCGGCGCTGTCTTTCCAGATCTCGGAGTTGATCACGGACGCATGCTCGGGGTTGGGTGCTGCGCAAGTGGCGAGTGGTGAGTGGTGAGTGAATTGAAGTGATGATTGGTGATTGGTTTGAGTCAAGATGGCATGCCTCGCTGGCCACTCACCACTCACCACTCGTTTACGCCGGTCCTTGCTCGCACAGCCAGGTTTCCAGGATCAGGGCGGCGGCAACCGCATCGACCGCATCCCGGTCGGCGGAGCGTCCGCCCGGCGTCTCCGCGAGCTGCCGCCGCGCCTCGATCGAGGTCAGGCGCTCGTCGATGAGATGCACGGCGAGGCGGAAACGTCCTTCGAGCTGACGCCCGAACCGATGGACCTGAGCGGACCAGTCGACCTCCTTGTCGTCCATGGTGAAGGGCAGTCCCAGCACGAAGGCCTCGGGTTGCCACTCGCGCACCAAGGCGGAGATACCGACCCAATCCGGCTTGTCGTTGCGGCTGCGCAGCGTGACCAAGGGTGTGGCCGAGCGGGTGATGGTCTGACCGACCGCAATACCGATCTTGCGCGGACCGAAGTCGAAACCCAGTAGGGTGGTCATGCCATTCTCGAACGAGATCGATCCGATGGTTGGCCGTCCGGGCGCGATCTACGCGTGTCCGGCTTCGCCGCTGAGCAGGTTGAGGTCGACCCCCAACAGCTGCGCCGCGGCGAGCCAGCGGGCACTCGGGCTCATCCGAAAGATGATCTCGTGACTGGCCGGACCGCTCAGCCAGGCATTGGCACTCATCTCTTGCTCCAACTGGCCGCTGCCCCAGCCGGCATAACCCAAAGCGACGAGGGTCAGCTCCGGGCCTTCGCCGGAGGCGATGGCCTCAAGGACGTCGCGCGAGGTGGTGACGCTGATATCCGACGTGATGCTCAAGGTCGAATCGAAGGTTGGCCCGGAGGTGTGCAGCACGAAACCTCGATCGGTCTGGACCGGTCCACCTTGATAGACGGGGATCTGCTCGACGCTCGGGCGCAACGCGACGATCTCGAGCTGGTCCAACAACTCGCCGAGCCTGACATCGAGCGGGCGGTTGATCACGATGCCCATGGCGCCCTGATCCGTGTGCTCGCAGACATAGGTCACCGTTCGCGAGAAATTCGGATCCTGAAGACCCGGCATCGCGATCAGGAAGTGGTTGGTGAGCGAGGTGCTGAATGACATGGCGTTAGTATCCGGGTCGGGGAGATCTCAAGCAAGCCCGAGCGTGGGCTTGCGGCAACTGCATGCCCGGGATAGAGTCGCTCAACAACTCATGTTCAGGGGCTCAAGAGTCCGCGGTTTCCAACAAACGTCGGCGTTTTCCTGCGAGTTTACGCGTATCTACCGTTTCGAGCAGATCGACAAGCGCTTCGAGCAGCTCGACCGTCGATTCGACGAGTTGATCAAACGCAACGACCGCCATATTCTGTGGTTGATCGGCTTCATCATCACCATCGCCGCCTTGATCATCGCAGCAGGCAAGCTGCTCTGGCCTTGCTGGAGGGCGGTTTTCGCAGTGCCTGATTCCCGCTCCGCATGCCCTGCTTATTGCTCCCACCCCAATCCGCCGCCGCGCAAAAACTGCCAGGTCCGCACGATATCGAGCACGTCCGTCTCCTCGGCGATGTCGGGCGGGAAGGGCGCGTAGGGTGCCGCAAGCTCCACGATCCGCACGGCCGCCTCGTCGAGCAGGTCGTAACCCGAGGAGCGCACGACCCGAATTTGCTCCACACTGCCGTCCGAGCGCACGGCAACATGCAGGATGAGGCTGCCGAACATGCGTTGATCCCGCGCCGCTTGCGGATAGTTGAGGTTGCCGATGCGCTCCACCTTGCGCGCCCACGCGCCAAGATAGCTTGCATACCGAAACTCCCGCGTGCTCGCGCTCACCGATTTGCGCCGGACCCGGCTTGCGTAGGCGGCGGTCTTGGCTTGGAGGTTGGCCGTGAGTCGATCGATTTCCTCGCCGCGGCTGGCGAGGATCGCAGCTGCGTCGACCGGCGTTTCCCGGGCGAACATCTCCCGTGCGGCCATCGGGTCGGGAGGAGGGAGTGGCTCGGGTTGGATCTCTGGCGCGGGTTCGGGCGGAGGCTCCAATCGTGCGAGCGTCTCGAGGTCCAACGCCGGCGGCTCAGTAATCTCTGTCGGGTCCGGAATAACCGTCTCGACACCGATCGGCTCGAGAGGCGGATCGACGGCGTCTGCATCGAGCGTGCTCGGGGGCGGCTCCGGTACGACCGGATCCCGATCGGCCAATGTGTCGGTCTCCGGTTCTAGCTCGACAGGAGACTCCTCGACCGACTCCGTCTGCGTCTCGGAGATCGGCGTCGGTGGCTCTGTCGTCGCGATGTCTTCC
This sequence comes from Thiocapsa sp. C2-2m, assembly GCF_041903745.1. Taxonomy (NCBI): domain Bacteria; kingdom Pseudomonadati; phylum Pseudomonadota; class Gammaproteobacteria; order Chromatiales; family Chromatiaceae; genus Thiocapsa; species Thiocapsa sp. C2-2m. The sequence goes on along the minus strand of NZ_JBBWVD010000013.1, from coordinate 73,601 downwards.
GAGACGATCGGGATCGGATCGTCGTAGACCGCATTGCCGCTGGATGACGCGCCCAACCGATCGATCCGAGAGAGGGCCGCGTTCGGGGCCGCTGCACCCCGACCGGCGTCGCGCAAGATCAAGATCTCCAGCGCCGTTTCCGAGACGCTGCTGGCCTCGCGCCGGGGTGGCTCGAAGGAGACGAGGGTGATCGCACCGACATGCAGCAGCGTTGCGGCCAACAGGGCAAACGAGAGGGTCAAGCCCGAGGAGTCGTGACCGGGCGTCGCGAGGAGCGCACGCGGAATCTGCGGATCGGTCGAGCGGGTGGGCATGACTGTGGATCGATTTCCGGAGAATGCCGAAGACGTAGGTTGTACTGACGGTAAGAGGCACAACGTCCGCCGACGGTCGGTTGTGCCTCGCAAAGCTCGGCACAACCAACGGCCCCGGAAGGTTGCGGCTGTCGGGGCGACCCGAGGTGGAGTTAGATCCTTGCCATGAAATCACCCCATCCGGGGATCTGCTCGGGGATCAGGGGTCAGTCGCCCCGGGCACCTCGCTCGCCTGAATCCTCGGCGCGATCGGAGCACTTGTGTCGACCAATTCGATCCGATCGGCCATCGCTTGGTTCATGTGCAGGGTGCCTTCGGCATCGACGAGAAGCACATAGCTGATGTCCATCGCGCGCGCCACCGCCTCCCAGTCGGTCGGCCCCGCCACGAACATGGCCGTGGCTGCAGCGGCCGCAGTGGTTGCGTCCCGATGGAGCACGGTCACCGAGCGGGTGCCGCGCGCGGGCGAGCCGGTTCGCGGATCGATGATCGCATGATAGATCTCACCCTTGAACACGAAGTTCCGGTCGTAGTCGGCCTTGGTGACGAGGCTCTCGTCTCCGCGCATCGGCACGATAGCGAGTACACCCGAGCCGCTGGGTCGGCGAATCGTGATCCGCCAAGGCTGGCCGCTGCGATCGCCGATCAATCGAACCTCGCCGCCGGCCTGCAACAGCGCGCTCTTGATCCCGAGCTCACGCAGGTGCTCGATGGCCAGATCCATGGCATGGCTCTTGGCGATGCTGTCGAAATCCAGCTTGATGGCCGGATTGTGGCCGTGCAGCTCGAGCCCCTCGATATCGATCTGGCTCATTCTGGGGGTTGCTGCAACCAATCGCGCGATTTGCTGTTCGGGCGGCGGCGGGCGGCTGCGAACCGCGTCGGCATGGAACCCCCAGAGGTCCATCAGATAGCCGATGGCGGGATTGAAGAGTCCGCCACTTTGTGACTCGAAGTCCTTGCTCAGACGCACCAACGGCATGGTCGACGGGGGGGCCACGAAGGGCTCCTCGGTCAGCAGCATCTGATTGACCCGACCCATCGGGCCGGGTTGCCAGGAATGCAATGCATCCTGCAGGAAGGCGAAGTCCTGCTGGACCAGGGAGGCCGCCTGTTGCGCCTCTTGTCGGTCGACGCTGACCAGGCTCAGGTCGACCTGACCACCGAAGGCGTCGAAGCGTATCGTGGTGACCGGGGTCTCTTGTCCGCAGGCGGCGAGTCCGAAGAGGGCCGCCGCGATCGCATACAAACGCGGCGCGCGCCGAAGCCGGTCGGGGCGGGAGGATGAATACAGCACGGACATCTCCGGGAATGGGTTGCCGGTCGCGGTCGCTCGCGAGGCCGAGCGGGTCGGTTGACCGGTGGGTAAGGTCTCAGGTGTAGCGCATGACTCGTGCCTGAATCGCGTCCATCAGATCCCCCGCGATATCGGTGCCGTAGGCGGCATCGATCTCGCGGATACAGGTCGGGCTGGTGACGTTGACCTCGGTCAAGAAGTCCCCGATCACGTCCAGACCGGCGAAGAGGATCCCGCGGGCGCGCAATTGCGGGCCGACCTGCGCGGCGATCCAGCGATCCCGTTCGGTCAAAGGCCGCGCTTCGGCGGATGCTCCCGCCGCGAGGTTGCCGCGGGTCTCGCCCGGCGCCGGGATGCGCGCAAGACAGTAGGGAGCGGGTTCGCCGTCCACCATCAGGATGCGTTTATCGCCGTCGCGGATCTCGGGGATGAAGCGCTGGGCCATGCAGAAACGCCGGCCGTGCAGAGTCAGGGCCTCAATGATGACGCTTAGGTTCGGGTCGTCCGTGCGAACGCGAAACACCGAGGCCCCACCCATGCCGTCGAGCGGCTTGAGGATGATGTCGCCGTGCTCGCGATGGAAGTCCCGGATCGCCCCCGCGCTGCGCGTGATCAGGGTGGGCGGTGTACACTGCGGGAAGGCGGCGGTGTAGACCTTTTCATTGGCGTCGCGCAGACTTCGCGGATGGTTGACGACCATGCAGCCGGCCTCGTGGGCCTGCTCGAGGAGATAGGTCGTGAAGATATATTCGATGTCGAACGGCGGGTCCTTGCGCATCAGCACCGCGCCCAGCGCATCGAGCGGGCGCTCGATCTCGGCCCCGAGACGATACCAACCCGCGGGATCGTCCGTGACCTCGAGCGGTCGCATCCGCGCCAGGGTGCGCCCGTCGCGCAGCGACAGATCCGCCACCTCCATGTACCACAGGGGCCAGCCGCGCTTCTGCGCGGCCAACAGCATGGCGAAGGTACTATCCTTCTTAATGTTGATGGACCCGATCGGATCCATCACGACGCCGAGCTCGATAGACATATACCCGAGTGTACTTCAGTGGCCGGGGGCTTGTCAGGAATGACGACACGATTACCGGCAACCTCCGATCTGCTCCCGTCGGACCCGGCTTTCGATCCGGGGCCCGATGTGTCGCCGATGGTGCCGCCTGTCGTGGGTGCCGCTCGGAGCGATGCCCGTATTCTGCTGGCCGCCGACAGTCCGGTCGCGCGACGCTTCGCCGCCAAGCTTCTGCGCGATCGTGGTTACCGCGTCGAGGTCGGTCTCGACGGCTTCGATGCGCTCGGCATGGTGTTCGAGGTGAAGCCCGACCTTCTGCTCCTCGAGAGCCGGATGCCGCGTCTGGACGGCTTTCAAGTCTGTGCTCTCGTGAAGCGAGCCCCCGGGTTTGCCGACCTGCCGATCGTCATTGTCTCGGACTGCGGGGGGCTTTACGCGCGCGTTCGGACTCATCAGGCCGGCGCGCTGTCTTTCCTTTCGAAGCCGTTCACCGCCGGCGAGCTGTTGAATGCCGTTGCCGGGGCGCTCTCCGATGGCTGATTCGCGCCCCTCCGTCGCGCTCGACGCCGAGACGCCGCGAGCGACGACGAACCTGCAGACGCTTGCCGAGGCGATGCAGCGGGTGCGCCACAGGTTTCATCTCGACCTGGTCGACTGGTATCGAGGCGCGACGGATCTGCGTGGATTGATGCGCCTCGAGATGCTGTTTCGTAAGGTGAATGCCGGCATCGGCACTGGTGTTCTGGCCGATCTCTTCGGCCTGGCCGAGATCTTCGCGGCGGCGCTGCGCGACGGGCGACTGGATTGCGATGCGGGTACGCGCTCCTTGATGGGGCAGCTCGATCGGGTCTTGAAGCCACTTGCGCAGCCGCTGCCTGTGTGGCCGGAGGCCGAGGCTCGAGCGTTGATCGATCGGCTTTTGGATCTCCTGGTGGGCTTGGAGTCGGGAGACCGCCGGGTGCTCGATCTGGCAGCGGTCTACCGGTCGTCCGAGGCGATCCGGGCGGCGCAGAGCCTGCGTCGCGATCGACCGGCGCCATCCCGAGAGGATGACCTCGATCGCACCGGCGGGAGACTTGCCGAGCTTGTCGCCCTCGAGGAGCTGCTCGAGTTGATCGACCGCGGCGCCTTCGTCGATCCGGCCGCGCTCGATGCCTCCTACGCAGCACTCCACGAGCTTGTCGGTGTCATGGATCCATCCGATGCCTGTCGGCTGGTGCCGCGACTGGCCGCGATCGCCGATCAGATGAAGGCGCTGGTGTCGGCCGACGTGTCCGAGCAGTCGACGCTGCTGGAGGCCCTGGCCGCCGACCTTCTTGCCTTGGAGTCGATCCTGCAGGCTTGGGTGGATGACGGTGTTGTCGCCGAAGCGCCTTCGCTCGGCTCCGGGATAGATCCGGCCGAGCTCACACTCGCCGCCTTGCGCGAGCTGGATCGCGAGCTTCTCGGGGTGACCGATCTGCTGTTCGCTGCCCCGGGTCTCGAGGGGGTGTCGATACGCTCGGACGTGGTCGGGGCAATGCTTGCCCGCATCGCGGGCGTCCTGCGCCTGCTCGGGCTGGCTGGGGCTGCCGATCTTGCGACGGTCTGCGCAGGCTGGGTGGGTCGACACGACGCAGTCCCCGATACACGCTCGGTCGATGTCGGTCGCGAGACGATGGCAGAGGCGCTGGCCTGTTTGCGGCGAGAAATCGCCGCCCGCTTGGCCGCAGGGCTTGCGGCGTCGGCTCCGACGGGGTGTGTCGAGCAGGCGTTGATCGCGTCCGCGCGTGCGATCGAGGAGACGTCCGGTCCACCCATGCCGCCCACGCCGCCGAACGGCGCGTCCGCGGATGTGCCGAGTCTCCCGATTGCCCGGATCTCCGAGCAGGAGAGGATCGCTCCGGCGCTCGCGGAGATCTTTCTCGAGGAGATCGACGGGCAGATCATCGGGGCGGCGACGGATACGGACCTCGCGGTCGACGGCTTGTCGGCGTTGGTCCCCTTGGATGGTTTGACGAGTTGGGACAACGCCCCGCAGATCCCGATCGAGGATCTGCTCGACACCTACGAAGCCGCGCCGGAGATTCCGGGCGAATCGGTGCTGCCCGATGTCGATGAGTCTCCCGATAGCGAGGCAGTCGACGCGCGTTCGGCTTCGGACGACGTGCTCGGGCTCTCGGAGCAGACCCTCGGCGAGGAGCTCGACCAGGCGTTCTCCGGTCTCCTCGACCCGTCGACGGAGTTCACGCCGGATCCGGCGCTCGCTCCGTCGGCGCCGCGGCTACCGGAGGTGGATCCGATCCCGCTGGCGGCACCCTTAGTGGAACAGATTGCCGAGATTGCGCGGTGTCGCGCAGAGTTGGATATCACCCATGCGCAACAGGTCTCCGGCTTGGCCGCGCTCGACCTTGGGCTGGCCCGTCTGCGCGACCTTGTCGATCGCCTCGAGAGCGATCCGCACCCAGGCGGCGGGCCGATTGGCTTAGGGGTGGACGACATGGGCGAGGGATTCGGGCAGCGCGAGTTTTGCGGTCGCGTGGGCGAGATCCTCGATGATCTGGAGAGCGTCAGGCGAGGACTGATCGCTGATCGACAGGCGTCGGCCGAGCCGCGGGCGCGACAAGCGAAACTCCTCGAGGCCGTCATGGACGCCTTGGTCAAGCTGAACCTGGAGTCACCGGATTAAATTCTAAATCGCGTCTCACCGGGATCGAGGAGATCTCCGAAGCCAAACGCATCATGAGAACGACGCATGTCGCTCTGGACGCAGTTTAGACGCCGAGATCCCCCCAAAGCGCCTGGATGACGGCGATGGCGGCGAGCGGCGCCGTTTCGGTCCGCAGGATCCGCGGCCCCAGGCGCACCCCCTCGAAACCCCGAGCCCGAGCACTCGCGCGTTCGCGTGGGCTAAGCCCCCCTTCCGGGCCGATCAGCAAGGTGACCGTCGCGCCTGGCGCGGGCAAGGCGGTCAAGGGCCGAACGGCAGCGGGGTCGAGCAGTAGTCCGCCGCCCGCGTGTTTGCTCAGCCAATCGCTAGTGGTTGCCGCAGCGGCGAGATGCGGCAGCCGTCGCCGCCCCGACTGCTCGCAGGCCCCGATGAGGATACCGCGCCAGTGATCCAGACGCCGCTCGAGTCTTGGGCCGTTCAGCTGGACCTGGCTGCGCTCGGCGAACAGAGGCGTGATGCGGCCCACGCCGAGCTCGACGGCCTTCTGCAGCGCGTAGTCCATCCGCTCGCCTTTGGAGACGCCGACCGCGAGGTGGATGTTTAACGGCGCGATCGGCTCCGCAGCGTCGGGCGTGCCGACTCGGACACTCGACCCGCCGCGATCGGCTCGCGTGAGGTGCGCCGGGTAGTCATATCCGTTGCCATTGAACAACACCAAGGGTGCATCGGGTGGCAGACGCAGGACTTGGGTGAGGTGACGGGCTTGAGCCGACGGCAGCTCGAGGGCCGCGCCGGGCTCCAAAGGCAGGTCGACATAGACGCGCGGGATTCGCATCGGCGAGACGTCAATCCGCTCCGGGCGGGGAGTCCGCGTGGCTGCTGACGCGGATACCTCTGGCACCGACTACGAGCAGCGCCCAACCCGCAAGGAGGAGCACGCCGCCGATCGGGGTGATCATCCCGATCGCACGCTGATCCGTCAGCACGAGCGCATAAAGGCTGCCACTGAAGAGCAGGATGCCGACCAGGAAGGCACCGGCAGCCCCGTGGACGAGCCGATCATCGGGCCGCTGCAGCAGCCACAGCCCGCAGGCCAGGATAGCAAGCGCATGTAGTCCCAAATAGTCCGTTGCGGTGGCCCAATTCGCGAGTCGCTCCGGGCTCACGATGTCTCTCAAACCGTGTGCGCCGAAGGCACCCAATGCGACCGTGACCAACCCGCAGAAAGCGCCCGTCGTCATCCAAAATCGTGGTCGATTCATCTGCTTTCACCTGCCGATTCCGGTGTCATCAGAAATACCCAATAAGGCGGATTTATGAAAGCAGGCCGAAATTCTGTTTTGACCGCGAGGGGTGCACTCTCCACCCTTACTCAGCACTTTGATCGACCGAGTCGGCGCAAAAAACCTGTCCCGATGACGGTCGTACCGGGGATGTACGTAGCGGGAGGCTACCGAGCGTCGACCGGCTGGAGTTTGAAGAGCTTCGCAAGAATAATCGCTTTCGGAATTGCAGAGCCACCTCCCGTGTCCCGTCAAGGGCGACGACCACTACGCGTGAGACTCTAGGATGTCGAGCACCATGCCCGCGTCTGTCAGGAGAAATAAGCGCGATGGTTGCAAAGGTCAAGACAAGATCGCTTGCATGGATATCTGCCCCCCACGACCTGATGAAGCCGGACCAGGTTGGTTCCGAAACCGGCTCCGCCATGAAGGCCGAGGCCCACATGAAGTACAGCCAATTCTGCGAGGAGAGCCGCTACCCCGGCTTCTACTACCGGATGGTTGACAACGTTTTAGACGAGGAGAACTGGAAATGCTTCGTCAACTCGGTCTACGACAAAGAGACCAAGACCTGGACCTGCTTCAAGCGCGCCCACGTCGATGTAGTTGACAAGAGCAAACTGTTCAAATAACGAAGCCAACCGGGCCTCGTGCCCCGAGTGGGCTCGCCATTGACCGGACGCTATATGGCGTCCGGTTTTTTCTTTGGGCCGCGCCGATTCCCGAGTCACGATCGCGGTCTCCTCGGGAATCTCCATCCAACGGTGTCCGCTTCGAACTTGCCGATAATCCCGGAATGGCAGCACGCAAGCGGCCTCAGCCAGGCACGGAGCGGAGATCAGAGCAATTTCGGTGTTCTCTGGCCGATCACTTGGTGTCGGTTTATGGGGAGAAGCGTGTTGCGGCCATCGATTTAGCGTTTTCAACAGAGCCTTTAGCTCTCTCAGTAAGCCGCTGAGGGAGAACGCTGCACCGGGTCGAGGTACTGTCGTTTCCCCCGAAGTCGGGTGCGGTCGTTGAAACGCCGGTGCGCACGCGATCGGGCAATTGGGTGGAATGGTCCACCAGATCAGGCAGGACTCCATCTTTACTCAAGCGCTTTCTCGATGAGATGGCGGGTGTGTTCACCGAGGTGCTGCTCCCTGCGCCAACCGTCGGGCGCAGGCGATGGGGCTGGTCAAGCTCGGCACCGTCAGTCTCGACGGGACCAAGACCATCGCCGAGCCCGAAACCCGGCTGCGCGCACCGACCACAGCGATTTGTCGCTGGTAGCGATCGCTACCCAAGGCGAATCCGCGGTTGGTTACATTGCGCTGCGCGGTCGTCTCGGCCTCCGAGGCCGTTTGGGCGAACAGACGCAGGGGCCGGTAGCGCGCGTCGTGCGTCTTCGCTCTCGCCGAGCGCCGCATCAATGCGGGCGCGCCGAAACTAAAGGGGCGCAGCGGTACCGAGCGCATTGCCGAGGTAGCCCAACTAGGGGTATTGTACTGGGGCCGGTACCATGTGCGCCCGGACAGGGTTGAGCTCGATGTCACGTTTGCAGGCGAAGAGATGGCTTTCGGCCTCGGTTATCGAAGAACGGAAGCGGCCTTCGGAGAGCGTGCCGGTCCGCCGATAGGTGCCGCTAATGTGCTGAACTTAGCGTTGCCCGAAGCACTTCATGAGCAAGTCCGAGTCCGCGGTCGGTCGCGGATGTCACCAGCAAATGACCATGATTGGTCATCAGGGCATGAGAGTGGACACTAACCGGCACGCTCGTCGCGAGCGCTGCAAGCACATCAGGGAACACCTTATAACCGGTCTTGCCAAAGAAGATCGGACCCCGATCTACGTTTCCTCGGAAAACCGTGCAACGGGCCCTCGTCGGCGACGACAAGGCAAGCGTGTCGCCGCAAGCGCGATTGTATGCGGATCGGTTCACGATAGCATAAAACCCTGGTCTGCCGGCTTCGCCGTAACGGGCATTCCCGCGCGCTAAACGCATCGCACGGCACCATTTCGACCACCACAATAAGCGCAACCTGAGCGAGCACCTATTTTGTCGTAAAGGCACTTTCGCAGAATCTCCACACGATTCAACAAGCTGGACCGGCGTGACGAAGCGTTCGTTGTGTCACTGCGGCTTGGATCTAGCTCGTCTGATGTCAACATTATCTAGCTTCAAGAGGTTGTAATCATGGATCGCCGACAACTTACCAGTCTGGCTCTAACTGTCAGTCTTCTCCTTTCCTACGCAGTCTCGGCCGCCGGCTCGCAGCCATCGTTCATCACCTTCGAGACAGGGCAGGTTCGGCCTTTGGCGTTGACGGAAGACGGAAAGCAATTGCTGGCGCTCAACACTCCCGATAACCGCATCGAAATCTTCAACATCGACAAGGGTGTTCTCCTGCATGACGGATCGATACCGGTCGGTCTTGAGCCCACTGCAATCGCAGTGCGAAACGATCGTGAGGTCTGGGTAGTGAATCATCTATCGGACAGTGTAAGTATTGTCGATCTGAAGGCACGCCATGTCCGGCGAACCTTACTTGTTGGTGACGAGCCACGCGATATTGTGTTCGCTAGCGGGCGGGCGTTCGTGGCAACCGCGCATCGCGGGCAACATCGCACCCATCCATCCATTGCCGATGTGCCGGGGTCAGGGGATCCCTTGTTTCTGGAGCCCAGTGTCCCGCGTGCAGACGTCTGGGTATTCGATGCCGCGGAGCCGGGAGACGCAGTCGGGGGTAAGCCACTTCAAATCATCGAGTTATTTGGTGACACGCCGCGATCGCTAGCCGTCAGTCCCGACGGACGCACTGTATACGCAGCTGTATTCCATAGTGGCAATCAAACTACGGTGATCCCGGACGGACTGGTCTGTGACGGGTTCAAGCCATTCGAGCCCTGCGAAGCAGGCGACGCGATAGCACCGGGCGGTAACCCCGGACCCGCTACTAACGCTTCCGGTGTGCCTGCGCCTGAGGTCGGCTTGATTGTTAAATACAACAACGGCACCGGTCATTGGGAAGACGAGCTTGGTCGAAATTGGGATTCTATCATTCGACTTGACTTACCTGATCTGGACGTCTTCGCGATCGATGCAGTCGACCTGAAGGAGATTGCGGCATATCGAGGCGTAGGAACAATCCTCTTCAATATGGCCGTGAACCCCCAAACCGGTGCCATCTACGTGTCAAACACGGAAGCCAGAAACGAAGTGCGTTTTGAAGGACCTGGGCATTTCGCTGGAAGCACCGTCCTCGGCCACCTTCACGAAGCACGTATTACGGTGATTCGCGATGGCTCCGTGGTACCTAGGCATCTAAACAAGCACATAGATTACGCGGTCCATCCTGCTCCACAGGGAACAAAGGAACACAGCCTTGCAACGCCCTTGGAGATACAGGTATCCAAGGATGGAAAGTCGCTTTATGTGGCTGCTTTCGGCTCAAGTAAAGTGGGTATATTCAGCACGGAGTCATTGGAAGATAACAGCTTCGACCCGACCGAATCCAGTAGTAACTACGTGAGTGTCACCGGTGGAGGTCCCAGCGGCATCATTCTTGACGAGGCTCGCCGTCAGCTTTACACCCTGACTCGCTTCGACAATGGTATCTCGGTTATCGACCTCTCTAACGGTAAGGAGGTGACGCATATCCTGATGCCCAACCCAGAGCCCCAGCATGTCGTTGACGGCCGCCCGGTATTATACGACGCCGTAGCCACATCCAGTAACGGCGAAGCGTCCTGCGCGGCCTGCCACGTCTTCGGAGATCTCGACAGCCTCGCGTGGGATCTTGGCAATCCAGACGATGAGCCAACAGAAAGCCCCCTCACAGTAAAAATGCAGGTCGTCTTGGAGGCCGTACGGCGCGTTCTACCCGAAGGTTACTTCCCTCGCCTTAATGGCACCGGAGATGCGAACGAGTTCAGCCCTATGAAAGGGCCGATGACGACCCAGACGCTGCGGGGTATGGTTAACTCGGGTCACATGCACTGGCGCGGCGACAGGTCTAATGGGTTCTTCGGCGTAGACGAAGACAACACTAACGATGCCCGTCTCTCGTTCATGAACTTTATTGTTGCGTTTGATGGGTTGCTCGGAAGCGAGATGTCGAGCGAAGACTCACAGCTTCAAGAGATGACCTCGCGGTTGACCGATTTCGCGCTCGAAATCACCATGCCACCAAACCCAGTTCGGGCACTGGATAATTCTCTTACGGCTCGACAAGAGGCCGGTCGCACATTCTACTTCGGCGGACCTGACGGTACTCATGTTGCCGGAGGCTTGCCACTCATTCCAGGGCGCACTGGTTTTACTTGCGATGGTTGCCATCGACTGGACCCTGCTCAAGGCTTCTTCGGAACAGACGGAGATCAAGCCTTCGTTCAAGAAGAGCAGATCATGAAAATTCCTCAGATCCGAAATATGTACCAAAAAGTCGGCATGTTCGGTGTCGCTCCGAATCCGCTCTATCTTGAAGGTGACAACGGGCCTAAAGGGCCTCAGGTTAGGGGGTTCGGCTACGTACACGACGGGTCGGTCGATACCCTCTTCCGATTCTTCCGCGGAAAATTTTTTGCGCATCCAGAAACATTACCCAACCTTGCAAATCCTATCCGTGGCGGCGGGTTTGACGAGGGTGATCCTCAGCGTCACGATGTAGTCCAATTTGTGCTTGCCTACGATAGCGATCTCGCGCCGATTGTAGGGCAGCAAGTCACGCGACATGCCAATGGGCATGCCGTTGATTCGCGAATCGACCTTTTACTAGCGCGCTCGGAGGTTCCATTTGTCTCCAAAGTGCTCGGGGGTGAAACCACGGAGTGCGAGGTGGTGGTCAAGGGATCGCTAGATGGCGTTCAGCGCGGTTGGCTCCACGTTGGTGACGGACGTTTCCTTACCGATAGTGGCGACTATACGATGATCAGTAATCTCCGGGTTTTGAGTGACAATTATCCGCTAACCTTTACCTGCGTACCCCCAGGGTCAGGGCATCGTATGGCGGTCGATCGTGATCAGGATGGAATCCTCGACGCTGTTGATCCCTGCCCCGCCGACAAAACAAATAGCTGTTTGGTTGCTTCTAAAGCTTCCCGCATTCAAATGCGAAGAAATGCCGAGCCTTTTTAACCTGCCATTTCGAGCAGGTTTAGGGTCCTGAGTGTTCCGGGCCAGTTCGGCCAATTGTTACCGGTAAAAGGGGACCACCGAACCCGGTCCGAACCGGAAAACAATGCTGGCTAGTTCGGGCAGCTTCGCAGAAACTGTCGAAATCACAGGAGAACGCGGAGTAGTCTGCGCATCCCTTCGGGGTGCGCGGATACCAAGCTAAGGCGAACTCCGGAAACCTTCATGCCAAGGGCGTAGGTTGTGCCGAGCCGTGCGAGGCACAACCAACCGTAGGAGCAAGTTGTGCTTCCTATCGTCAGCACAACCTACGGGTATGGAAGTTTGCGGAAATCGCCTAAACGCTTTCTTGCGCAAAAGATTAGAAAGGCTGTTGTGCCTGGATTGGGGTGTTGAGTGCTGGGCGTTGCCGGAACAGGCAAGCAACACCTTTTCAGGCTCGCGTGATGGCACCGAGATTCGTGCTTCGAGGCAACGCCCGTCGAGGTGATGGCGATGGCCTTGGGGAATATCCGTGAAGGGCGCTTCGCGCTGATGCGCTCGTAGGTTGCTGCGACCGACCCTCGCCCCCGGCAAGCTTTTCTCGCTTTGTCCTCTCAAGTCCGCCCGCTGGGTCGCCCGCGGGCACGGCTGTCCGTCGCCTGGTTCTGCGGCGAGTGAATCCTAATTTACAGACATTGACGCTGTGCTGTGTGTCCCCGATGGCCGCATAGCCATGATGCGCATGCCGGATCAACCGCCGACGACACTCCACGGGCCCGGGAAAACACTGCAGCGCAAATAGCTCGGGACGCATTGCCGTTGCGCGGTTGGATGGTTTGGGATAAAACTGGTGTACGGTCCGAGGCGATGAGTTCACTTCGGCTGGCTCAGCCTGGGGGATGGTCGGTCCTTTCTGTAGATTTTCATAGGCTTAGGATTGCCCCCTCACTTGTTTTTTAGTGCGATTTATTCTGGATATCACTATGGATTCTCACATCACACCGCCGGTCTCTACGCAAATCGCCGTCGAAACGCGTCGCTTCCGGCCTCATTACACAATGGTAATGATTGGATTGACGGCCGCTTTCTTAACTCTGGGGGCTGGTCGTGTGTCGAGCGATAGTGCTTCTGCGAAAAGCGAAATCAGCTTCGATAATGTTACGGCATCGAGTGGAATTTCTTATCGCGGACAGAGCTGGGGCGCCAATTGGGCCGATTTCAACAACGACGGGCGACCTGATCTTTGGATGAGCAATCATTTTGGACCAGCGACTTGGTACGCCAACGAGGGGGGCGGGAAATTCCGCGACGTTACGTCTGCGAGTGTCGTCCAGCAGACCGCTACGTGCTCCACGGGCTGCGAAAAATGTGTCAACCCAGCGAAATGTGCCAATGATACGCATGGAGGGGCCTGGGCAGATTTCGATAACGACGGGGATAAGGACTTGGTCGTCCTCTCCGGAGCCGGTCCACGCTCGCTGTGGTTCCCCGACCGCAAATTTGATAGGAATCTGTTCTTCATTAACGATGGCGGGATCTTCAGGGAAAATCCAGAGGTCCAAAATTTAGTCGACCGCTGGCATCACGGACGGACGCCGATTTGGGTGGACATTGATAACGACGGTCGATTAGACCTCGTGTCGATGGCGAAAAGCCCGTCTTCGGAGAGCAACTCTGAAAAGGATGCCGAGCAAAAGGATGCAGAGCTGCCTTCAACTGTCTTCAGGCAGACCGACAATGGATTTGAAGACATTGGTGAGCAGGCAGGCTTCGGGCCCTTTGATGCTAGCCAACTGCCCTTTGCGTTTTTGACAGACGTAGCAGGTAGGGGTAGTTTACAGCTCGTCGTTAAACAACAATCGCTGATTGTATACGACATCTCAACACTCCCGTTCGATGACATCACTGATGAAGTCTTTCCCTCCGGTCAAACTGTCGATCCTGTCAAAGTCGACACCGACGCCGTGGCTGCGGACTTTAACGGCGATGGATTGATGGATATCTATCGCACGCGTATCGGGTCTCCTGGCATCATGCTGATCAACTCGGCCTCGGGATTGGTGGACAAGACGGCCGAGTCAGGTTTGATGGATGTGGGATACGGGGGCAAAAGCGTAATAGCCGGTGATTTCGACAACGACATGGACATCGATTTATACGTTGTCTATACAACTGAAGTCACGAACCAGCCAAATCGTTTATATGCAAACAACGGCGACGGCACTTTTCAAGTTGTGCCTAATGCCGGCGGTGCAGCTGGTCCGAGAGCACTTGGGCGGGGCGATACAGCGGTAAATGCCGATTTTGATTGCGATGGGTTTTTGGATCTATTCGTGACAAACGGCGAGTGGGGTCTGATGGGGTTCCGGAACAGCGACGGACCGTATCAGTTGTTCCGGAATCGTGGGAATTCGAACAACTGGATCCAGATCGACCTCGTCGGTACAGTGTCCAACCGTGACGGGATCGGGGCTATCGTTAGCGTCGAGGCGGGCGGCAAAACGCAGTTGCGTGAGCAGTCTGGTGGCATGCACACTAAGGCGCAGAACCACACGCGGCTTCATTTTGGCTTGGGCGCAAATGAAGTCATCGATAAGATAACAGTCAGGTGGCCGAATGGAGTACTGCAGACTCTTTCCGGGCAAATCGGCAATCGTATTATTGAAATTTCCGAAAGCGAAGGAGAGTCCGACATATCAGGGGTCGTCGCGTGTCACTCACCTGGTGCGTAGAGCGGTCTAAACTCTTGAGCCCGGCCAAGGGCCGGGTCGAGACGCTGCCGCTACCCCACACTTGGTGATTTGTCCGGTATTGCGCGCCGCGCTTTGTGAGATGGCATGAATAGGGTCGGCGTGGTTGCGCGCACGCGCGAGATCGACGGCATGGTTTCGCGTGAAACTCACTATATTTCATCGGCAGCATCGGCATCGACATCGACAACGGCGTCGCCGGCTTCGGAGGAGCCGTGCGCGTTCACTGGTGCGTGGAGAATGCAGACTGGATGCGGCTCCGGGCGAGGGCGACTGCCGCGTGCGCGAGGCCTACAGCAAACCGTTCCAGCAACACCGCCCGGCGGGGTGATGCGTACGATGCCTGAAGGCTGTCTACACGCCTTCGTGCTGGTCTCGATGACTGGCGGGTGTTGCTGGAGCCCTGATGGTGTCATTGTTCGATGACTTACACGGTGGTTAAGGTCGGAGGGAGTGATCTTTAGGCCATTTAGGAGGATCGGTGAGTCACGGGAAACGCGAGTGGCCGCAACGCATCCACCTGCAGACCTCACCGCACTGCTGGATCCGCGACTGAAAGAAACGGTTAGATTGATCGAAGCCGTTCAAAGCGACACCGCGCTGTTGGCCGCAACCGTCGACGCCGCGATCCGAACGGCCGAGGCCATCCGGCGCGCCGCGGCACCCATTTTGTATGTGGCAACGGCGGCAGCGCCGGCGAGGCGACCTACCTCAGCGGCGAGCTCATCGGCCCGCCGCGACCGGCCTCACGAGCATGCTCGTCACGGGCTCGCCGCACCTTGACTTTTTGCGTGCTCTGCGTTCTCCGCATGCCCCGGTTGTGTTCGAGCTCCTGCGCCAATCCGGAGAACCATGACGGACGTCTCATCTCTTGCGACAGGACAGGCGCTACTCTTTTATCGTGTCGGATCGAGGTGACTGGCTGACCGAGTCGTCGAGAAGAGATCCGTCGTGACCAAGCCTCGCTCGTGCGCCATTGATCCGCCCGAGCGTTCAACGAAACCCCGGCAAGAGGATGACCGTGTCTGCGGGTGATCAGCAGCGTGCACGACCCCGAGGCTTGAACTTTCAGGGCAGGCAGCGTCCTCGATCACCCCTAGATCCGTCGCACCAGGAACTGGTCGGCTGGTTTCTTCTGAAAATCAGAGGATATCTCCAATGACGAAATCATCGATGACGCGGGCATCTCTAGGCGTCGTGATGCTGGTCGCTGCAGTGGGCTCGACGTCCGCGGTCGAATCTCTCGGACCCAATGAGGTCGTCGCCGCTGTGACTTGGACGACCGGCGGTGAAGCTGTAATAGACGATGCCAATGAAACCGGGCTGAAAAATGCGTTGTGGCCTAATACAATCGACAATATTCCCCACACGCTGCAAGCGAATATGCTGTCCCTGCTGATCCTGGATACGGTGACGCTCGGCATTCGAAATCTCGCAGTCGACGCTGTAGATCCCTTTTGGCAGACCGGGTTCAATTACGAAATGATCACGTTCGATGAATCCGCAATCCCCGATGAAGGCACGGACGCATGCATCCCGTATCTCGGCCAATACGGCACCGACTACACGTTTGGGACGGCCTTCTCGACATCGACTGGGTTTATTCAAGGCTTCGCGTTTCCTGTTGTGGTCGAAAACCCGGACGTTGTTTCGTTCAATCCGAATGTCGAAGTTGTGGGTAAAACGGCCTCGATCGATTGCTGCCAAGCGACAGACATCGCAGAGATGACCTACCGGACGCCGAACACGGAAGGTCGCTGGCTCGATACCGACGGTGATACAATCGCGGACCTCAATGTCGAAGAGCTGCTTGCAAGCAAGGGGCTCATGACCGGCGATATGAATATGACCGTTCGAAACCTATCTCGGACGTGCGAAATGTTGCCTTACCTGCGCGGCGAATGTGATGTTCCTCAAGGGCAGCAGGTCTTGGCGACGACTTTCACAATCCCCCTGGCGGTCGTGCCGCCGACTCCAGAGCAGTGCGATCTGAACGGAGACAGGAAGTTTGGCATTCTGGACATTAGGATCTTTGCGATCGGTTGCAAAAATGCTACGGCGACATGGGAATGCGACCTCGACAGAAACGGAGAATTCTCTTTGACTGACAGTATTCGTTTTGTTCTCGGCTGCCGACTCAGTCCCGATACCTGGGCCAATGTCAATGAGGCAACCGCTCTGATGAGGCATACTATCAGGCAAAGTCGCTGAAAGTGTGAGGTGTCGTCCCTGACCCTGCAGCGGCGGGTTGGGCGCCGGGGGCCTTGCTGAGGTGCGCTCTGGCTGTCGGGTGGACCGGCTTGCACCGAAGCTCCCTGGCTGCCGGGTCAGGAGATTGCCTCGCGGGTATGGCATTTTGGCCAGAACGGCGCGATACTTGTGTAACAAACGCGTCGTTTATCCACAAATCAACACGGCTTGCAAGGCCTTTAGCTTATCTATACACCTCAATCAGCTGTAAGACCATGCTTGCAATGTCATTTACTGAGGATGGCTTTTACTGACGGCCTGCTCTTCAGGTTCGACGGTTTACTCGGCGTCGGGGTGCTGCGTGCTTATCGAGGTGCGCCAACTTGGGATCGAGCGATGCAGTATCGTCCTTATACTGATGGTGTCAAGACGTCTTGCACAGGCCCAATCTTTATTTATGAATCGGAGTTTTCCGCATGTTCGATGAAATTGAAGAAACCCTGCGTGAGATCATCGCAAAAAGCCTGAAGGTCGACAAAGATTTGATCCAGAAAAACTCTTCTCTTGATGACTGGGGTGGTGATTCGCTCGATTTTATTGAAACACTCTTCGCGATTGAAACACGATTCGATATCAGTTTGCCGGACGTCGGGGGGGGGCGTGATCTCAACCTCGAGAAACTGGCCGATATGATTCGGGAGCAGATTTCCAAACGATCATGAGTAGTCAGCGTAGAAGTAAGAAGCGCAAGGTCGTTGTCACAGGGATTGGCATGATTACACCTTTCGGTGTGGGTCGCGCTATTTTTTGGTCGCAAGCATTGGCAGGGCGTTCCGCTACTCGCTTGATTCAAGCGTTTGATCCGGAGCCTTATCGTTCTCATGTCGTCGGTGAGTGCCTGGATTTCGATCCCTCGATCGTAGTGGATCCCTCCGAGGCTCGCCGCTATGACCGATTTTCCCTGTTCGCCATGGCGGCGGCCGACGAAGCTCTTGCGGATAGCGGCTTGAGTCCGCCATCGGAGAGAACCGGGGTCGTGATGGGTACTGGGATGGGCGGGGCCACCACTACCGATATCCAGTACGAGGCGATACGGACGAAGGGTCGCCGATTCGTGAATCCTCTCACCGTTCCCATGGTGATGCCGAACGCCGCAGCAGGGCACATTGGTCTTCGTTATCGTGTACGGGGTCCGTCGTTGACGATATCGACAGCCTGTGCGTCGGGTGCCAATGCGGTCGGCGAAGGATCGCGAATCATCGCGCACGGGTACGCGGATGTGATGCTGGTCGGAGGCGTCGAAGCCGCGATCACCCCCGGTTTCTTTGCGGCTTGGGACGCCCTGCGCGTCATGGCAAAGCGAAATGAGGATCCGGCCGGTGCGTCGCGTCCCTTCAGCCGGGATCGCACAGGTTTCGTGATGGCCGAAGGTGCGGCGGTCCTGGTCCTCGAGGAACGCGAGCAAGCGGTTGATCGCGGGGCTTCGATTTATGCGGAAATCATCGGATACGGTGTCACCAACGATGCCTATCATGTGACTAGGCCCTCCATGGAAGGTGAGATGAAGGCGATCCGCTTGGCACTGAGTGATGCGGACGTCGGCTTGGCCGACGTCGATTATATCAATGCTCATGGCACGGCCACTGCGGCCAACGATGTCTCTGAAACGAACGCGATCAAGGCGATCTTCGGCGAGCAGGCGCAGAGGATTCCGATCTCATCAATCAAGTCAATGATCGGTCATAGTATCGGCGCTGCCGGTGCAATCGAGTTTGCATCGACCTGCATGACGATCCGTGAACAGATGATTCCGCCTACCATCAACCTCGAGACTCCCGATCCCGACTGCGATTTGGATTATGTCCCCAACCAATCAAGATCCGCAGATATCGACGTCGCGATCTCCAACTCGTTTAGTTTCGGTGGAAATAACGCAATTCTCGTCGCTCGCAAGTTTCTGTAAGTCACCTGCGTTTGCGGGATTCATACTCGACGTCCCTCTGATGAGCTTTGTGCCCGACGAACCCCGGAGACGCGCTCCAGCTCATCGAGGGCATTTCTCCATTGCCCGCGACGCGGCTAAGTGCTGTTTACCTTGATGAACTACCGGCGACGCACCAAATTTTGAGGCTTTCATGAAAGACGTTTATATCACACGCACCAGTTCATACCTACCGAACGCTCCGGTCGGTAACGATGATATCGAGTCGGTCATCGGGCGGTTGAAAAAGCAGCCGGAACGCGTCAAACAGTTCGTGCTGGCCAACAACGGAATTCGGACTCGATACTACGCCATCGACCCGAGAACCGGAAAAAAGACGCACTCCAACGCTCAACTTGCAAGCGAATCAGTTACCGCACTCCTACGCGATGCCGGTCTACAGCTGGAGCAAGTCGAAGGTCTGGCGTGCGGAACCTCCTCTGCGGATCAGTTTATCCCGTCGCATGCCAACATGGTGGCCGGAGAGTTGGGGATGCCGCCGGCCGAGATTGTGTCGACTGCCGGGGTCTGTGCGTCCGGGATGTCTGCGTTCAAGTATGCCTACATGGATGTGGCGCTTGGCGGCGCGCGCAACTTCATCGTGACGGGGTCGGAATGCGCATCGGTCTCCATGGAGGTCAAGCAATACGAACCGATGATTGATGCGCTACTTGCCGATCCTGATACAGTTCCGATGGTCGCTTTCGAGAAAGAGTTTCTGCGTTGGATGCTGTCGGATGGAGCCGGGGCGGTCCTGTTGGAGCCCGAGCGGAGGCCCGGCGCGGTCAATTTCAAGGTCGAGTCAGTGGTATTAAGGTCTTGGGCAGGAAGCCTTCCCGTGTGTATGTATGCCGGGATGAACAAAAGCAAAGACGGTGATTTGACCTTCTGGTTCGATGAGGATGACCGAAGCCAGATTCCTCAGAAAGGTTACCTCCTATTGCAGCAGGACGTACGAGTACTTGAAGCTCATATGGTGGATGTCGCCGTACAGGGGATGACATATTTCTTCAAAGATCAGGGTTTCGATGTCGGCCGCGTCGACTGGTTCTTGCCGCATTTGTCCTCCATGTATTTTAAAGATGTTCTGATGGAGCAATTCGAAGCGAACGGTGTGAAGATTCCAGAGAAGAAGTGGTTTACAAACCTCGCTGACAAAGGAAACACCGGATCGGCATCGATCTTCATCATGCTGGATGAGCTTGCGAGATCGGGTCGCCTTCGGGAGGGCGAGACGCTTTTCTGTGCAGTGCCTGAGAGTGCTCGTTTTACCGTGGCTGGGATGCTGCTGACCGTGTGTTGAAAGGTGGTACCGTGAATTCTTTGCCACTCGCCGGGTTCGATGCCTCTTCGAGCAAATTGACGACCATCCGGGAATCGGTGATGACGAGTGAATGTCTGAGTCCGGTCAGGATTGCGGAAATTCTCTCCCTATTGCCGCATCGCTTCCCATTCCTTTTGGTTGATCGCGTGGTTGATTACAAAGCCGGTCTTGCGCTCGAGGCGCTTAAACTTGTGACGGGCAACGAGCACTACGTGGCAAGCCAATCGCGCTACTTTCCACCGGTCCTGATTGTCGAGGCGATGGCCCAGGCTACAGGGATCCTAGCCGTGCTTAGTGCCGAAGAGGTTTCCGCCGATTCGCGGTTTTTTTTAATCGGCGTCGATCGCACGTCTTTTTCGGGGCATGTCGAGGTCGGCGATCGATTAGCGATCAAGGTGCGGGTTTTACGGGCCACTCAAGGAGTGGGAAAGTTTCATGCGGAAGCCTGCGTCGGCGGTGTCCAGGTAGCGATTGCGGAGCTCATGTGTGCGGCGCAGATCTAGAGTGATTTTCCGGCAATCCATGACCTTCTATAACGTCCAATTCTCCTCGGAGACTGCGGGCGAGGTGCTAGGCGTCTT
Organism: Thiocapsa sp. C2-2m; assembly: GCF_041903745.1. Classification (NCBI taxonomy): domain Bacteria; kingdom Pseudomonadati; phylum Pseudomonadota; class Gammaproteobacteria; order Chromatiales; family Chromatiaceae; genus Thiocapsa; species Thiocapsa sp. C2-2m. The sequence continues at coordinate 53,124 of NZ_JBBWVD010000013.1, read as the reverse complement.
CGGTCAATTCGCGTGCCCGTTCAGGGTCAAGACGAGTCTCGGAAAGCCCCGTCTTGTGCGTTCGCTTCCGGGCGGTCGAAGGGTCCGCTCCACACGTCGCGCCGATCTCGGCTGCGGCTTTTTGACCTCGGGGCACCAAATGATCACATTGTGTAATGAGTCTGGCGCGGAGACGCCGTCATGAAAGACGGTTCGGAGGTTGTTGCACAGGGAATAAGCGAAGCCTTGTCGCGTGCGGAAACGAAGGCGCGCGGCGCGCGTTCGCGACGGAATTTCACCTTCCTCCTCATTCTCGTCTTCCTTGGGGCGGCCGGTTATTTCGTTTTCAACGGGAGCGAAAGTGAGGTTTCCTACGCGACGGCGAAGGTAACGAGAGGGGATCTGACTCTTACCGTTACGGCGACGGGCAGACTTCAACCCGTCAACCAAGTCGACGTAGGAACCGAAGTCTCGGGGACGATCGAGTCGGTCGAGGTTGATTTCAATGACCATGTTATTACTGGTCAAATCCTGGTTAAGCTCGACACCGAGCAACTGGAGGCAGGTTATCGTCAATCAAGAGCCTCTTTAAGCTTAGCGCAAGCCGGAGTTATGGAGGCGAATGCGACACTGACCGAAACCGCAAATCGTCTGAAACGAATCAGAGATCTCATCGGCAAAGACCTCTCTACGGAAGAAGAGTTGGATCGTGGAGTTGCGGCTTTCGCAAGGGCTGAGGCCGGACTTGCAGTCGCCGAAGCAAAGGTCGAGCAGGCGCAGGCGCAGCTGGATGCCGATCGGCGAGCGCTGGAGAAGGCGATCATTCGTTCACCGATCGACGGTATTGTGCTTGAGCGGCGGGTTGAACCCGGACAGACCGTGGCAGCGGCCCTGCAGACGCCGATCCTGCTGGTCATGGCAGAAGATTTGAGCGAAATGGTCCTTCATGTCGATATCGACGAGGCAGACGTCGGGCAGGTGCTTGCCGGTCAGACGGCATTTTTCAGTGTCGATGCCTATCCCGAAAAGCAGTTCCCGGCCGACATTCGGCAGGTTCGATTCTCGCCCAAGAGCTTGGACGGCGTTGTGACTTACGAAACGCTGTTGAACGTCGATAACAAGGAGCTCTTGTTAATGCCCGGGATGACGGCGACCGCCGAGATCGGTGTCGCGAGCTTCCAAGACGCCTTGCTGATTCCCAACGCTGCGCTTCGCTTCAGCCCGCGGGAAGACGTCGACATCGGCTCGGCGAAGCCTTCGCTGTTCAATCGATTTGCCGGCCAAGCGCGCGAGAAGCCGCCTTCTCCCACCCCGGACGATGCCGGCAGTGATAGTCGCCTGGTTTGGGTTTTGGAGTCGGGAGTCCCCGCAGCGGTCCCCGTTCAGATCGGGGTATCCAATGGCAGCGTGACACAAATTCTCGGCGGGAACATCAAGGAGGGGGATGATTTGGTGGTCGGCGTGTCGACCCCGGTGCTCTGACGCGTGGCCTCGATCTCGAACGTGGCCGATCGTCCTCCGGTTATCGAGCTGTGTAACGTCACGCGAATATACGGGCGAGGCGACGCGGCAGTGCAGGCGCTCCGAGGAGTGGACTTGACGATTTGGGACGGCGAGTTTGTTGCCGTTATGGGGCCGAGCGGTTCGGGAAAATCGACGTCGATGAACATACTCGGGTGCCTGGATACGCCGTCCTCCGGTGCGTACCTGTTTCGCGGTACCGAAGTCGGCAGTTTGTCGCGCGATCAGCGTGCGATTCTGCGTCGCGAGTATCTTGGGTTCGTCTTCCAAGGTTATAACCTCTTGAGCCGAACATCCGCGATCGAGAATGTCGAGCTGCCTTTGATCTACCGACGTGTGCGTGTCCAAGAACGTCGTCGTCGTGCGCGCGAGGCATTGAATGCGGTCGGGCTCTCGAACTGGGAGCATCATACCCCGGCGGAGATGTCCGGCGGGCAACAGCAACGAGTTGCGATCGCACGAGCCTTGGTCAGCGAACCGGCCGTGCTGCTCGCCGATGAGCCCACGGGTAACTTGGATTCGGCGCGAAGCCGCGAAATCATGGAGTTGCTGACTGAGTTAAACCGAGCGCGTGGGATCACCGTCGTCATGGTCACTCATGAGCACGATATGGCGGAATATGCGAGTCGCATCGTCGAGTTCTTCGACGGGCTCGTTGCCAAGGATGTTTCACGCGAGGAAACGATCTGATGCTTTGGGGTAGCCTCGTGCTCGCCGGGAGGGCAGTCCGCCGCAATGTATTACGTTCGTTTCTGACCATTCTCGGAATCGTGATCGGTGTTGCAGCGGTCATTATTATGGTTATCCTCGGAGGAGGCGCTACTCTCGAGGTGCAGCGTCAGATCGAAAGCCTGGGAAGTAATCTGCTGATTGTGCGGCCTGGGCAGCGTGTTGGTCCGGGTGTCCTGTCTGATGCAAGATCCTTTAACTTGGACGACGCAATCTCGCTGCGTAATGAAATCCCGGGCTTGGATGGGGTTGCCCCGGCCGCGTCGCAGCCGATGACGGCCGTGGTCGGAAATCGGAAACGAGCAACGACCGTCACAGGCAGCGACAACGCCTATCTAACGGTACGGAACTGGACACTGGTTTCGGGTCGGTCCTTCACCGAAACCGAGCTTCGTGCAGGTAAGGCGGTGTGCGTGATCGGTGCGACCGTTCAGCGTGAGTTGTTCGGTCAGGAGGATCCAATCGGGTCGCGTATCCGCCTAAGGCGGGCTTCGTGCGACGTCATCGGCTTGCTTGAGGCCAAGGGGCAAAGCAGCGTAGGGCTGGACCAGGATGATCTCATCCTCATCCCGCTCAAGACGCTTCAGCGACGCTTCACTGGAAATCAGAACGTCGGCCTCATCTACGCATCGGTGCGTGCCGGAGACTCGATCGACATCGCAAAGGCCGATATCGAGCGACTCATGAAGGAGCGCCGGATGATCTCTCCGGGCGATCAGGCCGATTTTATGGTTATGGATATGCGCGAGATCTCCGGACTGCTCACGACGACGACCAAGATATTGACCGCCCTCTTGGGTGCAGTGGCTTCGGTCAGCTTGTTGGTCGGCGGTATTGGAATCATGAACATCATGCTCGTGTCGGTGACCGAGCGCACACGGGAGATTGGGATTCGGTTGGCGATCGGGGCTCAAGAGGACGAGGTGATGCTTCAATTCCTCGTCGAAGCCGTCGTGCTTTCGACGCTCGGTGGATTGATCGGCATTGTTTTGGCGATCGGCGTCTCTGTTTGGTTGGCCGCCTTGCTGAACCTGCCTTTTGTCTTTAACGTCGGAGTGGTTGTCTTCGCCTTTCTGTTTTCGGCAGCCGTCGGTATCGTGTTCGGTTATGTTCCGGCCCGACGTGCCGCGCGCTTGGATCCGATCGAGGCACTGCGACACGAATGAAGGTTACACGGGAGGCTTCCGAAACGCCATTCGCGTAGTACTTCGGATAATCCAAGGAGGAGTCTGCAGAGCGCGAGCGATTGTGCTTTCGACATTGATGATGCAACTGAAACTTGGCCGGACAGGACACTCGTCATCTTGGTTTTTCGTTAGGCATTAAGTGTCGGACTGGGCGTCGGTCTGAGGGAAGCGTTGGGGTTAGACATGTTTTTGAAGCCGATCAGGTGCGTATGCCTGGGGATCATCTGTCATGGAGCCGCGGTTCGTAACGGGACCGGTTCGCAGATCCGGTCGGACGTTTACCCCGATACATTGATGCCTTAAAACAGATATTTGGGCGGCAATTCGGCCGAAAAAAAGTAAGGACTGGATTCCTCACGTTAAATTAGAACAAGAAACCCGCAGTAACCCTCGCTGAGGCGCCAGAGCTCCGCCGCCGGTGCGGCGTCTTGTCCGAGCGCCGTGAGGCTCGCACCTTTTCGTTAGCGTTAAAGAGACTGGTCCCACTTGCGAGCTCTGGCGCAACGGCGCGTCTGATTGGCGTTCGTGCACCTTGTTCGGATGTCGCCATCAAAGGTTCGAGCGATTTCAGGACAGGTTGCCGCCGAAGCGGGATGAGCCGACAGATGTCGCAGGGGTCGACCCGCGACCGATTTCGAATGAGGCATCCAAGTGTCCTTGAAACAAAGAGGAACGGTCAGCGCAAAGCGAGCCATTGAGCGCATTTTTTTTCTGATGCCGTTGGTGCCGGGGGTGCTGCTGGCCTTCAGCCTGATAACGCAGTTGTTGCCCGATCAGCCTTTGCAGCGATTTTTCGGCAATAATCCGGCACTTGATGCGCTCGTTGGTGCGGTTGTCGGCGGTCTTGCCATGGGGCAAGTCTTCGTCGGATACCTCGTCGGCGGTGAGTTGGTCCGAAACGGGCTCAGCCTCGCGACCGCGACTGCGCTAATCGTTTCTTGGGCAACGGTCGGCTTGACCTTTCTGCCTTATGAAATGCGTGCCTACGGCAACCGATTCGCGATCCTGCGTAACTTGTTGGCCTTTGTTTCGACCTTGATGATCGCTTACGTGACCGCCCACATGTTGGAGTGGATGTAGAATGCGTCTGTTTCGGCCCGCTGGATGGCTATTTCTTTTATGTGTGGTTGTTATGTTGGGCGTTGTTGCACTCATCGACGCCGATCTCGTTGTCGCGACTTTAATCCAGGCTTGGACGCTTATGCTCAAGCTTGCGCCACTCTTCATCCTCGTTCTTCTAATGGTGGCCCTGTCCGAAACCTTTCTGGATGCGCGATCGATCGGCCGCTGGGTCGGATACTCCTCGGGTCCACGCGGCTGGTTGATCGCGCTGGCGGCAGGTACGCTGTCGGTGGGGCCGATGCACGTCTGGGTCGCGATCCTGCAGGATCTGCGTGCTAAGGGGATGCGCGAAGGCTTGATCGCGGCCTTCTTTTTCTCCCGCACCATTCAAATCTTCTTCCTCCCCTTGATCATCGGCTATTTCGGTTGGGCTTTCACGCTGATCTTGGCGATTCAGGTGATGATCTTTGCCGTCATCAACGGCCTTTTGATCGATTACCTGCTCGCGCGCGGGGACGGACGCGCACCTCAAGACCCTCGGATCTGAGCTTGCGGATCTGAGTCTGGACGCGCGGCGATCGAATCAAGCTCGGCGTTCAGTCACGGCGGATCAGGGCGGGTATCAGCCAAGCGCGGCCTTTTGGCGCGACGCCGTCCACCAATCCGTCGGCACCCTCGACGGGCTGCGTCTCGTATCCGATGCGTTCCATCAGATCGCCGCAAATCGCGGCGACGCGCTTGTGATCCGCGTCGGAAAGCCGCGCGAAGCTCTCCGGATTCATGTTTCGGAGCGGCGCCGATTCCTTGCGGATATAACTTGCTCTGATCTCGCCCAGCACGGCCTCGTTCAAGGATGCGGCAGGAACATCAAGGAAGGTTTCAAGGCGTCGCATCAGCGGAGCGGGGTGTGCGGTGAGGTCTTCATAACGCATCAGGACAACCTGCTGCAGGTGCTCAGCGTCGTCGAGTAGAATCCCGGTGCCGTCTCGCCAATGTCGGGCGGTCTCCTCAATCGGTACACCGAGCCGTCTCTGCGCGCCCTCGCATAAGGCGTAAGGGTGACGTACGATTCCGATGAATCGGCTCGGCGAAAAATTCGCTTCCAGCCAACGCGAGCGTAGCGTATTGGGAGGGCTTTTTTCCAACAGGATACCTGGTCGAACAGGGTAATAACGAGCCCAATCGTAGCGTATCCTGCGTGCAGGTGTCGGGTCGTCGGTCTCGATCCAGTGAAAGATGTCCGTGCGACTCGACCAAGCGCGCGCAGCACCGAATGTCGGCGGGTGCGGAAGCGCGGGGGTCAGCCATTGCCCTTCGTGCGGCAACGAGCGAATCATCGGATGCTGTTCCAGCACGCGCGTGAGGAGGGTCGTCCCGGAGTTGTTGAGACCCAGAATAAACAGCCAAGGGCTGTGCCCGAGGTCGAGTCGTTGCTCGACCCACGCGTCGAGCGCCGCAGGATCTTGAGTCATCCAACGCAACTCATGGAGGGGGCGCCCGATCAGCCTGTAGAGTGCGTGTGCGACGGGAAACAGCCGCTGTATCTTGGCCAATCGGGGGGCGCGGTTCGTGAAATAGGGCAGGGTCTCCCGGACCTTCGTCTCGAAGGTCGACCCGTCGGCGGCTCGCGTTGTGGGTTGTTTGTCTGTCATGGTGATCCGGAACGGTCGCGCTTGATCCTCGCGCGGTGAGTTACTGGGAAGGACCGTCGCTTTCCAGAAAATCCAGCGAAGCTATCAACGGCGTGTGCCTGAAATCGAGCTCGCGCATCGCGCGGGTGTTGTCGAAGGCGATCCTCACGGGCAGCGGAATCGGGACGAGCCGCGTCCTTGCCTGAATGCGATCGCGCCAGGTCCGGCAAAAACGATCGATCGAGACGTCTGCGGGTCCGGCAAGATTGTAGGTCCGGCCGCGCGAGTCTGCCCGGACGACGGCCTCCGCGATGGCCGAGGCGACATCGGGTGCAAAGGCCAGCGGAAAATAGAGTTTCGGCACCGGCATCACGCGCTTGCTCGTCACGAATTGCATAATCGGCGTCACATTAGGGTCGTGGGGGCCGTACATCGCCGAGGTTCTCAGAATCGTGAGATCGATCGCTCCGGCGCCAGCCGCTGCTCGGCAGCGTTCCTCGGCGAGCGCCTTGGTGACCCGGTTTGCATTGCGCTGCGGGCGTCCGGTATCGCTGTAGACGGGATCCTCTTCTCGGACGAGTCGTAAACCGAGTGCGTGACGTGCCGTAAGCTTGTAGGCGCCGATCGAGCTGACGTAGATCAGCCGGCGGATTCCGCTCCTGGCCATGGCATGCAGCACGTTTTCGGTTCCAAGTACATTGGGCCGATAGTTTTCGTCCCAGCCGTTTTTGAACGGGTTGGCCAGTGCGGCGTTGTGGAGGATGATGTCCGAGCCGTCGAAGGCGCGTGCCAGGGCGTTACGATCGCCCAGCTCGGCAACCGCGTAGGTGACTGCGTCGGCCGACGCTCCGAGGTCGGCTGCGACCTCTTGCCACTTGAATGGGTCGCGGACGACCGCCCTCACCGCACAACCGCATCGCAGCAGGGCCGGCACCAGCAGCCGGCCGAGAAATCCGTTCGCGCCCGTGACGGCGACAAGATGCGTCATGATGGACCCAGCCATTCGGAAGGCAGACGACGGTAGATGTGCGCGACGGCCGCGTCGGTCCACTGTGGTGCCAGGCGCATCGAAAGGTTCATGGCCTTGGCTGCAGCGGTCAAATACAGGCGCCGTTTGCGTCTTCGCACGGCATGCAAGACGGCGCGTGCGGCGGGTTCCGGGTCGATTCCGAGAAACGACAGCTTGCGCATCGCCGGAACCTGGCGTTGGACGTGATCGAACATCGGCGTGCGGATGATCCCTGGATAGACCAAGGTCACGCCGATCTTGCGCGGGAGCTCGTTCGCCAGCACCAGCGAGAGACTGGCCATCGCGGCTTTACTTGCGGAATAGGCGGAGGACAAGGGCAAATGGGCATAGGCGCAGAATGACGTAACCACGGCAATGTGCCCCGACCCGCGCTCGAGCATCCCGGGGAGTGCCGCCCGAATCGCCGAGTAACCGGACCAGAGGTTCACCTCCATCATCGCTCGCGATGCCTGCTCGTCACTGTCGAGCAGGTGCTCTTCTCGGACCGCGCCGGCATTCAGGATCAGCAGATCGACGCCGCCCATCGCCGCCTCGGCCTGAGTGACAAGCGCGGCAGCAGCGCCTGGCTGCGCAAGATCACAATAGAAGGTGTGAATGGTCGGCTCATGAACCGCCAGCGTTGTGGCGAGTTGATCCAGAAGCTCGACCCGGCGCGCCGCCAATGCAAGCTCGGCGCCTTCGCGCGCCAAAACATGGACCAGCGCCTCGCCCAGTCCGGAGGAGGCTCCGGTGATCAGGACGCGCCGACCTCGCCAGGAGTCGCCCATAGACCTTTCAGTCTCGCCGCGTCGCCCGGAACATCGCGAGGACGCGATGACGCTCGTAGTGGAGATCGAACAGGCCAACCGCGGCGAGCGCGTCGCGCAACCAGGCTTCCTCGAAGAAGGTCGCCTTTTTTCGGCGCATCAGCCGTCGCTGCAGCGGCGCGACCAGCGGATTTACGCAGACCGCCTCTCCGGTCAGAATGCCGCCCGGCTTCAGCACTCGGGCGATCTCCTTCCAGACAGGAACCAAATCCGGGAAGAGATGCAAGGCACCGCAGCAGTTGATCTGGTCCATGCTGGCATCGCCGAACGGCAGCTCCATCATGTCGCCGCGCACCCAAACAAGGCGCTCGGGCCGGAATTCGCGCTTGGCATGGATCCGGGCGCCTTGCCGCAGCATGCTCAACGACAGATCGAGACCGTAGACTTCCGCCTCCGGATCACGCAAGCCGAGGGCGCGGGCATAATGGCCGGTCCCACACGCCAAATCCAGGATTGCGCGCTTCGGCTCGGCGGTCTCGGAAAGATCGAGCAGGCGCTCCACCCAACGCCCGATGAACATGCCCGAGCCCACCAGCGTGTGCAACGGACGCCACACCGGCGTCTCGTACATCAGCGCGAACAGATTCGTCTCCATCACCTTTTGAGTGAAGGGCCGATCGCTTCGGTCCTCATCGGGAGGCAGGACATCCGCGATGGCACGTTCGTGCCATGCGAGTCGATGACCGCAGAAACGGCATGTCGGAGGCTGGTTTGCTTCGGCACCGGCCCGAGCCGGCGGCAGTGTGAATCCGCCCACCTGCTTGCAACTCGGACAGCGCAAAGACGCTCCGCGACCTTGGTTGGGTGTCGACTGATTCACTGACGATGTCTCGCTCAAAGATGATGTGGTCGATCGGCGACAGGATCCGCCCGATCCACGAATTGCTCTACGATCTCGACGGCGCGCCGAGGTCCATCCTCCGAACGCATTCGCTGACCCAGCGTGTACGCCCTCCGGCGCATCTCCGAATCATTGAGCATGGTGTCGATGGCCGTGGCCAGCTTATCGGCCGTCATGGCACGATGCGGGATCGGCGCCGGGCCGATGCCCAACTGCCGCAGCCGAGATCCCCAGAAGAACTGTTCCGTCCAGAAGGGTATCACAGTGGCCGGGACGCCGGCATGCAGCCCGACACCGGTGGTTCCGGCTCCACCGTGATGGATTAAGGCAGCCATCTTGGGGAACAGCCAATCATGGGGTGCGGCCTCGATGGCGTGGATCGTCTCGGGCAAGCTCGCCGGGTCGAGCCCGCCCCATCCGCGGGCGAGCACACCCCGCTGTCCGGTCCTCAGCAGGGCAGAGACGGCCATCTCGCCGTAGCGTGCTGCGTCGTCGCTGACCATGCTCCCGAATCCGATATAGACGGGGGGCGGGCCGGCCGCGAGGAAATCCGCGAGGTCCGGCGGTGGGGACCAACCCGGATCGGTTTGGAGAAACCAATTCCCGGTGATATGGATATTCTCGTGCCAGATCGGGTCGCGCGGAATAACCTGCGGGCTAAACCCGTACAGCACCGGCGATTTGGATGCGCGCATCCGCGCAAACGGCCCTGCAAGCGCGAGCGGCGGTAACCCGAGGGTCTCCGAGCGCCAATGATTGATCGCCTTGCGGAAGGGCTGCCACAGTGCCTGCTCGGTGAGGGTATAGCTGCCGCGGTACAGGAATTTCGGCAGGTACCGAAAGCCTGGGACATAGCCGCTGGGCGAGTCGATCGACGGCGTCAGCGGCGGACCCACCACAGAGTAGATGCAGGGGATCTCGAGCTTCTCCGCGATATGCAGACTGCCGATCGCCGCAGGCGATGTCAGGATCACGTCCGCGCCCTCGCAGGCGGCGAGCGATCCTTCGAGGATCGCAGGCAGCTTGGAGCCCACCCAACGCGTGAAGCTCAAGGGCTGAAGGATGGCGGGCATCTTCAGATGCTCGCGTATGACGTCGTGCATCTCGCGGACATAATCGCCGGCTTGGCAAAACGCCAGCCCTTGCTCCTTCACGAAGGTCTCGAAGTAGGCGTCGCAGGCTAGGCACACCTCATGGCCAGCGTCGTGAAAGCCCTTTGCAAGTGCCGCATAGGGTTGCACGTCGCCGCGTGAGCCGAAGGTCAAGACACTGATTTTCATGAGACGCTCGATCCGGATACGGGAATCTGCGACACGGTCGCGAGCTTCTTGAGTAGGGCTTCTCGGTTCCGTTCGATCCCGGGGAGCAACCGAACCTCGCGAGGATTCACGAAAGACGCATAGTCGCAGGTCAATTCCGCCTCCACACCGATGAAGGCCATGATGCGATCCACGACCGCGTTGGGGTCCGCGCACAGCTCCTCGTAACGGACGCTGAGATGGCTCTCGGGCGGCAAGGCGCCGATTTGCCGGCGGAAGAAGGTTTCCATGCGAATGTATTTGCGTGTCAGGAAGCGCCGCACGAGCTGGGCCTTGGAATCGGGATTTGTCGCCCAGCGCATGAAGGTCTTGATCAGCGGATTGCGTTGAGCCCGTGCGTAGCTGTCGAACAGGATCCCGATGTAGGGATTCGGGTCGGCTGTCCAATTCTTCTGCAACGCCTTGATCTGAGAGTTGAGGACATTCAAAGGATCGCGGTGGATAAAGACCAGCTTCGCATTCGGCAGCAACTCGTGAATCAGCGGAAAACGGTCGTAGTCCCAAGGATTCTTGAGCAGCACAGGCTTGCTTGGATCCCCGATGCGTTGGACCTTCCGGCACAGCTCGCGCAGCAGCGGCACGTTCTTGCGGGTGATCGAGAAGGATCCGCTTCTCTTGTATAAGATCATGCCGTACTCCTCGGGCATGTCCGCGTCGATCTTCACGTTGTCGATCAGTCGCGTCTGCAGGCGGTGCTCGGCGAGGTAGTCGTTCAGCCTCTGCTTGTAGGCATCGGACTCACCCCGCTGCGCGTGCGTCAGCAGACAGTCGTAGCACACGGCATGATAGGCCGTGATGATATTGAGCGACTTTGTGCGCTCGAGCAGCTCGTAGAGCAGGGTCGTCCCGGACCGATGATGTCCCAGGATGAAGACCGGGGCGCCTTTGAGCTCGCCGAGCCCCCCGAGGTTGTCAGTGTCCAGGCATCGGCTGCGATCGCATAGCGAAGCGGCCACGGATGGTTTCGGTTCGGCAGGGGTGTCCGGCATGTCGACTCCTCTGAAGACTTCAACGCGATGGGGCGATGGGTCGGCAGGCATCGATCGTGGGTAGTGTTCCGAGCAGTTCCGCCGAAACGCAGCGAAGACCCGTTGCATGAGCGATGCTGACATCGGCGATTCTGATCGGGACACGACCAGGCCGCGAATCCTCCCTCCCTTGGATGATACTCTTGGGAGCGGGCTTTGTCGGCAGCATTCGGTTGCGTGACAGGGCGGACATGTTTCGATTTTGAGTCGAACGGCACCTTAATGCGGTAGTCATCGATCAACGCGGCGTGCCGTCGCGACGGTGAAGGAAGCGTTTTGTCCGTGCTTCGTCGCCCACCCGTCAGCACCGATAACCCTCGGCTCGGCGCTGCCGGAGCGTGATTTGCTTTTTTGTGCTTTCGTCGTTGACGCCACACTGTTGGTCTGCTACGTTGTACATGAGGAACGGTTGTTCGCTCTATTGGTAAATAAACAACGCCCAGTCCGCAGTCCATCGAAATCGACTGCGCAAAAACCGGTTACTATCTGCAGATAATCTGACCGAATTAAGGTACAGAGGGTTAACGTGTTGTGCTTGGCTCGGGCGCTAAAATGGCCTAACATCGGACTTTAGGTCGATCATGCTCCTCAAGATAGCTTTGTTACCCGTGCCTTGAACATTGCCGGGTCGTATCGTGCTTAGTGACCTGCTTGTTAGGATTCTGAACTGTGAGCCATGTGAAACCAACCTTGATCAACAACGCAGGAGAATGCAAATGAATGCTGTTCGTAAAACACGCTTGAGCGTCGCGCTCGGGGTCGTTCTCGGAGTTTCCGCGATCGTCCCGGCCACCAGCTACGGTTTCTCGGTCGATCTCAACACCAACTCAATCGCTGTTCCTGGGGCCGGTGACTCGGTGATTTACCCCTTCTACACCACGGTCAACGGAGCAACGACGAGCTATTCTTTGACCAACACCTCGTCCGAGCAGACGATCGCGGCTAAGGTTCGTTTCCGCGAGCAGAAATACTCGTTCGATGTGCTGGATTTCATCGTATTCCTGTCGCCAAACGATAAGTTCGACTTCTTCATCTCCGCCGACCCGGCTGTAAACCAAGGCCGCCCAGTAGTCAGTTGGAATGATAACAGTTGTGTCACCGGCGTCTTGAATACGCCAAATCAGACTAAGAGACTTCTTATGCCGGCGGTAGAAGCCGGTAGAAAAATTGTTGATGCGGATCTGGCTGTCGGTCACGTCGAAGTGATCGGGATGATCAACCTCCAGGGTCTTCAGGACAGAGCGAATGTCGATCTGGATGTTGTTGTCAGGCACAACGACGACGGAATTCCGTTGGCGTGTAATGTCGCCTTGGAGGCATTCAGAACGCGCGCCAATGTCAATGCGATCAGGCTCGAAGGCAGACCGATAGGCGGGGATATTGGCCTCCTGGCCCGCCAGGATGTCGAAAACGCATTGGTCGGCGCTCATGTGATCACGATCCCAGGCGGCGGAATCGAGGCCGGAGAAGATGCGATCCATGTCAGAAATACCTTCAATCGCGGATTCCTGGCGGCCCAGAGCCCGCAGCTTTGCACGCTCGTCAACAACGGCGTCAACCAAGGCACCGACGGATGCTCCTCGCTGTACACCTGGGACACAAAGGAAGAAAATCATCCGCATCTCGGTGACATCAACTGGGTTTCGCGGGATCTCCCGGGTCAGGAACCGATTGGTCGCAACAACACCGTCGCGCGCATGGATGGTCTCTTGACAGCATCAGTGTCGTTGCAAGGAGACTGGTCCAACAATCCGACAAACAACGTGGGCTTTGACTGGATCACCACGTTCCCGACGAAGTACGTCTATATCGACCAGGATTGCAGCCCGATTCAGGACTGGGAATTCGTCAACGTCGGAAACAGGGTGGTTGGTGAGCGTCCGAAGTGCACAACACCCACGCCCTTCGGTTTCAACGGCGACGATAACTGCATCATCTCCGCACCCGGAGAAGACATTGGTACCGTGTTCAATACGGAAGAAAGGCGCGACACCTTATTCTCGCCGTCCAACGCTGACCTGTTCGACTTCTGTAATGAAACCACTGTGTATACCTTCGCGGAGCCTGGTCAAGTTATCCAGCCTTCACTGTTGCAAACGGCCGCCCAACGCGTGATTCTCGAGTTCAATCAAACAGGTACCATACCGGGTAACCGTGGTTGGGCTGAGGTGTATTTCAACTGGGTGTCCAATAGGATTATTCCCACACACGCGACAAATGTTCGTGACGGTGCGGCAACGGCAGGTTTGCTGTTCCTTCTGCGCTCGACCGATGATCCGACGATCAACAACGGATCCCTTCGTGAGCTGAACCGCAACACCGGGGAGCTAAGAGCGATCTTTGATGATGTGCCGAATGGTAATTAATTGATGTCGGGGCCCGGCTGTAGGTAGTCGGCAATCCTCATCGATAACGAAAGGCGCCTTCGGGCGCCTTTTTACATAGCAAATGCGCATCCCAATGACATATCGGAGCCTTATCCGCTCGTGTCGAAGGGAGTAAACCGGCGCCCCGCCACCGGTTCGCCTGAACGCTGTGCCCCGAAAACAATCCTAAACATCGCGGTGAATGGCGCAATGCATCCGACGTCCCTTGAAAACATGCGCAAGTGCTACGACCGCTACGTTGTGCCGGCCGGACTAGAGCAGCGCAGTGATGTCTTGGTTCTTGATATCGGTGGCGCCGACATCAACGGAAATTATCGCCCGATCTTCTCTCATCCCGTTTTTCGATACCTAACCGCGGATCTTGCTGCCGAAGGGGTGGATATCTTGCTTGAGGATCCCTACCAAATCCCACTTCCCGATGAGAGTGTCGATATCGTTCTCAGCGGCCAGATGCTGGAGCATTGCGAATACTTTTGGTTGGCCTTCAAAGAAATGGTTCGTCTGATGAAACCGGATGGCTTTCTCTTTTTGATTGCGCCATCCTCAGGTCCGATTCATCGTTATCCAGTGGATTGTTACCGATTCTTCCCGGATGCCTTTGCTGCCCTCGCGCGGCACGCTGACTGTCGCCTGGAAGCACTGTGGCGCGACGAACGGGGACCTTGGCAGGATCTCGTCGGTGTCTTCCGGAAGACACCACTTCAGCCGTTCGTCGATGAAGCGCTCAAGGGCACCAAAATGCAAATCCGCTCCGGGCTGCCATCGTCGAATTCAGTCCCTCACGGATTCCCACCTTCCGGCTCGCCGAATGCGGAAGTCACCGCCGGCCAGGTGCACTATCGAGCCATACTGGCCCAAGCCCACGAGATCCTGAAGCCTGAGCTCTACTTGGAAATCGGCGTACGTCATGGCGATAGTTTGGCGTTGGCCCATGGGCCGGCTGTAGGGGTGGACTGTGCTCCGGATGTTGAACAACCGCTGCATGCAGCGACCACCATTATTCAGGCTACGAGTGATGAGTTCTTCGAGTTTAAGGCCGGCGAAGCGCTTACCACTCCGCCCGATTTGAGCTTCATCGATGGCATGCATCTGTTCGAGTACGCACTCCGCGATTTCATGAATGTTGAGCGATGGTCAAAGTCATCCTCTCTTGTCATCGTCGATGACATCTTCCCGAATCACCCGGATCAGGCAACTCGGGAACGGTGCACGCGCGTGTGGACCGGCGATGTCTGGAAGCTGCACGCCTGTCTCGCCGAAGAACGCCCCGACCTGCTCCTGCTGTCCCTGGATACAAGCCCCACCGGCTTGCTGCTCATCGCGGGCCTGGACGCATCCAACCGCACCCTCTGGGACCGCTACAATCCAATCGTCAATCGCTACGTCAAACGTCAACCGGAGACGCTGCCTGCGGCAGTCATCGCGCGAGACGGCGCGCTCGATCCATGCGCCCCGATCGTTGCCCAGCTTCTTTGCAAGCTCCGCGAGCTCCGGGATAAGATGGCGCGCCGCGTCGATGTGACCGCCGAGCTGCAAACGCTGATCCGCGATCGCAGATGACTGCCGGCATCACCTGTGTACTCATCGTAATGCGTTATTGGTGGTCCCGTGTCGAAACCTGCACTCTCAATCGTGATCATTGCGCACAACATGGCGCGCGAGATCCCAAGGACGATCCGCTCTCTGTCTATGGATATCCAGAGGGGGATCGATCCCTCCGACTATGAGCTCATCTTGGTCGACAACGGCTCACGATTGCCTGTCGAGGCCGCAGCCTGCAGGGAGTGGTATCCGAACCTGCGGATTCACACCATACGAGATGCTCAAGCATCTCCTGTTGCCGCAATCAATCAGGGACTCGGGTTGGCGAAAGGGGATTTGATCGGCGTTTGGATTGATGGGGCACGGCTTGCCTCCCCCGGCATTCTAAGTGGGGCGATGCGTGCCGCCCGAATTCATCCGCGGCCGGTGATCGGCACCGTGAATCTCCATTTAGGACCTGACATTCAGCGCCTTTCCATCAAGGCCGGATATAATCAAGAGCGAGAGGATGCCCTACTGGCCTCGGTCGACTGGACCACGGACGCCTATCGGCTATTTGAGATCTCGTCTTTCGGTGGTTCATCGGCACATGGCTGGTTCGCGCCGCTGGGGGAAAGCAATGCGCTCTTTCTTACTCGTGCCCAATGGCAAGAGCTGGGTGGATACGACGAGCGCTTTCAGATGCCGGGAGGGGGGCTCGCCAATCTCGATATCTGGCGACGCGCCTGCATGGCCGAGAGGAGCCAAGTCATCATCTTACTTGGCGAAGGAACCTTTCATCAGCTTCATGGCGGTGTTGCGACCAACGCGGATCGCCCCATGTTTTCAGTTTTCGACGAGGAATATCGGCAGATTCGCGCCGAACCATATCGAGCACCCGTTATTACTCCCCTGTATGTAGGCAGGATCCCTGTCCCGGTTCTACCGAAACTTGCTTGGTCTCTTGAGCAGGCGTTATTGAAACATCGGATTGAATGATTATCGTGAAGTGAGAGCGTCCGTGAATAGTCAGGCAGTGGGTACGTGCGTCATCGGTCGTTGTAATCAATCGGCGCCTGCGCCGGTCGCTGTTGGTGGGCTCGGGGGAAGTGGAACGCGTCTGATCGCTAGGCTGATGATGGATATTGGCTACTTCATGGGCGGAGACCTCAATGAGTCTCTCGATAACCTCTGGTTTACCCTGCTCTTCAAACGTCCAAAGATCTTTACCGTTCCGGACGATGAGTTCACGAAGCTCGTGCGGATTTTTCGTGAGCGAATGACAGGCAAGAAGACAATCGATCCGTCCTCTGCTGAGATCATCGAATCTCTGGCCCTCGAGGACAGACTGCCGGAATTTCCACTGCAATGGGCTCAAAATCGAGCAACTTCCCTCGTGAACGGAATCGGCGCCGATGCCGGTCAGAACTGGGGTTGGAAAGAGCCCAATACCCATTTTTTTATCGCGCGTCTACGCAGGATCCTCCCCGGATTGAAGTATATTCATGTTATGCGCAACGGTTTAGATATGGCCCACAGCAAAAACCAGAATCAGCTTCGCTTATGGGGGCCCGTCTTAATGGGGCAGGATGTTGAAATTACGCCCGGTTCTTCTCTTAAGTTCTGGCGACTAGTAAACGAGCGGGCTCTCGCCGTCGGAAACGATATGGGTGGAGATTTTCTCCTGATCAAATACGAACGCTTCTGTGCTGAGCCAATTTACGAGTTGCACAGATTGCTGGAGTTCTTGGGGGACTCGGTTCCACCGGGAGACTATTCAAGATTATTGGATCGAGTAGCTCCCCCATTGTCGATTAATCGATTCAAGTCACATAAGATGGATCTTTTCGATTCGAGCGATGTAGCCTTTGTTGCAGCATTGGGCTATGATGTTGAGCCAAACTGAGACACAGTCAGATACTTCGAACAGAATTTCATTCGGCTTTTCCAAACTACTCCCGCGCGACGGCCTTGATCATCGTTTCGTCCACTTGCGGGATAGTCGGGCGACCTCCTGCCGTAACATTATGATTTGCAACGCCATGCCATGTGATGCATTTTCCTTGACTAGGGTTTTGGGCGAAACGATGATCAACGCCCCAGACACGACTCATCCCCGACTGGCGTCAATGCCCATGGAGATACAAATCGCGTGAACCAGACTCAATCGCCGGCCCGAGTCGACATGTCTCCCACCAGCATGGCGTTGCTCGGGCCAGCAACGGGTCCGCGACGCGTTGCGATCCTCGTGCTCGGGATGCATCGTAGCGGAACCTCAGCTTT
The DNA here is from genome assembly GCF_041903745.1 of Thiocapsa sp. C2-2m. Lineage (NCBI taxonomy): Bacteria > Pseudomonadati > Pseudomonadota > Gammaproteobacteria > Chromatiales > Chromatiaceae > Thiocapsa > Thiocapsa sp. C2-2m. The sequence continues at coordinate 35,800 of NZ_JBBWVD010000013.1, read as the reverse complement.
GACACGCGTGGTCAACCGGCTGGGGGGGGATTTACCCTCCAACCTCATGCCCCCGGACGACGACAACGAGGCCGGATTTTGGGAGTCGATTGACATCTATCGACTCAACGACGAGATCCTTGAAAGCGCTGGCTCAAGCTGGGACGACTGGCGCCGGTTCAATTCCGACTGGTTCGCGTCCCCCACGCCGCTCGCATTCAAGAGTAGGGCACTTAGGATTTTGGAGCAGGATTTCGACAGATCATCGCTCTTCGTTCTCAAAGATCCGCGTATCTGCCGCTTGCTACCCTTTTGGCTGGACGTCCTTGAGACATTCCAGACCGAGACCAAGTGCATCATACCGATTCGCAATCCGCTCGAGGTGGCCGCGTCGCTCAAAAAACGCAATGGTTTCAGCCCTTCGCTCTCATCCATCCTTTGGCTCCGTCATGCGCTCGATGCCGAGCATGATTCTCGTGGATTGGCTCGGGCCTTCTTGAGCTACGACGACTTGCTCGATGATTGGCGTGGCGTCATGACGTCATTAGGAGATCGAATCGGCCTTGCTTGGCCCCGCTACTCGGCGACATCGGCCATCGAGATCGACGAGTTCCTTGAGGCGCGTCACCGCCATCACGCGCTCGACGCCGAGAAGGTCGCCAGACATCCGGCATTGGCGCCTTGGGTCAAAGAGACCTACGCTGCACTGCGAATCTTGGAATCGGACCCGATTTCGATCGAGCCTTTGCCCCGACTCGATCGCACGCGCAAGGAATTCGATCGAGCCAGCGACGCACTCGGAGCCATCCTGCGACTCGATGAAAAAACCCTTCGGCAGACAGCGGACAACCTTGCCGACAAAATTGACGTGCTCGCCGCGCGCGAGACCCGCATCGGCGAGCTCGAGCACGCCCTGGCCGACCAGCAAACCCAAAGCACCGCGCGCGAGACCCGCATCGGCGAGCTCGAGCACGCCCTGGCCGACCAGCAAACCCAAAGCACCGCGCGCGCGACCCGCATCGGCGAGCTCGAGCACGCCCTGGCCGACCAGCAAACCCAAAGCACCGCGCGCGCGACCCGCATCGGCGAACTCGAGCACGCCCTGGCCGACCAGCAAACCCAAAGCACCGCGCGCGAGACCCGCATCGGCGAGCTCGAGCACGCCCTGGCCGACCAGCAAACCCAAAGCACCGCGCGCGAGACCCGCATCGGCGAGCTCAAGCACGCCATTGCCAAGCTTGATGCACGACTGGATACCGCGCAGAAAACGCTTCAAGAGCAAAAGATCACCAGAAATCGAGCACTACATCGACTCGACCTCATCCAGACGACAGCGGCATGGCAGTTCACTCGACCATTCCTTGCGATCGAAAGACGGTCGCCGAGACTAATTAGAGGTTTCCTCGCACCGCTCAAGCTCATACGGTGGACCTTAAGCTTGGGGTTATCGCAGCGGTTACGCATTCGCCGTGAAGCAACGCAGCTCTTGATCAGTGGGCTGTTCGATCGTGATTGGTATGTCGAACAGAATGCAGACATCGTATTGCATGGAAACAACTGCGTCCTTCACTGGATGGTCGCGGGTTGGAAAGAGCAGCGCGACCCAAATCCACTTTTTGATATGCATTGGTATCTCAGTCGATACCCGGAGATCGAGTCTAGCGGGATGAATCCGCTCTTTCATTATATCGAGCAGGGTGCAACCACCGGCTTTGACCCCAACCCACTGTTCGATTCCGCTTGGTACTTGGCCCGGTATCCCGATGTCGCCGCGGTTGGGCTCAATCCGCTCTCCCATTATCTCAATCATGGCACTACCGCCGGTCATAATCCCAACCCACTGTTCGATACCGACTGGTACTTTACCCGGTATCCCGATGTCGCTGCAGCTGGGCTCAATCCGCTCGCCCATTATCTCGCGCACGGCGCCACCTCCGGACGAAATCCCAATCCATTGTTCGATTCCGCTTGGTACTTGACCCGGTACCCCGATGTCGCTGCGGCTGGGCTCAATCCGCTCGCCCATTATCTTGCGCACGGCGCCACCGCCGGACGAAATCCCAATCCATTGTTCGATTCCGCTTGGTACTTGACCCGGTACCCCGATGTCGCAGCGGCTGGACTCAATCCGCTCGCCCATTATCTCGCGTACGGTGCCACCGCCGGTCGTAATCCCAATCCATTGTTCGATTCCGCTTGGTACTTGACCCGGTATCCCGATGTCGCCGCGGCTGGGTTCAATCCGCTCGCCCATTATCTTGCGCACGGTGCCACCGCCGGTTGTAATCCCAATCCATTGTTCGATTCTGCTTGGTACTTGACCCGGTATCCCGATGTCGCTGCGGTTGGGCTCAATCCGCTCGCCCATTATCTCGCGCACGGAGCCCCCTCCGGTCGTAATCCCAATCCATTGTTCGATACCACTTGGTACTTAACCCAGTATCCTGATGTCGCCATGACCGGCCAAAATCCGCTCGCACATTACATCCTGTACGGCGCTCAAGAAGGTCGAGATCCGAGCCCCCGATTCGATAGCGGCTGGTATTTGAGCCATAATCCTGATGTCGCCCGAAAGGGCATCAATCCACTCGCACATTACATGTTGCACGGAATCAAAGAAGGTCGGTCACCCAAGGCATCGTTCGTTCACACGAACTCGCCCTCATACCGAGAGCCTGTCACGATTATTCCATTCAACTACCAAGAGAATCAGGATCTATCTGGACTCCGACTCGCAGTCTGTCTCCACGCATTCCATCTTGAGCTATTGCCTGAACTCCTGGATGCTCTCGACAATATCGACATTCCATTTAATCTCTTCCTGACCACCGACACAGAGCAAAAAGCGAGTGCGATTCATCTCACACTCGCTCAAACACCTTGTCAACAACATGCCGAAGTCAGAGTCTATCCGAATCGGGGACGAGATATCGCACCGAAATTGATCGGCTTGAGTGACATTTACGAACATCATGATCTCGTCCTGCATCTTCACACCAAAAAATCAACTCATAATGAAGCCTTAGCGAATTGGCGTCGACTCATACTCACGTCATTGTTGGGCTCGACCGCGGCTGTGCAGAGTATCCTGAGCGCCTTTGTTCGCCTGCCAAAGCTCGGCATGATCGCGCCTCGAACACATCCGTTCGTTCGCCGCTACATGACTTGGGAGAGCAATTTCGAGTTGGCTCGCGACATGGCCCAGCGCATGGGTGTCGACTTAGCAATCGATAGCCCTCTCGATTTCCCTGCTGGCTCGATGTTTTGGGCACGCACAGCCGCCTTGCAACCACTCTTGCATATGGGCCTTAGTTTCGATGATTTTCCGGTCGAGCAGGGACAGACCGATTCGACACTCGCTCATGTCATCGAGCGTCTCTACTTCTATGCCTGCGAAAAAGCCGGTTATCGCTGGGTCCGCGTCGGACTCGAGGGCAATCTTCGGCCGCCCGAAAGCCCGTCTAGGATTGATTCCGTGTTCGGTCTCGGGCGCATCGTCAGCGATCAGATGCCAGCATTGCTGCTTCCAGGTATCCGCCCGAGACCCGCCGATATCGATGCAATGACTGCTGACTATGGGCTCGAACGGATCAAGCAGGACTTCCGCTCGCAATGTCGCAAGGATATCGAAATTTTTCTCGCTCGGGATGAACGTTTATGGTTCCCCACCTTCAGCGCCCCCAAGGTCAGCATACTGCTCGTACTTTTCAATCAGGGGGAGCTCACCTTCCATTGTTTGAAAAACCTGCAACATGCGCTCGATGTACCCTGCGAGATCATCATCCTCGATAACCGCTCGACCGATTTTACGGGTGAGTTGCTCGATCGCCTGCAAGGTCCTCGGGTCATTCGCGGCAAGGAAAATCTACACTTTTTGAAAGGTGTGAATGCAGCAGCGGCGCACGCCCGTGGTTCCTACATTCTGCTGCTGAACAACGATACACGCTTGAAGCCTGGTTCGATCTCGGCTGCATGCCGGCGTCTCGATGCCGAGTCAGACCTCGGCGCCGTCGGCGGCAAGCTCGTTTTGCTCGACGGTCGTCTACAAGAAGCGGGGAGCATTATCTGGCGCGATGGCAGTTGTCTTGGTTACGGACGAGGACGTGATCCCGGCGAAGCTGAATTTCAGTTCGAGCGAGATGTCGATTATTGCTCCGCGGCATTCTTGATGATCCGTCGTGAGCTATTCGAGAGACTTGGTCGCCTCGACACGAGATTCGCGCCAGCCTATTACGAGGAAACCGACCTTTGCATGCGTGTACGAGAAATGGGATATCGAGTGGCCTATGATCCGAGAATCGTAGTGACTCATTTCGAGTTCGGCAGTTCCAAATCATCGAAGGATGCATTGGTTCTACAGTCCAGGAATCGCGCTGTCTTTGTAGAACGTCACTTCGAGGCACTACAATCCTCTCATCTCGAGCCAAAGGTAGGCGCACTCGCCGCACGCATGCGTCCAAATCGACAAGGCCGCTTGCTCATCGTCGACGATCGCGTACCTTTTGCGTCTCTTGGAGCGGGTTACCCGAGAGCAGCGCATATTCTTGAAACGATCGCGAGCTCCGGATGGTTCGTGACATTCTATCCGCTGGTTTACCCAGATGTATGTTACGAGGAAACCTATCACAGTTTCCCAAATTCAATCGAATTTTCAGTGGGAACTGGCGCGGACGGTCTGGTCGATTTCCTATCGAGTCGTATCGGATATTACGATGTCATTCTGGTCAGTCGCCCCCACAACATGCGAGTTTTCCTCGATGCCGTTCGAGCGGAATCCGATCGACTCAAGGAAATTGCGCTAATTTACGATGCCGAGGCAATTTTCGCCGCGCGCGACGCGATGCGCTGCTCGTTACTCGGTCGACCAATGGATGTCGAGCACGAGCAGCATCTCGTCGATGCCGAATTGGCTTTGGCTCGATTCGCTCGGACTGTTCTGACAGTTAATGAGATCGACGCCGACCGGTTCCGCGCATCGGGAAAGCGGGATGTGCGAGTGCTCGGACATGCCATAACGCCCATGCCAACTGAGCCATCATTCGAAGAGCGCTGGGGCTTACTCTTTGTTGGCGCATTAGATGAAGACGATTCCCCGAATGTCGACTCACTGCTCTGGTTCGTGCAGGATGTCATGCCAATTCTAGACCAAGCATCGAAAAATACGATCTCACTCACAGTCGCGGGACGTTGCTCAGCACCTAGCCTCGCGACCATCAATCATCCACGTGTTCGTTTTCTCGGTCGCGTACATGATTTGCGTCCGCTTTACGCTACGGCTCGCGTATTCATAGCGCCAACTCGCTACGCGGCGGGCGTACCGATGAAGATCCACGAGGCGGCGGCTAACGGCGTGCCAATCGTCGCCACCACGATTCTCGCGCAACAACTCTTATGGTCATCAGGGTCACATTTGCTAGTCGCGGATACCGCGCGGCACTTCGCCGAGGCTTGCCATCGTCTCCACGGGGAATCTGGCCTCTGGTCGACACTAAGAGACGGCGCACTCGTAAAGATTCGCGATGATTGTGATCCTATTCGATTCAAGGGGGCCCTACTCGAAACCCTTTCCCGCATCAATGAGGGAGCCGACGAGGGCAATGCAACAACGACATCGAGACAAACCTCCGCCAAGAAAAAAGAATTATGTATCTTACATGTCGGCATGCATAAAACAGGAACTTCTAGCATTCAGAACGCGCTTTTCCGAGGGCTGAAGGACCCTCGATTTCACTATTCCGATCTCCACGAAGCTAATCACAGTATTCCCGTTTCGAGCGTCTTTATCAGCGACCCAAAGTGCTTGCTTCCTCATCGTTTACTCGGGCGTACTCCTGAGCAAATTGAAAGCTATAACGACCAAGTACTAAATCGTCTCTTAAATAGCTTTTCTGCCATCGCCCCAGGTGTCACTGAAATCATTTCAGGGGAGGAAATCGGCTTTTTAAACCATGAAGAACTGATCCGAGTCAAGTCATTCCTCGGTAAGCATTTCGAGCGAATACAGATCATGATCTACGTTCGTCCGCCACACAGTTATATCACGAGCGCTTTTTGCGAAATTATCAAGCACGGCAAAAATCGGTTCAGTTTCGATGACTGCGACCCCAAATACGTGCGATTCGAAACCTTCGAGCAGGTATTCTCCCGCGAAAACGTCCTATTGAAGCCCTATGTGCCGAGCCGACTCTTCAAACGCGATGTCGTCGAAGATTTTTGTCAAACGTTTGGAATCGAATTTGAATTCAACCTAGCCCCAGAAAGAAGTAATCGATCCCTATCGCTGGAAGCCCTGCAATTGATCTATATCTTCAATAAATACGGCGCCGTGACCCCCGATCATCATCAGCTTCGTGATCATTTGATTTCCAGAGTCGCTCCACTCGGAGGCAGTAAGCTGGTTCTAGATCCTTCGCTCATCGCGCCGCTCATCGAGAAGAACCGCGATGGCCTAAGTTATATCCAAAGCCACCTCGGCTTCGCGCTCGAGGAGGAGGATGAATTCGAGGATCCCGTGACGATCTTTAGTGAGGCAGATCTACTCTCTTTCTCTGTCACCACCCTCGCCGCCCTGGAAAGCCAATTTGATCATTCGATCTCGGATCAACTACCGGCGGTCCAGGGACCCGAGGTGGTCGCTAAGCGTGTGTATGATCTCATGGTGCAATCGAGTTCGACATCGACCGCGGGGAGCTGATCAGCCTCGACGTAGCCGATTGGATCCATGTTGGAAAGGCTATAGCGAAATAAAAATCCATTAGACTCAGGTTTGGATTGTAGGTCGGATCCTTACGCAGGAGGCCTCCCGGGCGCACTTCCATCAGGATCTCCTCTGCTCGGAATCGTTCGATCTTATCGGGCGAATCCTCAGTACCCCGCGATGCCGATTCATGATGGCACAGCTCGGCAAAGGGCGACCACAGGTCGACGTAATCGGCTTCATGCACACGCAGACAAGAATCGATGTTGTTGTAGTCAACGGCGAGTTGTTCGTCCAAGCCGCCGACCTGTTCGTAGACGGTCCTCCGGACGACTAAGGTGATTTCCGCAAACTTCCATACCCGTAGGTTGTGCTGACGATAGGAAGCACAACCTGCGCCGACGGTTTGTTGTGCCTCGCGCGGCTCGGCACAACCTACGCCGTTGGTATGAGGGTTTCCGGTATTCGGCTAAACAAGCGCCTGTAACAGCAGAAAAGTTTTGTACCACGCGGGTTCGACCGCCGTGACCTACTTTAACCCCTCGGCATGCCCGCGAACCCATGTGTCGCGATTCCGCGCTAGCCCAGAATGACGCCAGCGTGCTGGATGCTACCATCCGGAGGATAGATCATGGCGCCAACCTCGCCGGTCTCGGATCGACACGCCCGGGAAACCATTTCCGCTAGCCAATCCGAAGTGATCACCTCGATATCGTCGTTCACGAGACGCCGGAAATCAGAATGAAACCTTGCATGTTTGGGATCGAGCGGGCGCTGCAGGTGCTCTGGCATCGTTTGCCGCTCAGTGGACGGCTCAGGTTCGCCGTCAAGTCTCTCGCATTTCGGCTCCTCCGGCCATGGTTTAGAGGTACGCCCGCCTATCGGGATTGGCTCGAACAGCTGCAGTGGTCGGACCGTACGAAGTGGCGGGAGAACCTTGCTGCGCGTTTCGGGCAAGACGCGCAGAAGGACGGCATCAATGCCGATCGCCAACCCAGGGCGCGGATGCTGATCATCGACGCCTGCACTCCGACGCCTGACCGGGACTCTGGCTCGATCGACCTACTCAACTACTTGCGTGTCCTCGAATCGCTTGACTATCGTGTCACCTTTCTGCCAGCGGATCTCTTGTATGCAGGACCCTATACCCGGGATCTCCAGGATCTGGGCGTCGAGTGTCTCTATTTACCTTTCGCGTATTCCGTAGAGAAAGTTCTCCGAACTCGCGGCGATGAGTTCGATGTCGTCATGCTCATGCGCCTGGGACAAGGATTAAGGTATCTGAAACATGTTCGCGCACATTGTCCGCGCGCCAAGGTGATCTTCAATACGGTCGATCTGCATTATCTGCGCGCAGAGCGACGGGAGGCGACGCAGTCCGAGACGCGAAGCCGATCGATTGCCCGCCGCATGAAGGATCAAGAGCTTGAGGTTGTGCGTGGGGCCGACAGTACCATTGTCATCAGTCCGTTCGAGCGCGAGCTGCTCGCCAAGGAGGTGCCGGCAGCACGCCTACATGTTATTCCGCTGCTTCGCGAGATTCCTGGCCGCAGTTTGGGCTATGGCGGGAGACGAGGTCTTGTTTTTATAGGCAGTTTTCGTCATCCGCCCAATGTGGATGCCATCGTTTGGTTTTGCGAGTGCGTCTGGCCTAGCTTGCGTCGTCGGTTGCCCGAGACCGAGCTTTCGATTGTGGGGAGCTATCCGTCTCCACAGATTCTTGGACTCAAGGGACACGGCGTGGAGGTTCTGGGTTATGTCGCGGACATTGAGCCGCTGTTTGCTCGGGCGCGTCTGACAATCGCGCCGCTGCGTTACGGCGCTGGCCTTAAGGGCAAGGTGGTGACCAGTCTTGGGTACGGAGTGCCCTGTGTCGTTACCCCGACGGCCGCCGAGGGACTTGGGTTGGACGACGGTCAGGGCATTCTTGTGGCTGCAGAGTCCGAGGCGTTCGCTGCGGCGATCGTGCAGCTCTACGAGAGTGCCGATGAGTGGGAGCGTTCTTCGTTGGCTGGTCTGCGAGCAGTCACCGAACGTTTCTCGGTTGCTGCGAATCGGCCTCGGATCAAGAATCTGTTGGTTGAGCTGGGTTTGCCCGCTTGAAAGTGACCAGATCCTTAATCCATGGAGGGTATGCGGTCATCTGTGTTTTATGGTTAGGGTTCAGTAGCCGCGAAATATGCGGCAAGGGAGTTGGGTCCAACAGTAAAAGGAGACGGGAAGCGTTCGCGAAGATCCGGCTGGGTCCGGTAAGCGAGTCGATGCTCACGCAGAATTGGCGAGCCATTCGAGTAAGTACCGTAAGCCCACCAACCGGACGGGAGTCCGGAAGACGCGTAGGCGGCCAAGCGGGATCGATACCAATGGATAAACTCGAAGACGGCTAATCGTCCGCCTGCGTAGCGTTCCAGCATGGTTTCTCCGGCCCCGTTGATATTTGCGAAATGGACAAAACGCAACGGCTGGTCTGCAGCGTAGAGGTTGCCGTCTTCCCCGATCGAGATCGGCCGTCGACTCAGGTTCCAGCTTGCAACGTTGTAGCCGGGGTCGCGCAGCACATGGACACCCGGAAAGAAGACCGGTGCAAGATCACACCAACGCTGGTCGGTAAAGATGCCGTTGGGGATATCGTCGAAACAGAACTCAAAAAGCCGGTCACGCCACCAGCGTGCGAAGCGACAGCCCTCGTCGGTGTTGGCGACAGCAAGGAATCCAAGGTTGTAGATACCGTGTTTTAGTGAACCGATCTCGTTGTCGAGAATCGTCTGGCGCTCGCCGTCGGGCTCGAGATGGTGAGGCGTCAGAAGGACATCGTGGAGGTCGAGAAGCTCTTCGACGTCGTGAAGATCTCCAAAGAGCGCGATGTCGGGGTCGAGATAGACGACCTTGTTTGCGCCCGTCTCGAGAAGTCGACAGAGCATCGGCCCCTTCACGGCTGTGCACAACTCGATGACATCGTGATCGAACGTCCAACGCTCAAGGTCTGCGATGCCGAGTTCTTCCAAACGCACCACGTGATCGATCGGCTCGTGTGCGGCGTCGAACATGAAGCCCGCTGGCTCACGGTCGGATAGGCACAGCCAAAATGTCCATTCGGGGTGATGGCGGCGCAGTGTTTTGCCGAGTACGCGCACGCGGTCAAGAGATGCGAATGAGGCACTGGTAAAACAATGGGTCTCAGACATGACTGTTCACGATGTTTTCTTGTTGCGTTCCGCCGCCGTCGTTGAGCGTTGGTTGTTAACGGACTGTTAAATGCATCTGGAGCCAGCTTACGGTGACTTCGATCGGGAGTAGCGCGCCGCGGAGCTTTGGAGAGGATTCGACGAGTAGCCGCAGCCGATCGCGCTCGAAAAGATTGATCAGCGCTGCTTCGTCAACGACAGCGCAGCCTTGCTCGGGAGCATTCGCTTCGACAGCGGGCCAGACGTTACCTGCACCGATTCGCGCAACAACGAATGCACCGCCGACAAGCGCTTCATGGACGGACAGCGAGAAGGTCTCCGGCCAAAGCTGCCAACTCACGACGACGTCGACGCGTGCCTCGGCGATCGCTTCAACCATTGCATTGCGTTTTCTCATATCGACAATGACCGGAATGTTGCGAATGAAGCTGGGTAGGGGGGAACCGGAGTCCGGCGACCCGAGTTGCAGGAACTCGTATCGGCCGTCGTTGCCCAGGTGTTCTGCGAGATCCTCGAAAATCGACCATCCTTTCAAGAACGCCCGGGCGCCGAGGTGAGCTACGCGAAGCGGTCGACTTGATGCGTTGGGGGGGGGCCGTCGCTCCGAGGGTGCGGTTATGATTCGGGCAATAGGATGCGCTTCGCCCTGCGCATGAGGCAAGCCAGCAAGCCGTTGCCAAAGGCTTAGGGCGATTTCGGACGGTGCCAGCACGGAGGGGTGCATTGCCTCGAAAAACTCTCTCATTCTTGCGTGATGAGGTATACGCTCATCCCCGTAAGAGCAGATGCCGCAGGCGGCAGATGTGGGTGGCGGGGCGCCGCAAAAAACGACGTCGTTACGCATGAGTGCGTAGCTCGGGCAGACTGTAAAGAAATCGTGAATCCAGATGATCGGGCGGCGATCGCCGCTCGCGCGGAGAAGCTCGCAAACAAGCTCAGGAGCGAAACCCATTAGATGGTGAATAACGGATCGTATGTCGATGCTCTGACGACGCTGCTCTGCAACGACGGCAATGAGGTCTGCGAGCTTGGCGATTCCAATCCACTCGGCGTCGACGCGAAGGCTCACAGCGAAATCGTCGGCAGGTTCGGGGTCTGCGAGCATCGGAAGCGGCGTCGCTGGCGAAACGTGGAGGTAACGCCAACCGATTCGGCTGAACACGGCCTGCTCGTCGCCGATGACCAACTGAACACCACCGTAATTGCGCGCGTAGTCGTCATGACTAAGGGACAGGATTAATCCGCGACCCGATGTAATTGCGATGGCTTCCGATAGCGCGGCTGTCGAGATCGTTGGCGAGCACTCTGTAGTTGCGGCCCAACGCTTCGCTTTGACTCGCAGCGACACGCTGTCCTCGAGCTGCCGGCGGAACGCATCGAGCGGACGGCGATGTTGTCGCCCTTCTCGAGCACCGGCCCGGATGAAATGTAGAAGTGGGTTGATGCCGGCTGCCGCGACGTCGGGATACTTTGCGAGGTAGTAGTCCGTGTCGAAAAATCGGCTGGGGTTGCGGCCCTCGCGCCAACCACATTCGAGAAAGTGCGTTAGTGGATCGATGCCCGCGTCGCGCACGTCACTATTGGACGTCAGATAATAGCTACAGTCGAAATGCGCGGCGACCGCTCGGCGTTCCTCTTCGCTTGCGCGTCGCACCAAGTCGGAACATCTTGCATCTAAGCTATCCACACGCGATCGCCTTTTGGTTGTTGAATCGGCTAACGGCAAGGCGTTATCAGGCTTGATGCCTGACCAGGATCCGGCGCAAAACGGCGCGGAGACGTGGACTCACGTTGAGGATTTGACGGAGTGGCGACGTCAAGCGCCAGGTTGTGCTCATTTCGATCTCGCTGGTTCGCCGCTCAGCGGCTAGGGCGCGTTTCTCGAATTCGTCGGCACGGTCTCGCTCCGCTCCAAGGTCGGACAGGCGGTCGAGTGCTTCAACACAGGCGTGTGTCATGCGCGCCTCGGCGCTCAGCGCCCGCTTTCGCTCGGTTTCGAGTAGAGCGAGGCGCTCGAGGGCGAGCTTCTCGGCTTTTCTCAGTCCCGCTTCGGTTTCGGCTAGCCGGGCCAAGACACCGATGTCCGGTAGCTGCTTAGGGTGCCAGCCAGGGCAGAGATAGGTCTCATATTCCTCGCCCCGAAGCCTATGTACCGCAAGAGCGATCACCTCTGCAGTGCCGAGACCGACCCAATCTCGTTCCCCCCAGCGAGGGGTGTGCCAAAGAGCTTCTTTCAGGTCGTCTTGGTGGTTAACGCGGCGGAGGATGCAGCCATGACGGAGCATCTCACCGTCCAACACAGGCGGAGATTTGGGTGCAGCGAGTATTCCGGCTTCGTAGGCCAGCGGTAAAATCAGGACGGGATCACCTCGAAAGTTGTCCGGATTGTAGGCAGGAAAAGCAAAGTAGTAAAGATCCAATCCCCAAGATAGAAGTACGGATGCAATGTCCAAGGATTTCGGATCTTCTCTGCACTCGACCCAGATGCTGGTTTTGCCGCATGCGAGGTGCTCTCGGTCGCCTTCGAGAACTCCGAGCTCCATGCCTTCCAAATCAAGCTTGATGAGATCGAAGGCCCCGTGCTCCGCGCGAAGCTCAGCGAGTGTGACGAGACGCTCTTGAAAGACGGTTTCGGTCTCCGACAATAGGGGAACTTCTTCATCTCCAGCAACGAAGGAAGTTGCACCAAGATTGCAGGGGTCGGTGTGTCCATCATGGAAATTGAATTCGGGCCATCCGAGAATCGCCTCGGTAACACATGACGTGCCGTGATAGTTGCGTGCGATATTCCCCTTGAGAAAGGGAATCAGTGCGCCGTTGGCTTCGATTGAGCAGAGAAAATCGATGGGCCTCTGGAGCGCTAAACCGAGACCAAAGGTGCCGATAAATGCACCGGCGTCGAGAACACGCACTCGATCTCCCGGTAACGTATTGGCAACGAAACGAGCTTCTTCCCATGCCCACTCACCATAGCGATCCAGAAAACGCCCGATCAGATCCGTCGCCGTGTCCGGAACCGTTAGACTGCCGTAACGTGTATCAACTTCAATCATTCCGAGCCTAATCAGTTAAGATCAACGTTTTAGTGTCGAGATGCGACGCTGGAGGCGAGCCGTGAGCCACTCCTGGGAACTGACAGGATTCTTGGGCAAATCCGGTGTTGAATTCACGCTGAAAACCGTCAGCGAAGGCTGTACGTAATACTGCCGCAGTAAGGGGTCACGCTGAACGGAGCAGCTTTATCAAAAAACTAATGTACTAAACCGCATCGGGAGCGACGTCAAGAGCGAGATGCTCATTTTCGCGTGTGTTCGACGTTTGCTGCATCTACGATCTCTAGCGTGGCGCGGTTTAAAATAGTATATTTTTGAATCGTTTAGCTCCGCCCGTGGCGCAGCGGCAGCGATCCTGACTGTCATGGAGCTTGATCTTTAGAGGTGCCTTTGCTGGCGATTCCTGTTCAACCGACAAGCTCTCGCAAGGTTACCTGAAATCAAGCATACAGCACTCAACCTGAAGTTTCCGGGCTCTGGCGCGGGCAGGCGTCAGTAGTGCTTCGGGAGGCTGGGATTTCAACAGGGTTTGCGCGAATCTAGGCAAATCCCCTCAGAATACTCCCCACCCCTGTCGCCGACCCCCTCCGGAAGCCGGAAACTTCAGCACTCAACTTAACAGCGAATGATCTCGCGAAACCGGCGTGTTGGTGATTATCGCGGTGGGGCCGGCGCGACATGCGTTGTTTGTCATCCCTGTCACGGCTAAACTTGTCGCCAGGGTGGCTTGAGATTCGTGTGTTTGATGCGCGCCTCTTTTGCTTTTCTGGAGTTTTATGAAGTTGATTATGCGATATAAGTTTTTGTCTATAATCGCCCCTGCGGAAACCTACTGTGATGTCGACTAACGCCGAACGAGTCCAGTCGCCTTTGATCCAACAGCTTCGTTTCGGCTTGCAGCCTGAGCAATTACGCCGTGCCTTGGACGATATCCTTGAAGGTTGGCGCCGTCGCGAGCTCTGGGCGACGCTCGGACTCCACGATGTGCGTCAGCGCTACCGGCGCTCAACCCTCGGTCCATTTTGGATCACCATCTCGATGGGCGTCATGGTCTTTGCGTTGGGGCTTCTATACGGTCAGATCTTCGGCCAGGATCTGCAAGAGTATCTACCGTTCCTCGCTGCAGGCTTTATCATATGGGGCCTTGTCTCGGCAATCATTTTGGGCGGTTGCACAACCTTTATCGCGGCGGAGGGCATGATCCGGCAGCTCAATGCGCCCGTCTCCATCTATGCCTACCGTGAATTGTGGTCGGCGGTCATTTCCTTTGCCCACAATATCTGGATCTTCGTGGCCGTGGCCTGGTGGTATGACGTGGGTGTGACCTGGAACATTCTCTGGTTATTTCCTGCAGTCTTGATTCTCCTGATCAACGGCTTCTGGATGGCGCTCTTTTTCGGTCTTTTGAGTGCGCGCTTTCGCGATGTTCCTCTCATTGTCGGCAGTGTGGTTCAGGTGCTCTTTTTCTTGACGCCGGTGATATGGCGACCTGATATGTTGCCGGATCGCGCATTGTTCCTGCAGCTTAATCCCTTTTATCACATGGTCGAGATCCTCCGCGCGCCGATGCTGGGCAACCCCCCTGCCTTCGAGAACTGGCTGGCGGTCCTGCTGATCGCGGTCTTCGGGTGGGCGATCACGCTCTTTTTCTACTCCGCCTACCGTTGGCGGATCGCCTACTGGGTTTGAGGATAGGGACGATGGCATCGATCACTCTGGAGAAGGTCTCGGTCTCCTTCCCGGTCTACAGCTCGGCGACGCGATCCATCAAGAATCGCTTGATCCAAAGTGCGACGGGCGGACAGATTCGCTCCGACTCGGGTTCGGATCGGATCTCGGTCGTGCAGGCATTGCAGGATATCAATCTCAAGCTCGAAAGCGGGGATCGGATCGGATTGGTCGGGCATAACGGGGCGGGTAAGACGACGCTGCTTCGTGTCCTTGGCGGCATCTACGAGCCGAACGAAGGGCGGGTGTCCATTCATGGCTCGACCGTGCCTTTGTTCGATATCAGTCTAGGGATGGATCCCGAGAGCACCGGCTACGAAAACATTTTGCTCCGCGGACTCTATCTGGGCCTGAGCCGCTCCCAAATGCGGGAGCGGCTGGACGAGATTGCCGATTTTACGGAGCTGGGAGACTTCCTCAACCTTCCGATTCGCACCTATTCGGCCGGTATGCGGATGCGTCTGGCGTTTGCGGTGTCGACCTCGGTCGCGCCGGACATCCTCTTGATCGACGAAGGCATCGGGGCCGGCGATGCGGCCTTCCTGGAAAAGGCAAGCCAGCGCTTGAAGCTGTTTACCGAACAGGTTTCGATTATCGTGCTCTCGTCTCATTCGGAGGCGTTGATCTCGAAGATGTGCACGAAGGCAGTGTTGATGGAGCACGGTCGTGTGGTCGGGGCAGGAACGACCGCGGATGTGCTGGAGCAGTATAAGGAGCTGCGCGACGGGTCCCCGAAGGCGCCGCCGCTCGAGGCCGCGATCTCGCGTGCGTCTGCGACCGAGCAAGCCGTTGCGCCGGCGCCCCGTGAGGCAGGTGCAGACGCCTCCGCAAAGGATCGCGCTACCTGGGCGGATCGAACAGCGCATCTGCTCCGTGAGCGCCGCTGGCAAGATGTGGATCTGGAGCGTCTCGTGAACGAGGTGGAGTTGCTCGCGCGTCCTGAGTCGAAGAGTTGAGTGCTTACGCTTAGGCCTAAGCCTGCCGTCGAGACGGCTGGTTGTACCTCGCACGGCTCGGCACACCGGTGCCGTAACGCTGTAGGATGGGTAGAGCGTCAGCGAAACCCATCTTCCAAACCGCCGCGTTGCCGGGTTTCGGTCTGATGCCATTGGCGCGGGCTGGATGGGATTCGCTGGCGCTCTACCCATCCTACCCGTTAGTCAAGGTGTTCACCTTGTTACGGAGTCGTCGCTAAGCCTGCCGTCCCGCAGAGAAAAACAGCAACGCGCCGACCAGGTAACAGCCTGCGACGAGCGCAACCCCGGTCGTCGCCGGCAGCCAGGGACCTGGGCCGAGCAGGAGGATGAGAGTTCCGCAGACGATGACGGTGGCGCCGGCGAGTGCGCGGACCGACTGGGATGTCGATGCGGCCTTGTCGTGCCCTGAGTTGTGGCGGTGGTCTCCGAATGCCCCGGCCTCCGCTGCCCGCAGACGCTTGTCGTAGGTGCTGAGGATCCGGTAGGCCATCAAGGGGATCTCGGGGGTCTGATCGGCGACGGAGATGAAGTTGCGCTTGGTCCGCTCGAGCAGGCCGACGAGCCCGATCTGATCCTTCATCCAGCGTTCCATGTAAGGCTTTGCCGTCGTCCAGAGGTCCAGCTCGGGGTAGAGCTGACGGCCAAGGCCCTCGATGTTGAGCAGGGTTTTCTCGAGCAACACCAACTGCGGCTGGATCTCCATATCGAAGCGCCGCGCGGTCTGGAACAGCCGCACCAGGAAGTGGCCGAAGGAGATCTCGGCCAGCGGTTTCTCGAAGATGGGCTCGCAGACGGTGCGGATCGCGGACTCGAATTCGTCGACCCGGGTGCCGGACGGGACCCAGCCGGATTCGACGTGCAGCTCGGCGACGCGCCGATAGTCCCGCTCGAAGAAGGCGAGCAGGTTCTCGGCGAGATAGCGCTGGTCCTCCGTGGTCAGAGTGCCGACGATGCCGAAGTCGATTGAGATATAACGCCCGGACGGCTCGACGAAGATGTTGCCCGGGTGCATGTCGGCATGGAAGAAGTTGTCGCGGAAGACTTGGGTGAAGAAGATCTCGACCCCGCGCTCGCCGAGTTGTTTCATGGTCACGCCCTGGGCCTTGAGCGTCGCGACATCGCTCACCGGCGTGCCGTAGATTCGCTCCATGACCATGACGCCGGGGCGGGTCCAGTCCCAGTAAACCTCCGGGATGTAGAGCATCTCGCTGTGGATCCAGTTGCGACGCAGCAGCGAGGCGTTGGCGGCCTCGCGTTGCAGATCCAGCTCGTCGAAGATTGTCTTTTCGTACTCGCGGACCACGTCGACCGGGCGCAGTCGCCGCCCGTCCTTCCAGTAGCGCTCGGCGAGCTGGGCGACGGTATACATGAGCCCGAGATCGCCGCGGATGGTCCGCTCGATGCCGGGTCGCAGCACCTTGACCACGACCTCGGTCCCGTTCTTCAGACGTCCGGTGTGGACCTGTGCGATGGATGCGGAGGCGAGCGGGATGGGGTTGAACTCGTCGAGGACGTCGTCGACCGAGCAGCCCCAAGCCTTCTCGATGATGGCGCGCGCCTCGGCGCCGTCGAAGGGCGGCACCCGATCCTGGAGCTTGGCCAGCTCGACGGCCAAGTCGTCGGGCATCAAATCACGTCGGGTCGAGAGGATCTGACCGAACTTGACGAAGATGGGCCCTAGGTCTTCCAGCGCGAGGCGCACGCGCACCGGGTAGGACGTCGGCAGGTCACGTCTGTACCAGTGCCAGGGCGAGATGTAGGTGATCCAACGCAGCGGCCGAAACAGGTGGGTCGCGAGGATGACCTCGTCGAGTCCGTGACGCAGGAGGATCCGATTGATGCGGAAGAGCCGCAGGGCCTCGCGGGGTCCGATCATGACCGAGTGCCGCGCCCCGCAAGCGTTCGCTCGAGGCGCTCGATGCGCGCCTCGGCGCGCGCGACATCGTCGCGCAAGATGTCGACCTGCGCCAGGTATGCCTCGACCTCGTAGCGGGTCGGGGTCAGGCGGGCCTCTTCCTGAAGGTATTCCTGGAGATCCGCGGTCAGGGACTCGGAGGTCTTGCGTGCCCACTGCGCCGCCGCGCGCGCCTGGTTGCCGACTTGGTGGGCGAAGGGGTCGCCGATCAGGCGCGCGAGCTGCTCCTCCCAATCCACGTCGAGACCGGCGATCGCACGGTTGAAGGCTTGCGCCAGGGACGTGTCGCCGAGGATCTCGACCTCGCCCTGGATGATCTGGGTCTCCTTGCGCTCGGCCATGCCCATGCGGGCGAGTGCGAGCGGGGTGCCGCGGATCAGGCAGTCGGGCTCGGCGTCGTAGGCGCCGAAGAGCTGGAGGCGCCGGTCGCTCGGGATGATGGTCACGCGCGTGCCGAATCCTTTGAGCTCGATGGCGATGATCCGCCCTTCCAGTGCAGCGAATGCAGCCGCACCCTCCGGGTCCAGCGCGATATAGCCGTTCAGTGCCTGCTCGACGACGGCCAGCACCGCGTCCGGAATCTGGATGCCTTCGGTCACAGTGTGTAACCTCGGTGGATGGCGACGATACCGCCGCTGTGGTTGAAGTAGTCGCACCGCTCGAACCCGGCCGCTTCCATCATGGCGCGCAGCGTCTCTTGGTCCGGGTGCATGCGGATGGATTCGGCCAGATAGCGATAGCTCTCGGGGTCGTTCACAACCAGGCGACCGAGTGTCGGAAGGACCGAGAAGGAGTAGAGATCGTACGCCTTGCTCAGGGGGCGGCTGACCGGGTGGGAGAACTCCAGGATCAGTGCCCGTCCGCCGGGCCGCAGCACCCGCTGCATCTCCACAAGTGCAGCCTGCTTGTCGGTGACGTTGCGCAGACCGAAACCGATGGTGACGCAGTCGAAATAGTCCGACGGGAACGGCAGCCTCTCGGCATTGATGAGGGCGTAGTGCAGGTTGCCGACGCGACCCCGGTCGAGCATGCGCTCGCGCCCCTCGGTGAGCATGGAGGCATTGATGTCGGACATGACCACCAGACCCGTCGAGCCGACGATGCCGGAGAAGCGCTCGGCGAGATCGCCTGTTCCGGACGCGAGATCCAGCACCCTCTGCCCGCGCCGCACGCCCGAGAGCTCGATGGTGTGACGCTTCCAGAGCCGATGGATGCCCAAGGACATGAGGTCGTTCATAAGGTCGTATCGGGAGGCGACCGAGTCGAACACGGCGCGCACGCGCGACGCCTTCTCATCGACCGGAACCTGCTGATAACCGAAATGTGTCGTCTTGTCGTCGGACATGCTGTGTCCCTGTTGAGCCGCGCTCGAGTGGATCCGCACCGCTTCGGGGGTCTGCTTCGCCTTGTCGCAAACGCGGGCCCTTGGCGGCGCGGTTCATGATGAGTGATTGTTTCGAAGGTCGCGGCCGTTGTGTGGCGACGGCCGTGAGGTCCGGGACGGTCAACGCGAACATCAGTCGTGCGTCGGGCCGAGCGCGGCTAAGTTTACAACATCGGGTCTACAACATCGGCGTCGCGGATCAGGAGGCACGGACCTTTCGTTTCTGTCCGGCCTTTTCCAGCTCGTCGAGATACGCCTTCCAACGGGGCTCCTGCTCGACCCCGAGGGTGTAGAGGTATTCCCAGGAGTAGATGCCGGTGTTGTGCTCGTCGTCGAAGTGCAGACAGACGGCGTAGTTGCCGACGGGCTCGACCTTGTCGACCCCGACGTCTTCCTTGCCGAGCTGCAGGACGCGCTGCCCCGGGCCGTGACCCTGGACCTCGGCCGAGGGGGAGTAAACGCGCAGGTACTCGCACGGCAGGTTGAAGTGCGAGCCGTCGTCGAAGGTGATCTCGAGGATCCGCGATTGTTGATGCAGGTTCAGCTCGGTTGGTGTCGGCATGGTGTTCTCCGGCGCCCGCGAATCTGCCGCGGACGTTATTGAATGGGATTGGTCGGATCAAGAAAGAAAATTCCATACCCGTAGGTTGTGCTGACGATAGGAAGCACAACTTGCGCCGACGGTTGGTTGTGCCTCGCGCGGCTCGGCACAACCTACGCCTTTGGTATGAGGGTTTCCGGTATTCGCCTTATTTCCGGCGTCTCACTGAGTAACGGTTCAGAAACAACTTAGCCATTCTGGTTCATTCTCCCCCTCTCCCCAACCCATCTCCCGCGAGGGGAGAGGGGCTAAGATGGATCAGTTGTTACTGAACGGTTCCTTACAGGATGTAGCGCGACAGATCCTCGTCTGCCGCGAGCCCTGCGAGGTTTTGATCGACATAGGCGGCGTTGATGGTCACGGTCACGCGGTCCAAGTCCGAGGCGTTGTAGGAGACGTCCTCGAGCAGCCGTTCCAGGACCGTGTGCAGCCGTCGCGCCCCGATGTTCTCGGTGCGCTCGTTGACCTGCCAGGCGATCTCGGCGAGTCGGCGGATGCCGTCTTCGGTGAACTCCAGGCCGACGCCCTCGGTGGCCAGCAGGGCGCGGTACTGATCGGTCAGAGAGGCGTCCGGCTCGGTCAGAATCCGCACGAAATCCTCCGTGGTCAGGGCCTTGAGCTCGACGCGAATCGGCAGGCGGCCCTGCAGCTCCGGGATCAGATCCGACGGCTTGGAGAGATGGAAGGCCCCGGAGGCGATGAAGAGGATGTGATCGGTGCGCACCGAGCCGTGCTTGGTCGACACGGTGCTGCCCTCGACCAGCGGCAAGAGATCGCGTTGCACGCCCTCGCGCGAGACATCGGCGCCTGCCATGCCTTCGCCGCGCTTGGTGACCTTGTCGAGCTCGTCGAGAAAGACGATGCCGTTCTGCTCGACGTTCTCGATGGCGCGCAGCTTCAGCTCCTCGTCGTTGACCCGCTTGGCGGCCTCCTCATCCTTGAGCAGTTGTCGGGCGTCGCGGATGCGCAGCTTGCGTCGCTTCATGCGCCCTTGGCCGAGGTTCTGGAAGAGCCCTTGGAGCTGATTGGTCATCTCCTCCATCCCGGGCGGGGCCATGATCTCGACCCCCATCGGAGAGGCTGAGACCTGGACCTCGACCTCGCGCTCGTCGAGCTCGCCGGCGCGCAGACGTTCGCGGAACTTCTCGCGTGTGGCCGAGCCCGTGGTCGAGCGACTTTCTTCCTCGAAGCTCGATGGCGGCGGGAGGAGCGCATCGAGGATGCGCTCCTCCGCGGCCGCCTCGGCCTGCCCGGCGAGCTTCGCCATCTCCTGCTCGCGCGCGAGCTTGATCCCGATGTCCGCCAGATCACGAATGATGGACTCGACATCGCGTCCCACGTAGCCGACCTCGGTGAACTTGGTCGCCTCCACCTTCAAAAACGGCGCGTTGGCCAGGCGGGCCAAGCGCCGGGCGATCTCGGTCTTGCCCACGCCGGTCGGGCCGATCATCAGGATGTTCTTCGGTGTGATCTCCGAGCGCATCGGCTCCGGGATCTGGGAGCGACGCCACCGGTTGCGCAAGGCGATGGCGACGGCGCGCTTCGCCTCGTCCTGACCGACGATGTGCTTGTCGAGCTCCGAAACGATGCGTTGTGGGGTGATTTCCGACATCTGGATCTGTCCGTCGAGAGGGTCGCCTGGATCGCGCGACCGGTTGGATGGAGGAGCGACCTCAAGAGGCTTCGTTGTGGACCAGCGCCTGTTCAAGAACCGGGAACGGAGGCCTTAGGCGATTTCCGCAAAATTCCATACCCGTAGGTTGTGCTGACGATAGGAAGCACAACTTGCGCCGACGGTTGGTTGTGCCTCGCACGGCTCGGCACAACCTACGTCCTCGGCATGAAGGTTTCCGGATTTCGCCTTAGTACCAATCAGTTTCCAAGATCTCTCACGGAGATACTGCGGAAGTGTGGGGGCGACGTTAAGATCTCGATTTCTCCGTGCTCTCCGTGTGTTCGTAAGAGGTCTCTTGAGCTTGAACCAGGGTGCCGGCGTCAACAGATCGTCGCCAAGGTCTGCTGCGCGTGCCGACGACCGTCTCTGCAGGAAACAATACCGGTCCCCGGTGATTGTCTCAGCTATGGCGCGACAAACAGTCTTCACCGGTTCGTGTCGAGCTCCTCAAGCACCAGATTGTGATTGGTATAGATGCAAATGTCCGCGGCGATGTTCAAGCCCTTCTCGACGATCTCGCTGGCTCCCAGCTCGGTGTTCTCGAGCAGCGCGCGGGCCGCGGCCTGAGCGAAGGCCCCGCCGGACCCGATGGCCATGAGGTCGTTCTCGGGCTCCACCACGTCGCCCGTTCCGGAGATGATGAGCGAGGTTTGCGCGTCGGCGATGCAAAGCAACGCCTCGAGCCGACGCAGCATGCGATCGGTTCGCCAGTCCTTCGCCAGCTCGACGGCGGATCGGGTTAGGTGACCCTGGTGTTTTTCGAGCTTGCCCTCGAAGCGCTCGAAGAGCGTGAAGGCATCCGCCGTGGCGCCGGCGAACCCGGCAATCACCTGGCCCTTGAAGAGCCGACGGACCTTGCGCGCGTTGCCCTTCATGACCGTCTGCCCGAGCGAGACCTGCCCGTCGCCGCCGATCACGACCTTGCCGCCGCGCCGAACCGAGAGAATCGTCGTACCGCGAAAACTTTCCATCGTCGTGCTTCGCTGTTGTTACGATGTCGCTATTCTACGGCATCTGCGCGCGAAACGATGCGCTTTGAGGCGGCGTTGTCGTGCTCGATGTTTGTCGCCTCACGCGGCTCAGATGCATCGACCCGAGGCTGCAGATACTGTGTCGAGTTGTTTGCCCGGCCCTTGATCTCGATAGCGTTGCCGCCGGCAGGCTGTTTTTCGGCTGTTTGATGTGATCAATGACCCCTTCCCGAGGTCGAGAGATGACGGGGTTCTGAGCTTGGTTCCGAGTTCACTTGTCTTGATTCTTGGCTTCCTGCATCATGGCGGGGTAACCCGCCGAGGTCTCCACGAACCGGTAGTCGTGCTCCCTGCCTCGACCTGCATTGCCGGAAATTGCTTCCCGCCCATTTACTTTTAATCAAAGTCACTAAACGCCCTTAAATCAGGCAATCGAAAAGGCATAAACATGCATTTAGGTTGTCAGTGTGCGTCCCCGTCGCTCAGGCTTTTTTGTAATGAAAGTGCTTATTGTTACCCACGGCTCGTCATTTCAGCCTGACCACGTCCTGTCGGGTAATTCCATTAGGGCATATTACCTCGGTCGAGGGCTCGCAGAGCATGGGGTCGATGTCGAAATCGCTTATCCAGGATCGCGTTCATCTCATCGGGAAAGTCACAGCGAACCCAGCGTTTCCGAACCTCACATCCGGTACTTCGGAAACAGCATTGATCTGCACGCATTGATTCGCGAGGTCCGGCCGCAAGCGATCCTGGTCGGTTATTGGGAGCTGCTGGAATCCTTCCCGTACGATTTCGAGATCCCGCTGATCGTCGATCTGATCGCTCCCCGGATCCTCGAGATCCTGTTTCAGGAGAGTGAGAATGTCAGTCACTACGCCGGTCGAATGTTGGCACAGTATCGCAAGGCGAGCCGCTTCATTTGTGGAACACCGCGCCAGCGCCAATTCCTGATTCCCTGGTTGATACTGGCTGGATTCGACTGTCGATTCCATGTTCCAATCGACATCATCCCGATTTCCACGGAGCCATTTTCGCCCCTGCCGGATCGAGGGTCCTCGGACGATTGGTCGATCGTGACCGGCGGCGTATCCTGGCCCTGGCGGATGGACGAACGCTATCACCAAAGCATCCGCGAAACGCTTGCCGACGGCTCCAAGATGTCGGGGAAATTGGTCATCCTGTCTGGAGGCTATGTTCAAGAGGCGGCGTCAGACGATGCGCCGGACGCGAATGACGTGGCAATTTCCGATCCGGATCCGACACTCATGACAATGGGGTTGCTGCCCTATCGCGACATGGCGCAATTCTTCAGGAATGAATGCGACATCGGGATCGAATTGTCCGACTACAATATCGAAAGGGATTTCAGCGCCTCATTCCGGTCCGTCGAGTTCCTGCGCTGCGGCCTGCCGGTGATTTGTAATAGAACCCTGGAGCTGGCTCGGGAGCTCATGGACTATGACGCCGGTTGGGTCATCGATGGTCCGGAGGATCTGCCCGAGCTGCTCGGCTCGATCTCCAAGGCGGCCTCGGGTTTCTCCCGAAAATCCGCCAATGCGATCCGCCTGGTCGACGAGCGCTATCATTATTTTAAAACGATTCGACCACTCATGGAGTACCTTCAACACTTGAAGCCTCCCGAGAAACAGGCGGATTGGCTTTTCATCGACGCCGAACTACAACTAGCTAGGCTAGACCGCGATATTCGACTTAGGAACGACTGGATGAGCGATCTGCGCAGTCATATTGATGATCTGCGCGGTAATATTGATGATCTGCGCCATCAGAGTGATAACAAATGTCACCGTATCGCCGAACTGAGTCATCATGAAGAGAAATTGCAGCAGCGCCTTGACGAAATTCTCAACAGCACAAGCTGGCGACTGACCGAGCCGCTCCGCAATACCTTGAACAAGGCGCGTAGTTGGTTTGGATCATTGCGCTATCGCGGATGGCAGGCGATCAGGCTGGCCTGGGAAGAGCCCGCGCCTTCGGATGACTTTCTCGCCTCGGCCGGTCGATATACCGGTTCCGCAGTTACGCTGTTAAGGCCTAACGAAGAGCGTCGATCGGGCTATGTCGCCATCGTCTCCCGCGAAGATATCTTTCCAACCAATCATGGCGCGGCGGTCAAGATCGAACGAACCGCTTGGGGGCTTTCTCATTTTGTCGATGGTGTTCTCCTGATCAGCGGTGACTGGGGCCGTTACTATCTATTCAAAGCCGGTGTCGCCGAAGAGCATCTCTTTCCGCGGTGGATCCGGCTTACGGGTCTCATGAATCGGTTCGGCCGCAAGAGGGTCTTGCGCTCTGGAATGCCGCTGAACGAGGCATACATCTATCAGGCATGGCATGATTGGAGCTATACCGCGAGGCTTCTTTATCTGGCATTCAAGTATAGGATCAAACTCTATCAGGCCGAGTTTCCAGCCTATGCCAGGCCATGTTTGCAGATCAGCCGAATCAAACCCGCGAAAACCCTGCTCGTCGAGCATAACGTGGAATGTGATCGTATCCTATCTCAATACCCGATGACCACGCCGAAGGCTTATGAATGGTTGCGGAAACTGGAGATCGGGGTCTGCAATCAGGTCGATCATGTGATAGCCGTATCGGAGCCGGATCGCGATCTCCTGATCGCTCACGGGGTGGAGCCGCGGAAGGTGCAGGTCGTGCCTCATGGCGTGGATCTGCGACTCTTTGATCAAACCTATTCCTTCGGTTTGCGGGATCTCCATGAGGTGCCGCCGAACTGCCCGATTATCGTGTATCACGGGATCTATAGTTATCGACCCAATCTTGAGTCGGTCGAATTACTTGCATCCGAGATCCTGCCTCGTTTGAGAACGAGGGGGATTGATGCGAGGGTGTTCGCGATCGGCCCGGAGCCACCCCCAGAGAGTCCGCATCCGGATGTCGTCTTCACGGGGGCGGTCGATAACCTCGCACCTTACCTGAAGAGCGCCGACATTGCCGTGGTGCCCTTGCAGAAGGGTGGCGGCACGCGTATGAAGATCCTGGAGTATTTTGCCGCGTCTGTGCCGGTCGTGACCACGAGTAAGGGGATCGAAGGGATACCCGCCGAGCCGGGTATCCACGCTGTAATCGTCGACGATTTTGATGGAATCGCTGACGCGGTCGTGCGGCTGCTCGAACATCCGCGAGAAGCGCGAGCCATCGCCGAGCGCGCCAAGACCTATGTCGATGCGCTGGACTGGACTGCGATCGCGAAACGCTATCTGGACCTGGTGGATCCGGATTCCGGCAAGTCGACATGAGGAATCGATGTGCAGAAGAAGAAAGCGGTATCACTCAAAGATCCGTTAAGCCGCCGATCGGAGTGGTCGGGTGGACAAGCGCTGCGCAGTTCACCCGCGCGTACGGAGCTTTCCCGGCGGGCCTGATGAATAAGGCCCACATTTTGTGTCCCGGCGTTCCGCCTCGGTCTTACGTGTTGTCCGAAGCGATGGTCCACGCCCGGTTCAGCCGAAATAAAGAAGCCGCTCTCAATCGCTCGTGCGGGTTTGATGGATTCGACTGATGTCGTAGACCCTGATGTCTCCTTCGGTATGCACGAGCATATGGTCTTCGATGAAAGCGCCGATCAGGCCTTCGATTCGGCTCTGCACGTCTCGATCCTGATCGCTGGTCACAAACAGGACGTGGTTGCCTAAATCCAAACACGATCGCACATAATGATCCTCGGCATAATAGGCGAAAACGCAATGTTGTAGCTCGGGGCGAGCCACATACGTAGGAAGATACCAGGATTGTCCTTCGATCTCTGTCAGAAGTATGACGTAATCGCGGTATGGGCCTTCTTGCAGCCAAGACGAGATCTGCGTGATTTCGTTCGGTCTCCAAAGCGTGACATAAAAGTCGTTGTAGAGATGGTCGAGCGTATCGTAGAGCTTAGGCTTGTAGAGCATTGGGAAAAGCAAAACAAGAACGACAAGCACGTTTCGCCAGCGAGGTTGCCAGCTGACTGTCAGGCGTGCAAACGGCGAAACGGCGAGCGGAAGTGCCAACACGAAACCAAATAGAAGATATCGGTCCCATAGATCCCATCCGCGATCAAGCGTGAAACGATACATAATGGTCGAGTAGACCGCAAACAAGAGCAGGTAAAATGCTTTCTCCAGCGAGAATCGACGGCGCGCGATGTCTGAGAGGAGAAGAATGAGGCCGATGATAACAGCAATCGCTATGCCGTAGCCTAGGTGTTTCGTGGATTTTTCGCTGATAACTTGAGCGGCTTCAATCGCTCCGACGGGCTTGACGCCGTGATACCAGCCCTTGGCCTGACTGAAGCCGAGGAAAGGATCTCCGGTATGCAGATAGTTGCCGTAGGTCCAGATCAGTGGGTACAGGAAAAGTCCACAGAGAACCAAGATGGACTCGGTGCGGCTGCGGGTCTTGGCGTAATAATACGCGACGAAGATCGGCGCGAGGACCCACCCCTCGTAACGGGTCATGACCGATAACGCGAGGACGAGCACAGCTGCGGTCAGGAGAAGATAGCGGGTGTTGCTCCTGGTGTTTGCCGCGGAAACCAGAAACAGGCTTCCGGTCAGGACCTCGAACAGGAACGTTGGCTCGGTGAGTGAGGTCGCGCTAAGCCCGATGTGAATCGGAAGGAGTGTGAGGACAATCCCAGTCAGCAGGGCGGTGAGGGGGTCGAAGACCTTGAGAACAAGAAAATACAGGATGACGACGGTGAAAGATCCGATCAACAGATTGACGAGTCTCGATGTAACGGTCGGATCATCCAAGAGAACGTAAAATAGGCCATGAAGATAGGTGTTCCCGGGAAGCCAAACCCCGGAGATCATTATCGAAGGTGCGTGGAACCATTGAAACGCTTGAATGGCGCGAGTCGGTCCGTCGCCCGGGACATCGATGGTAAGAAGAAGGACGACGAGTCGTAGCGAAAAAGCGATCAGAAAAAGCCAAAACGGGATCCAGTTTGAATGGGCGTGGCTGTTGGCTGAGGTCAGCGATATCGTCATGGCGTGTGATCTAACCCCTTGCGCGCTACTGACGGGATGGCCGTAGCGTTGGTTGGAAAAATAGGTTCAGCGATCGGGGGCGCGGCCGGGGTGGGTGAAGAACAGCCCGCGGTCATGTATTCATTTTACACCGGTGGCGTGGCGCGAAATGAACGCGCTTCGAGTGCACCCGGTTTTCGGTTCGAAGCATTCCGGCGGAACGGCCGTCAAATCCACTTCGGAATCAGGATCAATCCCCAGACCACCAAGGCGAACACGATACTCGAAAAGACCGCAGCCGAGGCGATGTCCTTTGCGCGGGCCGACAGCTCGTTGCGCTCCATGCCGACACGATCGACGTTCGCTTCGATCGCAGAATTCAACAGCTCCACGATGGGGACGATGAGCAGACTGCCGACGAGCATGGCGCGCTCGACTGCGGAGTCGCCGAGCCACAGTCCCAACGGGAGCAGCGGGATCAGCAGGAAGACCTCCTGACGGAAGGCCTCCTCCAGCTCGAAACAGGCCTTGAAACCCTTCATCGAGTATCCAAACGCATAGATGACTCGGCGCCACCCCTTGGCATTCTGATTAGCCATGCATGTCCTTGTGGTGTTCTTGCGGATTCCAGGCGAGATCCAGGTTACGAGCGGCCCGCACGTCGTCGAGTCGACGTACCGGCATGGTGTGGGGAGCGGTTTTGACCAACTCGGGATTGGTTTGTGCCTCCTCCCGGATCGCGATCATGGCCGCGACGAAGCCGTCGAGCTCCTCCTTGCTTTCGCTCTCGGTTGGCTCGATCAGCAGACATTCGGGAACCAGCAGCGGGAAGTAGGTGGTCGGGGCGTGATAGCCGTAGTCGAGCAGGCGCTTGGCAAAATCCATCGCGTTGACGTCCAGCTCCTTCGCCTCGCGCCTGAGCGTGATGATGAACTCGTGGCTGGCGCGACGTTGCGGATAGGCGGCATCGAAGCCGGCGGCCTTCAGCCGCGCCATCAGATAGTTGGCGTTCAGGGTCGCGAATTCGGAGACGCGGCGCATCCCCTCGCGTCCCAGCAGTCGCGCGTAGATATAGGCGCGCAGCAGGATGCCCATGTTGCCGCCGAACGCGGTGAGGCGCCCGATGCTCTCGGGGCGTTCGGGCTCGGCGAGCCAACGATACGCGTCGCCGTCGAAGGCGACCAACGGGACCGGCAGGTAAGGCTCAAGCCGCGCCGAGACACCGACCGGTCCGGCGCCCGGACCACCTCCGCCGTGTGGCGTGGAGAAGGTCTTGTGCAGGTTCATGTGGATGACGTCGAAGCCCATGTCGCCCGGGCGGACCTTGCCGAGGATGGCGTTGAGATTGGCGCCGTCGTAATAGAGCAGTCCGCCGGCGGCATGGACGCGCGCGGCGATCGCCTGGATGTTGCGATCGAACACGCCGACCGTGCTTGGGTTGGTCAGCATGATGCCGGCGGTCCGAGGCCCGACGGCCTGCTCGAGCGCGGCAAGGTCGACGTCGCCGTCGGGTCCGGTCGGGATCTCGCGGACCTTGAAGCCGCACATGACTGCGGATGCCGGGTTGGTGCCGTGTGCCGCGTCGGGGACCAGGATCTCGGTGCGGGCGAGATCGCCGCGGGCCAGATGATAGGCGCGGATCATGGCGACGCCGGCCAGCTCGCCTTGTGCGCCGGCGGCGGGGGCCAAGGAGACCGCATGCATCCCGGTGACCTCTTTGAGCATCTCCTGCAGCTCGTAGAGACAGGCCATGAAGCCTTGGCTATGGGACTCGGGCGCCAGCGGATGCCGCGCCAGGAATCCGGGCAGCATCGCCAGCGTGTTGCAGGCCCGCGGGTTGTACTTCATCGTGCAGGAGCCCAGCGGGTAGAAATGGGTGTCGATCGAGAAGTTCTTCTGCGACAGCCGTGTGTAGTGGCGGACCGCTTGAAGCTCGGAAACCTCCGGCAGGACGGGTCGGCTCCGACGCCGCAGCGCGGCCGGAATATCCGTGACCTCGGGCATGGCGAGCGGTGCCTGCGCGGTGGCGCGGCGTCCGGGTCTGGAGCGGTCATGTATCAGCATGGCAGTCGGCTTCGGTGAGTGGGTCGAGTCGGAACCGCAAGGGCACAACGGCGCAATGCGTGACGGCGTCGGGCTGAGCACCTATCAGCTTCAAAGTCTCTCACGGAGACACGGAGACACGAAGACACGGAGCGTATGTAGGACGGATCTCGGATTCTCCGTGCCCTCCAGGTCTCCGTGAGAGGTAAACCGCGCCCAGAGCGAGATGCTCACTTTCGAGTGGGCTCGACGTTTGGTGCATCCACCGCCCTTAGCGGGGACGCGGTTTAAAATAATATATTTTTTAATATCTTAAACCGCGCCGACTCCAGCGGTCGTCAAAACTGCCGGGGCCGATCCCATCCAAAAACCTCGCATACCGCACCGGGCGCGGTTTAATTCGAGTCGGCAAGAATGCGCCTCAGAGTGCAGCCAAGGCCGCGTCGTAGTCGGGCTCTTGGGTGATGTCGGGTACGAGCTGGGTGTAGACGACCTTGTTGTCGGCATCCAGGACCACGACGGCGCGGGCGGTGATGCCGGCGAGCGGACCGTCCTCGATGAGCACGCCGTAGTCCTTTGCGAAGCTGCGCGAGCGCATCATGGACAGCACGACGACATTCTCGATGCCCTCGGCCGCGCAGAAGCGACCCATCGCGAAGGGCAGGTCGGCCGAGATCACCAAGGCGACCGAGTCGGGTTTGCCGGCCATTGCCGTGTTGAAGTGCTTGGTCGAGGTCGCGCAGACCGGCGTGTCCAGGCTGGGAACGATGTTGAGCAGCTTCTTCTTGCCGGCGAAATCGGCCAAGGACTTGTCGCCGAGATCCTTGTCGACCAGCTTGAAGTCGGGCGCGGTGCTGCCGACGGCGGGCAGGTCGCCGGCGAGCTGGACGGGGTTGCCTTGCAGTGCTGTTTGAGCCATGAGTGTGTTCCGATCGTTGGTGGTTGGATGTTGCATCCATGTCGGCGCGGGTTGGGCACGCTACGCTTTGCCCAACCTACGGCTGAAGGCGTTTACATATCTTTACGCTTTGTTTTCAAACCGCCCCTTACTCACGCCCGGTCCGATTCACAGGGTTGAGGCAAGCGCTGCTAAATCTTGGGCGCCACCGGGTAGGACGCCTGCGTTTGGGTTGCGATGATACGCCCGAGCTTGCTTGCGTAGGAGTGCATTTCCTCCTCCGTTCTCAGCTCGGTCGCGCAGACCAGGACCGCGGGATCGAGCTCCGGATACTCCGCGCCGAGGTCGCATCCGCCCAGGATGTTGTGTGAAGCCAGCGAGCGAAGGACGACCGCCGCGGGTGCCGGCAGGCGCAGCGCCTGTTCGTGAAAGACCGGGCGGTCGAACAGGGGCTCCACGCCCGGGACTGCGCACAGCAGCTCGGCGAGCCGTCGTGTGTTGGCATGACAGGCCGCGGCGACACGCTCCAATCCCTCGGCGCCCAGGAGGGTCATGTGGATGGTCGCGGCGGTGACCAGTAACCCTTGATTGGTGCAGATGTTGGAGGTCGCCTTGTTGCGCCGGATATGTTGCTCGCGGGCCTGCAGGGTCAAGGTGAAGCCCGGTTTGCCGTCGAGATCGAGCGTGCGGCCGACGATGCGCCCCGGCAGTTGGCGCACGAATTCCTGACGACAACAGAGGAACCCTGCATAGGGTCCGCCGGACGCGAGCGGCATGCCCAAGGGTTGCGCCTCACCGCAGGCGATATCCGCGCCGGTGCTGCCCCAGTCTCCGGGCGGGGAGAGCAGGGCGAGCGCGACCGGGTTGACGACCCCGATGACCAGTGCGTCGCGGGCGTGGGCCCAGTCGGTGAGCGCGTCGACGTCTTCGAGCACGCCAAAGAAGTTAGGCTGATTGACAACGAGCGCGGCGTAGGGGCCTTGCTCCGCCAGCGCATCCAGCGCCTCGATCCTGGTGTGTCCGCCACGCAGGTCAAACGGCACCTCGACCAGCTCGATCCCCTGGGTGGAGACGATGCAGCGCAGGGTGCGTCGATAGGCCGGATGCAGGGATCGCGGTACGAGGACCTTTTCTGACTTGACCTTGCGGTTCGCGCGCACGGCCATCAAGACCGCCTCGGCCAGACCCGAGGCGCCGTCGTAGAGCGATGCGTTGGAGACGTCCAGTCCGGTCAAGGCGACCATCATGGACTGGAACTCGTAGAGCAGCTGCAGGGTGCCCTGACTGGCCTCCGCCTGATAGGGCGTGTAGGCGCTGTAGAACTCCCCGCGGCCGGCGATCTGCCAGACTGCGGCCGGGATGTGATGATCGTAGGCACCGGCGCCGATGAAGCAGAGCGGCTGCCCGTCGGCGCGCGCGCGCGACTGCATCAGTCGAGCGATGTCCATCTCGGCCATGCCGGAGGGGATAGCGGCTAGCTCCCCGATCTGAAGCTCGGCCGGGATCTCGTCGAACAGATCATCGATGGAGGCGACGCCGACGGTGTCGAGCATCGCGGCGATGTCGTCGGGGGTGTGGGGTACAAAGGGCATATAGTGATGAGTGGTGAGTGGCTAGTGGCTAGTGGCTAGTGGCTAGTGGCTAGATACAATTTCTTGAACAGTGGCTTAGCGACCGGAAAGCCGAAAAACCGAAGTGTGTTGAGCATAACTCAGGTTCCCGGCCGAACCGCGTCTGCTGCGGTCGTTTGCAGTGCCTGCTCGGCTTGACCACCCGAGCGTAGGGGCGACTTAAGTCGCCCCTACATGCGTCCCGGCATTGCGTTCGTGACTTGTCCACGAATCACCCAACGCAGTCTATGCCTCGTCCTCGACGACCTGCTGATAGGCGGCTGCGTCCAGGAGTCCGGCGAGCGCCGTCATGTCGTTCGGGGCGAGGCGGAAGATCCAGCCTTCGTCGTAGGGGCTGTTGTTGATCGACTCCGGGCTGTCGTTCAGGATCGCGTTGGACTCGATGACCTCGCCGGCGAGCGGTGAATAGATATCGGAGGCGGCCTTGACCGACTCGACCACGGCGCAGGCCTCCTCGGCGTCGACCTCGCGCCCTTGATCCGGGATCTCGACGAAAACGATGTCGCCGAGCGCCTCTTGGGCGTGATCGGTGATCCCGACGGTGACGGTGCCGTCGCCGTTGTCTCTGATCCACTCGTGGCTCTTGGTGTATCTCAGGTCAGCAGGGACGTCGCTCATGGTTCTCTCCGATCAATCGACGGGTTGTCTATGCGGTCGTCGTACGTTGGCGGTTCACATGTCCGGACCCCGGACTGCAGCGGTCAGAGGTCGATGCAGCTCCGGCCTTGCCGCACGAACGGTGGTTTGACGATGCGTGCGCTCACGGGTTTACCGCGGATGTCGACCGCGCACTCCGCGGGTGTGCCGGGCTCGACCCGCGCGAACGCGATCGAGCGCTCCAGGGTGGGCGAGAAGCCGCCCGAGGTGACCTCGCCGACCACCCGGCCGTCCGCGAGGACGCTCTGGTGCGGGCGCAGGACGCCGCGGCCGGTCAAGAGGAGGCCGACGAAGTCGCGTCTCTCGGGATGGTCGCGCCGAGCGGTCAGGGCCTCGCGGCCGATGAAGTTGCGCTCCTGCGGCTGCCAGGCGATGGTCCAGCCCAGGCCGGCGTCGAGCGGGCCGACCGTCTCGTCCATATCCTGACCGTAGAGGTTCATGCCGGCCTCCAGGCGCAGGGTATCCCGAGCGCCGAGGCCGCAGGGGCGCACATCCTCCGCGAGAAGCGCGCGCCAGAGTGCAGCGCCATCCGCGCTCGGCAGCATGATCTCGAAGCCGTCCTCTCCGGTGTAGCCGGTGCGCCCGACAAACCAGTGCGCGTCTTCGGCGGCGAAGAAGGGCCCGACCTGCATCGCCGAGGCGCGCAGGCAATCGGACAACAGCGGCTCGACGCGGGTACGCGCATCCGGTCCCTGTACGGCGATCATGGCGAGGTCGTCGCGGCTTCGGATGTCGACCTGCCGGCCGGTGACCTGTGACTGCATCCAGTCGATGTCCTTGTCTGCGGTGCCGGCGTTGACCACCGCGCGATACCGCTCGGGTCCGCGAAAATAAAGGATGAGGTCGTCGATCACGCCGCCCTGAGGGTTGAGCATGCAGGCGTAGAGCGCCTTGCCCGTTGCGTTCAGTTTGGCGGCATCGTTGGCGAGCAGATGTCGCAGGAAGGGCAGGGCATCCGGGCCTTCGATGTCGACCGGGCGCATGTGGGAGACGTCGAACATCCCGGCGGCGCGGCGAACCGCGTGATGTTCTTCGATCTGAGAGCCGTACTGCAGCGGCATGTCCCAGCCGCCGAAGGGCACGATCCGGGCGCCGAGACGCTCATGCTCCGAAAACAAGGGTGTGCGAAATCCCATCCGACTCTCCGTTCGCCTGGTGGCTCGCCCGACGGGCTGGCCTGTTGAGTCGTCACCGCTCGCGAGGCGTCGACCAGGGTCAATATCGGGCGCAGGTGCGCTCGATACAAAGGGCGAAGGAAACGGGTGATGCGCGAAGGCCGCGTACGGGTCGACCGTCCGATACAGGACGGCGAGCCCGAATGCGAATGCGCTTGAGGGTGCGACCCCGGATGCGGGGACGACGGAGCAGGCGCGCGGCGCGTTCCGGACTCGTGCAGGCACGCTCCTTCGGGATCCACCCGGATCCTCGACACCGCCCCTCTGTCCCAGACCTGAGAGTTTGCAGGCGGCCGAAGACTCGGTCGCCGCTGCCCCTTCGGTGGATCCCGACTGTCGGTGCAGTCCGGACCGCTCTCCAGAGTCGGTCGTTATTCCCGCGGTCCTTTTGCCTGAGCGATTCCGGGCAGTGTTGCGCCTTCGGCGCCGGCCGAGGCCGGACTCTCCCGCGGGACTTGACGCGAAACAGGACTATAAGCGCGGTTCGGTCGGATTTCCAGCCATGGCGGTTGCGGACTTAAACCGCGCTCGGTGCGGCATGCGTTGTTTGTTGGATTGGCTTGACCGCGCCAGCTCCGACAACCCTCGGAGCTGGCGCGGTTTAAGTCATTCCCGGGAAGGGAATAATCTGCGTGTAGTGCGAATTCATTCGCACGCACTGCTTACACTTGCCTGTTGAGTCTGTCCGCGTTCGTAGGTTGTGCCGAGCCGTGCGAGGCACAACCAACCGTCGGCGCAAGTTGTGCCTCCTATCGTCAGCACAACCTAGGGTAGGTAGATTTCCGGAAATCGCCTAAAGCGCCACCATCAACCCGCCTCCGGCTCCGCCTATGGGCAAGCGCTCTTATCGCCCGCGACCTTGCCGGTCAACTGCAGGAAGGTGTCGAACGGACCCATGACGCTCATGGCCTCCATCTTGGGTCCCTTGAACTTGAGCTTGCCGGTCGTCATCGCGCCCATCGCGCCGCAGCCGAAGCGGCCCTCGCCCATGCAGGCCCAGTCCTCGTCGGTCGCATTCATCAGGTAATCGACCGCGGGGTCGAGCGTCGTGGTCTTCACTGCGCCGCCGTAGGTGCAGAGGGCCTTGCCGTCCTTGTCGCTGATCTGCAGCTCCACACGGCTGCCCTCGCCGCACTGGGTGCGGTAGAGCTGGATGACCTTGTATCCGCGACCGGCGTTGTTCGCCGCCCAGTTTTCGCCGGCCAGACCGGCGGTAAGCGTGCCGGCGCCGTTCCATGCCTGGCAGGCGGACGCCGCCCAATCGGCGTCCATGAAGGTTGCGGCCTGAGCGCCGGCGGAGAGGGTCAGGGCGAGTGCCGGGAGAGCGAGCGCGATGCGGCGAATCATGATGGTGTCCTCGTCTGGTGATGTTGTATGCGGGCATCGAGGTGCCTGTGCCCGCTGTTTGTGTTGTCGTATGAGCGTTTCGATGCTAGTCGGCGCAGGGCCTGTGATGCAACTGCGTGGCGACGAGCTGATCGGGTCGCTCGCGGCGTCGGGCTCGCCACGGCTTCGCGCCGGGGTCCGGGTTCAACCCTTATCGCTTGGCTCGTCGCTGCGGCGGCGGAAGCTCATGCCGCCGCAGTCCGCGCAGGGCGGGATCCGTCCGGCCTTGACGAAATGGGTCTCGGCCCCGCAGCGGTCGCACACCAGGGTGCCCGGGCCGGTGACCTCGCCGGCCTGATAGAGGCTCATCTGGCGTGCAACTTCGGCCCATTGGGCCAGCTGCAGGCTGGTCTGGTCGGCGACCTTGGAAAAGGCGTCCATCATGCGCTGCTCGATCAACTGCAGGTCGAAACGCCACCAGTCGCGGATGTCCTGGCCGGTCTCGGCGATATAGTTGGCCGCATCCTCGATGTCGCGCTTGATATAGTCGGAGACCTTGTCGGCTTCTTCGCGTGTCAGCTCGCCGAGCTCGACCATGTTGTCGCGGGCCTTGTCGAGGATCTCCCGAAACTTCGGGACCGACTCCTCTTTGGTCTTTTCGATGGTCTCGTGGGTTTCCTTGAGCATCCGCTCGTAGGCATCTACCAGTTTGTCGGTCGTCGTGCCTTTGTCTTCTTCGTTCATCATCCTCTCCGGTGGTTGGAGCGCGGGGCAGCGCTTGTCGCTGCGTCGGCACCTGATGCGTGGATTCCGAGACCGTCCGAGATCATCTTCGTTGTCGTTGTCGTTGTCGTTGTCGTCCTCGACTAAGGTGATTTCCGGGAAAGGATCTACCGGCGTGTAGGGGCGAATTA
>NZ_JBBWVD010000045.1:0-43447 GCF_041903745.1 Thiocapsa sp. C2-2m | reverse complement strand
GTTCGGGGTTCGGGGTTCGGGGTTCGGGTTCGGGTTCGGGTTCAGCCGTGTAGGTTGGGCAAAGCGTAGCGTGCCCAACCCGCGCCGCCATCACAGGGAGCTGTTGGGCACGCTGCGCTTTGCCCAACTACCTGATTATGCTGATACCAGTTCATGCACCTCATCGCACTGACACCACACCCCGGGCGTCCACCCGAATGGTGGCGATGCGTCGGCGCTCGCCCAGACGGGTCAGGCTGATATCGCTGAACACAGCGCTCCCGTCACGGTGGAACACCCGCCCTTTCACCACCACCGGCTTGCGGGCATCCCGAATCCCGAAGAGCTTCACCTCGATCTTGTACTCGCCGGCCGGGGCGTCGCGAATCTCCCACACCTCGTTGCCGGGACCGATGATGCTGTCCTCGCTCAGCTCGCCCGGACGTCCCCGGATGGTCTTGTGTCCGTCCCAATAGAACTCGGCGCCACTCGGATCCACCACATGCAGATCGACGTCGTCCAGTGTATCCCAGCGGACGTACAGCACCAGGAAGGTCCGGGCCAGTTGCCGCGCCAGGCCCTCTGCGCGCTGCGCCTGACGCTCCGCTTCCGCCTCTGCCCGGCCGGCCGGCCTTCGCGTCGGACGCCGCCGCATCGGCCCGAGCGGAGCGCAGGGCCGCCTCGAGGTCGGCGGCGCCGCGCCGCAAGGCATCGATCTGCGCCGGCTGGTCGACCTCGGTCTTGTCCAAAGCGCAGCCGAAGGCGCAGATTTGCAGGCCTTCAATCCCCGCCTGCTGGTCGACCGAGGTCTTATCGTAGTACGGCAGCAGGATCACCATGATGATCAGGAAGGCGGCCATCGCCCCCGCGATCACGTCCAGCATCGAGAGGCTCAAGGTGTTGAGGTCGCGCCGCTGCGGCCTCATGGCGGCGCGTCGCCCGCCCGGACCCAGACCCCGATCGCCGTGTAATTGTCCTGACCCGCGCGATCCCGCGCGATCAGAAGCCGCTCCATGCTCGACAACCAGTGCGTCGGGTCAGCCGCCTTGGCCAGGGCGATCTCCATCTCGCCCTCCGTCACACACTCCCAGAAGCCATCGCTACAGAGCAGAAAGGCATCGCCGGCCATCAGGCACAGCGGCGTCTCGACCAGGGTCGGACGCGATGGCTTATCCTCGCCCAGCGTGCGCAGCAGTCGATTGCGGTCCTCGTGAAAACGCACCGCCTCAGGTGCCAGCTCGCCGGCCTTCACCAGCGCCTGCGGCACGCTGTGATCCTCGGTCTGCGCGCGAATCCGCCCGTCGCGAAACCAGTACAGCCGGCTGTCGCCCACATGCCCCCAAAGCGCAAGCGCCCCGTCGCTGACCAGGATCACCACCGTGGTGCGCATCCCGCTCAACGCCGGCTCGGCCTGCTGGCGATCGCGCAGCGCGTGCGCCGCGACGCGCAAGGCATCGGCCAGGCAATCCGGACCGAGCCCCGCCGCCGGATCGATCGCCCCGAGCAGCGCCTGCACCGCGATCCCCGCCGCGACCTCCCCGCCGCCATGCCCGCCCAACCCGTCGGCGACGATCCAGACCCCGCCACGGCCATCCTCCCGCACACCGCACGCATCCTCGTTGTCGGCGCGCGCACCGGGCTTGCTGAGGGTCGCGCTGGTGAAGCCGAGGCCGGTCATGGCGCCTGGGTCCTGTCGCCAGGACCGCCGCAACCATCGGGAAGCCTCAGGCGCTCTCCAAAAAAAACGAACCCCGTAGGTTGTGCTGACGCTAGGAAGCACAACATACCCCGGACTCTACCCCGACCGGAACGCTGATCACCGACCCGAAGCACCCAGGTTTGAGACCGGCGCACATCGCCGGATGCCTTGAGCCAGATCGAGACGATTGGTGTGCGCGGAAGGCTGAACCCGATCATCGATAGCCCACCTCGAAGCAAATCGCCGGCGTCGCCAGACAGAATCGGTCGCCCGGACGTAGGGTCTGTTGATGACCGGGCGCCAGCGCCGCCCCCTTGGCCTCGCCGCGCATCAAAAAGACCCCGTTCGTCGACCAGCAGTCGCGCACAAAGAAATCGCGCCGCGCCGGATCGTACCCCACCAGGGCATGACGCTGACTGATCGCCGCCTGATCGCCCGGAATCACCAGTTGGACCAGCGCGGGATCACGCCCGATCGCGACGGACCCGCGCCCCAACGGGATCACCTGCCCGGCATAGGGACCGGCGAGTCCGCGCAAGATCGGCTGAGACGCGCCTGATACCGGAGGCACCCCGGGCACCGCCGGCGCTGCACGCCCGGTGCGCTGGATTCGGGTCAATTGGTCACGCACCAAGGCCCGACCGGGCGCGGTCGCGATCAGTCCGAGCGTCCCGAGAGCGAGCACGGTCACCAGCACCATGGCGATCAGTAGCCCTGGCTCGCGATGCCAGAACCGGGTCAGGGCAAACGGCCGACCGGTGTCGACCCGATACCGAATCCCGGCCCGGTCGAGCATCGGTAGAAGGCTATCGCTCAGCACTGCCCAACCCAGGCCCTCGCCGCTCGACATCAAGCGCATCACAACCTCGCCGTCATCGCCGAGCGTCGGCACCGCAACCTGCGGCTTGAATGTGTTGACGCC
Source organism: Thiocapsa sp. C2-2m (assembly GCF_041903745.1). Taxonomy (NCBI): domain Bacteria; kingdom Pseudomonadati; phylum Pseudomonadota; class Gammaproteobacteria; order Chromatiales; family Chromatiaceae; genus Thiocapsa; species Thiocapsa sp. C2-2m. The sequence goes on along the minus strand of NZ_JBBWVD010000045.1, from coordinate 40,847 downwards.
GACCACCCGCCCCAAATCGTCGAACAAGGGCCCGCCCGAGTTGCCCGGATTGATGGCCGCGTTGATCTGCACCAGACGCGGAACTTGGGTCGGATCGACGGGCGGCGGCAGCAGACGCCCGACGACGCCCACCGTCATGGTTGCGTCGGCCAGGGCCGCGAACGCCGCCCAGTCATCGGCATCGCCGGGAAAACCAACTGCGACCACCGGATCACGCTGCCGCAGGGTGGCCGCCGTGGCGAATCGGGCATCCGGGCGATCGGCCCGGCGCGCCAGGCGTAGGATCGCAAGATCCTTGTTCTCGTCATGCACTTGAACCCATGCCTCGACGAGCCCGTCGGCACCCGCGCGCAGCAGCACTGACGCCGCCCCGCCAGCCGCAGTGCAGGCGACCACATGCCAGTTGGTCACCGCGTAGAGACCGCCGCCGACGATGAATCCGGAACCGGTAGAGACGAAGTCCGACTCCTGACGACAGAGCACCCGCACGGTCACGGCGTTCATTGCAGCCGTGAAGTCCGCGCCGTCGGCCAAGGTACAGGGCGACCATGGGAGCGCCAGGATGCACCCGGCAAACAGGCACTGCGGGGTATGGAATATGCGACTCATGTCGCCTCGCCCATGCGCCCGTCGACAAGGTTTAGCATCTTTGCAACCATAAGAGCCCACCGGCCTCGCACTACCGATGGAGCAATGCATCGAGCGCTTGCTGGGCTTCAGAATGACCCTGCTCGGCGGCCTTGCGATACCAACTGACCGCCTCCCGGTCGTCTTGCGCCACGCCGCGACCTTCCGCGTACATCCAGCCGAGATTGGTTTGAGCTTGGGAGTTTCCTTGCTCGGCGGCCTTCCGATACCAGCTCGCGGTTTGCCCGTTATCCTGGGGATCCTTTCGAGCCGCAGACGGCGGCGGTGCGCTAGCCGGAGGCTTCTCTTTCGCGGTCTCGACCTCCCGCCATCCCTCCTGCAAGCCTTGCAAGCTCGGATACCGCGCGTCGGCCTTCACCGCCAACGCCTTGAGCAAAACCGCCTCCTGCGCCGCCGTGATGGCGAGCCCGAGCCGGGACGGGGCGACCAGATCATCCTGATCCAGCCGATCCAGCCGATCCAGCGCCTCGGGCGGCACGGTCCCGGTGATGGCACGATAGAGTGTCGCGGCCAGACCATAGACATCCGTCCAAGGCCCCTGCTTGCCGCGGCTGCGGTACTGCTCCTCCGGTGCATAGCCGGGTTTAAGGATGATCGAGAGGCTCTTGCTGTGCTCTCCCGCGGCAAAGCGTGCCGCGCCGAAGTCCAAGAGCTTCACCCGCCCGTCGCGCGTGATGTAGATGTTGTCTGGCGCCAGGTCGCGATGCAGCAGACCATCCTTATGCACCGCACGCAGTGCGTCCATGACCGGTTGCAGCAACCGCCACGCCTGCGCGACCGGGATGCGCCCGCCGGGCTGGATCTCCAGGTATTGTTTGAGCGTCAGCCCCACGACATAGTCCATCACGTAGTAGCCGGTGCCGTGGGCACGGAAGAAGCTCTTGACGGTGACGATGCCGGGATGCTGATCGAACCGCGCGAGTGCGCGGGCCTCGTCCAGAAAACGCTCCAGCCCATAGGCAAACTGTTCGCCTGCCTGACCGGAGTAGATCGCCAGGCTCACCCCATCCGGGGCGCGCGTCGCACAGTCGCGTGGCAGGTATTACTTGATCGCCAGACGCAGTTGGAGGTTGTCGTCCCTGGCCAGGTAGGTGATGCCGAACCCGCCGTGTCCGAGCACCCGCCCGATGCGGTAGCGTCCGTCGAGCAGGGTGCCCAAGGCCAGCGCCGGCGGCGGGTTGTTCGCGCCCGGCTGCCAGCCGCAGTGTGGGCAGCCGGTGGCGCTCAAGTCTCCGAAACAGTTGGGGCAGGCTGCCATCTTCGCGGTATCCATCTGGGCAATTGATCCTGAACTCGAAGCCAGTCGGGGCAAAGGCGGTCAACCGAGACGCGGCGAATTTTACACAAAGCAGGTCATGTGCTCGTCGTCCTCGCGCGTGACCGGTGACCGATGCCGGGGCTCTGATGTTCCGTTCCAAGCGGTTTGGCGATGGGCTGGCGCGGCGGAAATGAAACGATAAGCTCGGGATGCTTGGCCTGCTTCGCCATCAGGTCTTCGAACATGGCATCAATGTCGTCGTTGAACTGACTTGCGTATTCGTCTCTGAGGGCGCGCGTCTCCGCGACGATCGGGTCTTGCCACATTGGATTGAGTCCTCCATCAGTTCGATCAGTGTACAGATCACAGGGGGTTCGTAGCCAAGCGCTCTACAGGTCGCCTCGATGAAGGGTCGAGTACGGGCATTGGCAATATACGTACAGTTCCACGTAAGCAAATCGTCGAAACCATTCACGGCAGCAAGAGCGACGACTCAGCCCATCGACCGATCGCGCGGAACCGGCCTTGCTCATCGCTCGGGCCAATCCGACACGGGGCGCAGAGTGCCAGGGATATGCGTGATACCGCGGAGCTGGTGTCACGAGTTCTTGAGGGTTTGGGTGGCCGGTCCAATGAGCTGAACCCACAGAAGCCGAAGGGATGACGTGGCCGCGTCAATCAATCCTGTCGTGTGGAATCCGCTGAATTGTCGTCGCCCGCATAGCGGCGAATCAGGGCATCGCCATGCGCCTTGACCTTCGGAATCGCGGCGAGCAGCGCCGGAGTCAAGGCGGCAACGGCCCGAAAGATGTCCGGCATCTGGTCGCTGACATATTCGTGTGCGATCAGGTTTCTCAGCTCTCGAATGCGCATCAACTGGCCGGACTCCTCGAACCAACCGCGTTTTTCTGCACCTTGAATGCGGTCAAGCACGCTGCCGCGAGGCGCCAACTCCAGGTCATCAATCAGTCGCAGCACGCGCTGCACGAGCAGATCAGCGAGACGCGCAAAACGACTGGTCAAGGATTCCAGACGCTCGAGCTCCTCGAGTGACCACACCGGCCGGTCGATCAGCTCGCGTGTGCGATCCAACGAGAACCTTAAGTGGGTCGCGGCCAATTCCAGGTTCACCATTTCGTCGCGCAGCCATTGGACTTGATCTGATTTCATAGACGTATCCCCGTCTCGACCGCGATGCGTGCCAACGGACGAGAGGTGTCCGGCTCGATCATCAGATCGATTTTTTGCTCGCCCAAACGACGATGCAAGCGCGCCAGGAGGTCGAGCTTGGCCATGAAGTCGATCCGGTTCGACAGGACGAGCAGATCGATATCGCCACCCCGGGCCTGATCGTCGACGCGGGATCCGAACAGATAAATCTCGGCATCCGGGTCAATCGCGGCAATCGAATCCTGAATCAGTTGTCGTTCGAAGGGGCTCAAGCGCATCGTCGGGACCTTTTCCGGAGCATTGAGATGAATGGTTTTTGGTCCAGTCGCCGAAGAACGAACATGGATGGGTAGCACCGCGCTCTCGGAAATGAACGAGGCCGCCGACATCCATGGAGATGGATGGCGGAAACAGGCCGAGAGCACGACAACAAAGCAAAGTCACTGTCCGCCGCGCACGAAACGCACATGCCCGACAGAGTACTTGTAGCCGAAGCTGTCCACATCGCCATAGTTGAAGTTGACGCTCCAGACGTAGTCGGGATCTTCGGCATAGGGCGACGCCGACCAAAACCAGGAGTCTGGCGTAGTCGGGAAGGCGACGTGGACGATCGTCGGCCGCGCATACTGACCTTGACACATGGTACCCGTATCATTCCATGTCTTGGGCCGGCCGTTGGAGCAATAGACCAGGGTCAGCAGCTCATCCTTCGTCGGCACGCGCCAGTCCGTGTATCCCGCAAACGACCATCCCCGAGCCTGCCGCATCGCCTCCTCCCAGGTCAGCCTCGCCGCCGCACCGTCACAGGCAACGCCGTTCCACTGCTGACCTTGGCTGCATCGCATCCAGTGCAACCCGGTGGTGAGGTCTTCGATGATGGCGCCGTTCGGACCCAGCGGTCGGTAGCGACCGGAAATCAGTTGGGGCGATGTTGGCGGAGTCGGTGCGCCGGCAGGAGGCTTCGCCGGCGCGCTCTGGCTCTCCCGCCATCCATCCAATAAGTCTTGCATACTCGGATAGCGCGCGTCCGCCTTCACCGCCAAAGCCTTGAGCAAGACCGCCTCCTGCCCCGCGGTGATCGCAATCCCGAGCCGGGACGGGGCGACCAGATCATCCTGATCCAGCCGATCCAGCGCCTCCGACGGGACGGTCCCGGTGATGGCGCGATAGAGCGTCGCGGCCAGGCCGTAGACATCGGTCCACGGACCCTGTTTGCCGCGTGAGCGGTACTGCTCCTCCGGGGCATAGCCGGGCTTGAGGATGATGGAGAGACTGCGACTGTGCTCGCCGGCGGCGAAGCGCGCCGCGCCGAAGTCCAAGAGCTTCACCCGCCCGTCGCGCGTGATGTAGATGTTGTCCGGCGCCAGATCGCGATGCAGCAGACCTTCCTTATGCACCGCCCGCAGCGCGTCCATCACCGGTTGCAGCAGCCGCCACGCCTGCTCGACCGGGATGCGCCCGCCGAAGTAGATCGCCAGGCTCACCCCGTCCGGCGCGCGGGTGGCACAATCGCGCGGCAGATACTCCTTGATTGCCAGGCGCAGTTGGAGGTTCTCGTCCCGCGCCAGATAGGTGGTGCCGAAGCCACCGTGCCCGAGCACCCGCCCGATGCGGTAGCGTCCGTCGAGCAGGGTGCCCCCGGTTAATCCGAAAACCATCGCATACCACGCCCGGCGTGGTTTAACCGTATCAAAGAAGGTTCCTGAATTGCTCCACTGTTAAGCCAGCATCTTTGACGATTCCCCCGAGCGTGAACGCATCAACAGGGTTGCCTCTGGGAATAGTCAAGATCCGTATCCCATTGGACATGATGATGTGCTTGATTTCCCGGACAACACGGAAACCCGCTTTCTCTAAGGCACGAACAGCATCGCGATGATTGACCCCGGGAACCTTCGGCATTGCTATGCGGCCACTTCGACTTCCCGTACCTCGGCACCTTCTATTGCAGCCAATTCTGCCTAAACAGCGAGGTATCCGGTTATCGCATCCGCAATGTTTTCCAAAGCTTCTTCTTCTGTTTTCCCCTGAGACCAACAGCCTGGTAAGCCCAGGCAGGAAACGCTAAAACCTTCGTCTGTTCTGCGGAGAGCAACCTTGTATTTCATTGTTTGCCTCATGGGATGGAATGAGGACGATCATGTCGTGGCGCCAACGAACCGCGTATTCTGCCTAGCCGATACCGAAGCACTCTGCTGATATCGCGCAACGTGCACTATAACGGAACACGATGGCGTATTCGGGGAGACGCTAGCAGATGGTGAAGGTGCAGACAACATCGATAGCAGGGGCCACGGGCACCGACGGACTCGATCGTAGGAATGCGGACGGAAACTCGGGCGCGAGACGGGGTTTGAAACCCCATCCCGAACGGCTGGAGACTCGCGAACAACGCCGGGGCCACGGGCTCCAACGAGCGCCGGAACGTTCCGGACGGAGCGAATGCCCCGTCCGGCTTAGGCGCGTGGCTGACCCGCGCCAGATCTTGCGGTCATGCCGAGACCCTTGGTGTTGTCGCCGACGGTCGACGGTCAGCGCCGGCAAGCCACCGGTGTCATTCCAGGTCTTGGGCTGGCCGCTGGAGCAATTGACCAGGGTCACCAACATCATCCTTCGTCGGCACGCGCCAATCCGTGTATCCCGCCAGGACGACCGTGTCATCGATGGCGAAACCGGCCCCGAAATGCTCTTTCAGGCGATAGTGGAATTCGTCGAAGCCTAACCCCGCAAGGGAAGCGGCAGCGCTGAAACTGATTTTCCTGGCCTGGTAGAGGCTGGCGGCGAGGAAGAAGTCGATGGCGCCGGCCCTCAAGGGATGCAGGATTGGAGCGAATTCGGGGTTGATCCGGGGCGTGGACATGGGGTTCTGATTCCGGTGGGGTGACCCGCGATGGGTCGATACGGTGCTTTTAGGAGATTTCCGCAAACTTCCATGCCCGTAGGTTGTGCTGACGATAGGAAGCACAACTCGCGCCGACGGTTGGTTGTGCCTCGCACGGCTCGGCACAACCTACGCCATTGGTATGAGGGTTTCCGGTATTCGCCTTGAGCGTCAGCCCCTCGACATAGTCCATCGCGCAATAGCCGGTGCCGTGCGCGCGGAAGAAGCTCTTGACGGTGACGATGCCGGGGTGCTGATCAAAGCGGGCGAGCGCGCGGGCCTCCTCCAGAAAACGCTCCAGTCCATAGGCAAACTGTTCGCCGGCCTGACCGGAGTAGATCGCCAGACTGACCCCCGTCCGGGGCACGCGTCGCGCAGTCGCGCGTCAGATACTCCTTGATCGCGATCCGCAGTTGGAGGATGGGGCGCCGGTGGCAAGATTGGTCATCCCGCAAACCGCGGAGGAATTGCGCGCCGCACTGAATGTGGTGGACACCCCTTAGCGGCCAAGCCACTCCCACAAAGTACGCATACCGTTCAGGAGGTCCGTGATGATGCCCTGACTACGGCCGTCCGCCGTCAGGCTCTCGAAGGGCATCCAGTCGGGGTCGATGCACAGCCGGATCGGCCCCAGGCGATCCAGGAACGCCCGCTCCTCGTCGCTGAGCACGAGCTCGCAGGTGCCGCTCGAGGCGGTCAGCGGGGCCAGAAACCAGCGCGCCTGCAGGCGAGCTCACTCGGCCTCGCCCATCGCCGCAAGTCCCTCGTCGATGATCGCGGTGGCCTCCGGCCAGTCGTCGCGCACTGCGAACACAAGATCCAGCGATTCGTTGAGATCGAACGCAAATTGCAGAAAGGGCCGGCCGATTCGATTGGCCCGATACGGCAGCGATCCGTTGTCGAAGGTGGCGTCGACGGCACCGGTGGTGACCGCCTCGATGACCGCATCGACCGTCTCGAGCTGCAGGATGCGGGCGCGCGGCAAGCCGCGGGCAACCTGCTCCTCGAACAGGTTGCCGCGATGGATCGCGATCGTGCGCCCGTCCAAGTCGTCGCGGCCGCGCAGGTTCAGCGGATTGCCCTTGGGCACCGCCAGGTACTTGTGAAGTCGGATTTACGGCGCGGAGAATTTCAGATGATCGGCACGCTCCGGATGCACGACACCGGTACTGAGCCCGTCGATCGCACGGAGCCGTGCCTGGTTCTGGCGCTCGCGCCAGTCGCCCGGCAGCAGTTGCACGCGCAGCCCGGTCAATGCCTCGATCCGGGCCAATACGTCGGCGTCGTAGCCGCTGATGGCACCGTCCGCGTCGACGATGACGTAGGGTTCCCAGCTATCGTTGGTGCCGAGCGTGATGACTGGATGGGCGCGGATGAAGGCTTGCTCGGCAGGCGTGAGCACGACCGGGTAAGCCTCTTCCGACCGTGCCTCGGCGGACGCGGCCTCGAGCGACGATAAGGGCGACGCGGCGATGATCGCGGTCGTCAGCCTTCGGTACAGAAGGCATTGAGATCCGAGCTTGCCGAACCGCCATAGTTCAAGGCAACGAAACATTGACTCATCTTGCTGCTGCGCCAGACGAACGGTCAGGGTCATTGGAGTCGAGACATCATCCCGATCATGGTCAGTGTAGAAGAGGTTCCGCTGATGCCCTGCACACCGAAAGAGAACAAGCGATTCCTTGAGCGCTTGGTCGCGGAGCGTGAGCTCCCCCTACCCTCGGTCTTCGCCATCTTCGCCGACCGCAAAGGGCGGATCAATCGCGACGCAGCGGAAACAACCCTTCGCGGTCTGCAGAACGGTGAGCTTTTCACCCTCCTGAACGCGGAAGGTCACGAAGTCTGGTGGGAAGACCCGGTGTTCGAGCACCCTGATGACTACAAGATCCGGTTCAACGGCATCGACGGGATCGAGAACCTGATGGCTAAAGGCTTCAGCGACCTGATCGACGCGGAGCGAAGCACCGAGATCGCGCCCGGCTATGTCTGGACGACAATGCGGCGGCCGGAGCAACTGCGGATCGTGGGTAGCCGGGAGGGCGCCGATGTGCTCGCCGAGCGCATCCGATCCTTCGCCCATCAGTTTGCGTTCCACCGGTGACCGGGCTGCATGATCGCATCCATGGGGTGTTCTCGAGCCGTGCAACCAAGGGTCAGACCCTCGACACCCTGCTGACCCGCATTGCGAACCTGGAGAAGCAGCTCGGCCCGTTCGACTACTTCGACCATGTCGAGGTTATCGCCGTCTATAACGGCGACGTCGCAGACGTCGATGCCAGCGCCCACATGAGATTACCGAAGGGCGTCCACCGGGACGAGCAGCGGGGCGACGCGAGGTTCCAGATCATCAGCGTCCGCACGCCGAACGGCATGTTCGTCAACGAATACACCGTGTCGCTGGCCATCATCGAGGAAGAGGGCTTCTTCCGCATCGTCGACGCGAGCGCCTTTTCCGGTTACTGAGACGCGCCGCAGGCGCAATGTTTGCCATTCTCACCCGGCGAGCCATCCAGCTGATCCGCGCGTGGGGGAGCCCGCATCAACTCGGCAGCGACCATGGCGGAGCCCAATGCCTCAATCGGAACAGGTGCATAGTAGCCGCTTGATTTCTCGGCGCACTCGTGGCTCTCTTTCAGTCTACGGCCGATTGGCGGCAGGTAGCGGTATTGCATGGTCGAAGCTTGTGATCCCGGCCGTCTTCGACCTTTCCAATCGACCTTGACGAGGACTCAGATGCAAAACCCCATGACAGCCCAAGATGTGTGCGATCTTCTTGCGCTTGAGCCCAACCAGACCTGTGGGTTCGTACGGTCGACCTATTGCAGCGGTCTGCAGGTCCCTCAGGGGGTCTTGCCCGGGCCTTTCGACGAGGCGCACCCCGCCGGTTCGGGCCTCTATTTCCTCGTCACGCCAACCGCTCCCGTTCGTCCGCACCGCATCCGAAACGATCAGCTTTACCACTATTATCTGGGCGATCCCATTGAGCTGCTGCTTTTAAAGTCCGACGGAACCCACGATCGCGTCGTGATCGGCCCGGCCCTGGCCGACGGACAGCATGTGCAGTTTCCGATTCCGGAGAGCACCTTTCACACCGCCAGGCTCGTTGGCGATGGTCGGTGGTTTCTCGGCGGCAGCACCGAGTGGCCTGGGGTGATCCCGTCCGACGTCGAGATCGGCGACGTGGAGGAGCTTGCTCGGCGCTATCCCGATGCGGCAGACATGATCCGATCCATTGCCCGGTCCGTCGCCTAGCGGGGTTCCGGCTTGGGTTCCGCCGGCATCCGACGGCCCGCGACGGGTTGCGATCCGATCTACCGGTCGGGCGGACCCGGCAGTGGTCCCGGTCGACCGGGGAAAGGTCGCGGTAGGGGCGCCAACGCCCGCCGGCCTACGCCGGAACTCTCGCCGCGGTTCAGATCCTTGCGGTTCCTGCCGAGCTGCGCATCAAGCGTCGAGGCTTGTCTGAACTTCCGTATTACCCGACCAACACCGGCGAGGCGCAGTCGGCTAGGTCGGTGCAATGCCCAGCTAAAAGCGCTCACTGTTCTTTAAGCGGCGGCACATCGATCTGACGGTCAGTACCATTTTGGTCTGTCCCGAATGGCACTACTTGTTGTACCTTTCAATTTCCATTGAACCGTGGAAAATGCCGAGAATTTCGACAGTATCCCGCCTGATAACATAGGCAATTCTGTAATGGAGCCATTTTACAGCCTCCTCCGTCCACCTAATTTACGCCATGCGCCAATCCTTCGCTTCATTTCGTCCTTCGAGATTGTCTTCCCCTCCCTTGAGTCGTTTAATCCCGACGACACCATTTTCTCAAACGCGAGCTCTCTGAGAATTTCTTCATTCGTTGCGTCGTCAGGCTGATTCCGGATCACATCAGCCATCCTTTCTTTCACAGCAGACATAGTTCACCTCTTTATGTCTCCGGCATTAGGAGAAGAGTCGAGCGACCCAAACGACGCTCCGGGACAACCTAGAGGATATCCGCGGAGCTGTGCGCGCGATTTTAGGTCGGCTTGTACCTGCCGATTAGTCATGTCTTTCTTTCGGCGATACGGGAGACCCTTATCTGTCACGCCATCTCTCGATCAGCAACACCGCCGGGAACGGAGTGCTGGACGGGACCTCGCCGGCAGCACCCAAATCCCCAGGCATCGGGGGCCGCGTCGGAAACCGTGGTACGTCCCCGATTATTCCTCCCCGATTATTCCGAGAAGACGCCGTCCAGCAGCAGGATTGGCGCTCGGATACCCGACTCGCGCAGCTCCAGCCCCTCCTCGACATAAGCGACCGCAAAACCGTCGGCCTCCTCGGCAAGGGCACGCGCGACCGCCACCGCACCGTGCCCGTAGCCGTTGGCCTTGACCACGGCGAGCGCCCGCACACCCGGCGCCAGGGCCTTGGCTTGACGATAATTATGGCGGACCGCATCCAGATGAATGCGGGCGCGGATCGGACGGGGCATGGCGGGCTCGGCGTGGCTTGTCGGCGTGGGTCGGGTTGTCGCGTCAAGCCCGATGGCTCAAACTTGGTTGCAGCTTATCGCACCGGAGTTGCTCGGATCCGCCTCAGCGTCGCCCCAGCCGCTCGATCCGAAGCTGCGGCGCGAACGCATACAGGTCGACAATGCGTACCGTAGGAGTTTTATCGCGCCGCGCACCGGTCTCGACAATCCCGAGATCCTCCAGTGTCTTTAGGGCTACGGCCGGGTCGCTCTCGCCCGCCTGCTGCAACGCACTCAGGAAGTCTTTCCGATCTTGATACGACTTGAATCCGGCCAGTCGCTCGATGCGCGAGCGCTGCTCCTGACCGCTCTCCGTTATGAGCTCGTTCAGCCTGCTTTCAGAAACGTCCGGTATGGCGTCGCGCAGCGAGCGCGGGTCCAGAAGTGGTGGCGTATCAATCCGCTCGGACTTGCGGGAGCGCACGGCGGATTCGAGCAGCCAGAGCGCGGCACGCGGATAGAGACGCCCGTTGCCGTCTCGCAACCGCTTCGCTGCCCATACCGTGGAGCGGGTGTTGCTGGCCCCGGTGCCGAGCCGCTCGCCCCAAATCAAGGCCAGTGCGCCCTCCCAATCCTCCTTCGGGATTTCTTCCAGTTTGTGAATCCGGATGCCCTGTCCTTCGAGGTGCCCGCGAAACGCCGGTGATGCCGCTGCCATGGCGCGTACGATCAGGCGCCAGATGTCGTCGGCACGCCAGCTCAAGGTCACTTGACGCCGTTGGTATTTGGCCTGCTCCTCGGTCGCCAGACCATCGAAGATATCCTTGCGCATAAAGATCTTGACGCCGAGGTGGCGGCTCGATGTCCAGGACGCATTGGCCTGATCCAACAGGCCGACGATCATGCCGCGGCGTCTCGCGATGGCTTCGTGGCTCTCGCCGAGCGCAACATCCAGGTCGTCGAACAACAGCGTCACATGCTTGCCCTCGCGCTCGCACCAGGCATCCATCGCCCGCCAGGCGTCACTGATCAACAACGGCTGGTTATTGCTCAATAGCGCGGAGACGGCGTCCAATACAGCCTGCTCGCCATCCGCTTGCACAAGGCCATTGAGCGATTGGAGCATTGCCCGATCGGCAGCGGACAGGGACGCGGTCGCCGAGTAGGACCATTCGCGGTCAAAGACAGCGGTGCAACGCCCCAAGGCAAGCACCGACCACACCTCGCTCCAACGGCCCTCGACTCGCTTGTCCAGCTCGCGCAGCAGGTTCTGGGATGCCGGTGGCAACGCACCGCGACCGGCGCGCGGGCTGGCATAGCCCTCGACAAAGACCGTATTCTGAAGTGCCGGGACCTGCGCGCGATGTTGAAGAAGCGCCGGCTGCTCCAGGCAGATGCGCCGCAGATAGCTCTTACCCGTGCCCTTGGCCCCCAGCACGAGACAGGTATCTTGGCGGACGAAGCGGTCCAGATCGGATGTGCGCGTGAAGAGATCGGCCAGGATTTTCGAGTCCGGCTCGCTTTCCGCTTGGGGTACCGGAATCCGTGCCTCCCGGATGACCGTGGCAGCCCAACCCTCATCAATCTGGCGGAAGGAGAGTGGCAAGGGTGGGGGCTGGATGCGCTCGGCGAGTTCCCGATAGCCCTCGCCAAGACCGCTGACCAAGAGCCCGCCCTCGTTTTCGACGATCCGGGCTGAATAATCGATGGTGACGATGGACGCCTCGGGCGGTAGATCTGCGGACGGCGTCTCCAGCATCTCAGCAATTCCCTGGCGGGCCATTTCGAGCTGGAGCGCGAACTCTTCGACGCAATTCGCACGCGCATCGTCTCCGGCCGGTAGCATGCCGGCGACGAAGTGAATGGGTCCCGGCCGCCCGCGCGCCCGGCGGCTGCGCTCCAATGCGGCGACCGCGGGGACCAGTGATGGATAGGTCGACGGTGCAGGCGAGGCGAACAGCACCACCTCGTCCGCCAGGTCCAGAACAGCGACGGCCGATTCGTCGCAATAACCGGAGCGAGCATCCAGAAGGACAATCTGTGCCCCGGATGCGCGCACGGCCGCGCGCAGCAATCTGCGCAACGGGGGGCGGATGCCGCTGTACAAGACGCTCGGAGATAGCGGCCCCAAGAGCGCATGGACGAATGGGATATCCGCCCCGGCGGGACCGAGCACCTCGACTAGGCTGCCGGCACCGGAGGCTGGCAGGAGGCTGCCCTGCACGGCCCGCTCAAGGGCCTCGTCGCCGAGACTTGGGGCTGCGGCCATTCGCACCAAGTCCTCGAAGCGGGGGACGCCGCCCGAATATCCGGTCATGGCGCCAACCAAGGCCGGCGACTCCAGGTCCAGGTCTACCGCGAGGACCTTGACCTGTCGCTGCCCCAAGAGCAGCGCGACATGCGCCAGGGCCGTGGAGCGGCCAACACCGCCCTTCAGCCCCCAGAATGCAATCGTCTTGACCCCATCCGGTAGACCGCGATCGTCCAGCTCCGGCGTCTGGGGCTCAAGCATTAGCGCGTCGGCCCAATTGGGCGTGCCGATCAGGCGTTGGGAGAACAGCCGCTGCTCGTCGTCGTCCTCCAGATCGTCTGGGGACTTGAGCAGGGTTAGGGTGCGCTCGGGCAGATGCAGGTCCCGCTGCTCCAGCCGCTCGTTCAAGAGCCGCAGGGGATTTTCCGCATCGGCGAAGTCATCAGCCAGGACGCGCAGATCGACAGATCCGGCATGTCCGCGTCGGACCACGAGGCGCCGGGGGTGAAACAGGTCTTCGATGGCATGTCGCAGGTCGGACAGCGAGGCTTCGGTCGTCATGGTCGTGGTCCCGATCTAGGTCGGAAGCGCCCGCATCCAGTCGACCAGACATTCGGCCGATTGGATCAAGGGCTCGGCGAGACTGCGCAGGGGCTTCTTGGCCCCGTAGCGGTGCTCGTAAGGATTCGCCTGCCGCAAGAGGCTCAGGGCTTGGGATTCTGCTGGGGTCGCCAGTGCCCCGACGTTTGTCGGCAGGCCGCGCCATATCGCCAACAGATCGTGGCCTGTGGTGCCGCGAAATAGGTCCGCTTCGGATCGCCCCGCCAGATCGCCCACCGAGTTGGCCTGTAAGCCCTGGAGCAAGGCGGCCTTCAGCGCGCACTCGGCCGCGATCAGGGCCATGGTCACGGCCCCGTCGCGCTGCTTCTGGGACGTGGGATAGTCCAACAAGACCCGCGCCTCGCGTGCGCGACGCCGTGCCACGTCCATAAAGCACTGGCGGGTGTAGAGTGACCCTGTTTTCCCCATGTCCGTATTGCGGCACGTGAATGGATGGGTGGCTAGGATAACCCTAATTGGAGCCCCTTGGCGGCCAGTCGCCTCGCGTCGGCATCCTGCAGGAGGGCAGTTGTCGGTCGGCGTTACGTTCAAGCATGACCTGCGGGAGCTTGTGCTTGACGCCCCAAGCGGCCGGGCAAGAGACGCCGAAATGACGCTCGAGCACGAGGGCGGAGATGGCGTTTTTCTGTTGATGCAGCACGTGGAATCGCGCTCAGGTCCCAGGATCGCCAGCCAAGACCCACGCCGCCGCAACCGCCGCCTGGCCCAATGACAGCCCCCCGTCGTTGGCCGGCACCTGGCGCTGCAACAGCACCCGGAGTCCGACGGCCTCAAGTCCGCTCGTGACCGATTCGAGAAGCAGACGGTTTTGGAAGACCCCGCCGGAAAGTGCGACGGTCGAGAGGCCGTGACGGCTCGCCAGTTCCCGAGCGAGCCCGCCGAGCGCCGTCGCGAGTCCGACATGGAAGGCGGCAGCGATCTCCTCGGGCGGACGGCCGCGAGAGATGTCCGCGAGCAGGTGGTCCCAGAGCGGTGCCGGGTCCAGCACCTCGCCGGTCGACCCCGTCGAGCGTGCGAACGGATAGCCGTCGCCGACCCGATCCATGGCGACGGCGGCCAGCGACTCCAGCGCGATGGCGGCCTGCCCTTCGTAGGTCAGCACCTCGCCGCCGACGCCCAGCGCCGCAGCGACGGCATCGAAGAGCCGCCCGGCCGAGCTCGAGAGTGGTGCGTTGAGGCCGCGCGCGATCAGTGTGCTCAGGATCCCGAGCGGTTTGGCGTCGAGCCGTTCGATCGGCTCGAGCCCGGCGAAGCGCGCGCGCCAAGCCGCCCAACCGCCCGCGCTCTCCAGGTGCGCATAGAGGTTGCGCCAGGGCTCCAGGATCGCGCGTGTCCCTCCGGGCATGGCCACCGGCTTGAGGTGGGCGATCCGCTCGAAGTCCAGATAGTCGCCGAGCAGGAACTCGCCGCCCCAGAGTGTGCCGTCGCTGCCGTAGCCGAGTCCGTCGAGCAGGATGCCGAGCACGGGTCCGGCGTCCAAGGGCCAGCTATTGTCCGCCAGCGTCGAGGCGAGATGGGCGTGGTGGTGCTGCACCCCGATCAGCGGCACGCCGTCGCGCGCCGCCCGGTCGCGCCCGATCAGGCTGGAGCGATAGTCCTGGTGCAGGTCGACGGCGAGCGCCTCGGGGACGACCTGGAAGAGGTCAAGATAGAGGGCGAGGGTCCGCTCGTACTCGCGCGCCGTCTTGGCGTCCTCCAGGTCGCCGAGATGCTGGGAGAGGATCGCCTGACCGTCGCGGACCAGACAGAAGGTATTCTTGAGTTCTCCCCCTAGCGCCAACAGCGGCGGTACATCCTCGAAGCCGGGAGGCAATGGCAAGGGCGTGGGTGCATAACCGCGCGCACGCCGGAGCAGGCGCGGCTGCCCCGCCATGACCCGAACCACCGAGTCGTCGACCCGATTGAGGATCGCCCGATCGTGCAACAGCAGAACATCGGCGAGCTGCGCGAGCCGCCCGAGAGCGTCGGCGTTGTCGATACACTGCGGCTCCTCGCTGAGATTGCCGCTCGTCATCACCAGGGGCCGATCCCAGTCCGCCAGGAGCAGATGGTGGATCGGACTGTAGGGCAGCATGACACCCAAGGTCGTCTGACCCGGCGCGACATCCGGAGCCAAGGGTCGAAACACCGCATCGCAATCACGTAGGATGGGGAGAGCGCAGCGAAACCCATCAAGCGCCATCGCATCATCCGCCGATGTCCCGCCCCGCCCCGCCCCGCCCGAACCGGCCCGATCCAAGAGCAGGATCGGCGCAGCCGGACCTGAAAGCAGCGCCGCATCCCGCGCCGTCACCCGACAATAGCCCCGGATCACATCCAGGTCGCGCGCCATGAGCGCGAGCGGCTTGGCGTAGCGCCGCTTGCGCCGACGCAGCTCGGCGACCGCATCCGGGTTGGTCGCATCGCACGCGAGATGGAAGCCGCCGATCCCCTTGATGGCCAGGATTCGCCCCTCGGCCAGCAGTCGGCTCGCCGCGGCGATCGCATCCTCCGCACCGAGCGCCGTTGGTTCCAGGACGCACCCCGCGGCATCCTGCAGCCAGACCTTGGGGCCACAGACAGGACAGGCGTTGGGCTGGGCATGGAAGCGTCGGTCAGCCGGATCCTTGTACTCCGCCGTACAGTCCGGGCACATGGGAAATGCCGCCATGCTGGTACGGGCACGGTCGTAGGGGATCCCGGCGACGATGCTCAGACGCGGCCCGCAGTGGGTACAGTTGGTGAAGGGATAGCGATGGCGCCGATCGGCGGGATCCCGAATCTCGGCGACACATGCCGCGCAGGTGGCCGCGTCGGCGACGATCCCGGTATGCACGGCGGTCGCCGCGCTCTCCAGGATGACGAAGTCTTGCCTCCGCGCGAGGTCGGCCACCCCCTGCGCATCCGCGATCGGAGTACGTTCGATCGAATCGATGCGCGCCAGCGGCGGACATTCCTCATGCAGTCTCTTCAAAAAGCCGCTCACGCCGGGAGCGTCCTCGGCGACGTTCCCGCACACCCGAATCAGCACGCCCTCGCCGTCGTTGCGCACGTCGCCGCACAGGCCGCACGCGCGGGCCAGGCGCCAGACGGTGGGGCGAAAGCCCACGCCTTGGACCAGGCCGCGGACACGAATCGACTCGGCGGTCACGCTATTTCAGTCCGAAGCTTATCGAGATTCATGGCTCGCCCGGATAGAAGTTCCGGTCGAGGATTTCATCGAGCGAATAGGAACAGTCCTGCGGAAACAGATGCTCGGGGAGTCCTGTTTCGAAGACCGCACGCTCGACCGCATCCGGATACACATCGGTCAAGGCTTCCGGCAAGAAAGGCTTCAGGCTCGGGCTAAGCTTGATCGCTCGCGCGATTTGGCGGCGCTGCTCCCGGATCGTTCCGTCCCAGCTATTGGTTCGGCGGTCGGGCTGAAACGCCCACTTCAAGAGATGCGAAATCAACACGTCCAAACGGCTCATCAGCTCGCGGCGCTCTTTCGCTCCCATGCTGTCGAGCTCCTCGGCAAGATCCTCTAGATTAAGCGCGTCGAGCTTGTGTTGGCGTACCAGCTCCGCCGCACGACGGGTCCAGGCATGGAAGTCGTTCTTGTAGAGCTCGGACAGGGCACTCGCGGGTTGGTCGGGCTGCTTCGTCAACATCGAAGGGTGCTTCTCATGTGAGGATCGAGGTCGAAGAGGCTACCCCTGATCGGGAGCAGCGCCAAGGTGCGATTCGGTCGGCCATCGTCGTCCAAAAGTGTATCCCACGGCGTTTAGCCGGGGCGACCGGCGTGGCTGAATGGTGTCGGCGGCGTCTAGCTGTCCCCGGGGCTCATTGCCGGTTGAAGAACGATCCTCTGCGGCTGACCCGGCGGGTATGCGCTTATACCGGGAGTCGCCTACCGCAACCCCTAAGCGGGAATCCCGACGCGGATCTCGGTCTCGCCGTGCTTCGGGCAACAACAGGCTGTACCCGGGGCGTCTCCCTGCCCTATTCTCGGGCTCCGCACCGCCAGGAGTTGCCGCATGGCCCGCAAGAAGCTGCTCAGAAAGCGTCCGCATCGCAAGATCGGGGCACCGCCCGGGACGCTGGTGCATATCGGGGAGCCGAGTCAGGAGCCGATAACATTCGATATCGTCACCTACGACGCCGAGCATTTTTCCGAGGTCACCTTCGGCGTCCGCGAGGTCGACCGCTGCTGCGGATTCGCCAAGACCAAAGGGGTCTCCTGGGTCAACATCAACGGGATCCATAAGGTCGAGCACATCGAGACCCTCGGCGCCTGCTTCGGCCTTCATCCCCTGGTTCTCGAGGATATCCTGAACAGCGACCATCGGCCGAAACTGGAGGACTACGGCGTCTACCTGTTTCTGGTGCTGAAGATACCCTTTTACGACAAGGAAGGTGGGTTCCGGGTCGAACAGGTGAGTCTGATCCTGGGATCGAGCTTCGTACTCTCGTTCCAAGAAAAGAGCAGTCCGATCTTCGACGCCGTTCGCGATCGATTGAAGAGCGGCAAGGTTCGTGGCCGCGCCATGGGACCGGATTATCTGGCCTATGCGCTGATCGATGTCGTGGTCGACCGCTACTTCACCACGTTGGAGAGCATCGGCGACGACATCGAAGATCTTGAGCAGGAGCTCTTCGCTGTCCCCGGCACCAATACCCTGGAGTCGATCCATAACTTCAAGCGCGAAATGATTCAACTCCGCAAGTCGGTCTGGCCGTTACGCGAGGTGATAGGCGGTCTGCAGCGCGGGGATTCGAAGCTGGTCGGGGAGACCGCACGGGTCTTCCTGCGGGATGTCTACGACCACACCGTCCAAGTGGTCGACACCGTCGAGACCTTTCGAGACATTATCTCGGGGATGCTCGATCTCTATCTCTCGGGCATCAGCTATCGCACCAACGAGGTGATGAAGGTCTTGACCATCACGGCGACCATCTTCATACCCCTGACCTTCCTGGCCGGTATCTACGGCATGAACTTCGAGTACATGCCGGAGCTTGCGTGGCACTGGGGCTATTTCGGGCTCTTGGGGGTGATGCTGATCCTAGCGGTGGGAATGCTGGTGTTCTTCCGCATCAAACGCTGGTTCTAAACCGCGCCAAGGCCCGTAGGTTGTGCTGACGATAGGAGGCACAACTCGCGCCGGCGGTTGGTTGTGCCTCGCACGACTCGGCACAACCTACGACACAACTCATTGTTCAGAAGCGCTATCCAGGATTCCTTTTTCGAGTGCACCCCGGTCGCAGAGGCGACTCGTCGGTCAGGAGATGCTCTGGTAGTAAAGGTTCTGCGGATGCTTGCCCTCGGCGAAAAAATACCAGCGCTCGGCGATAAGCCCGAGGTACTGGATCACGAAGGCGAGGACGGGGAGCGTCGTCGACTCGATCAGGTAGGCGCCGGAGATCAAGAGGATCGGAATCGGGAAGACCAGGACGAGGAAGCTGTTGCGCACGAGTCGAACCGTCTCGGGACTGCGGCCGTGGAAGAACTCGCGCGTGTTGAAGCTGCCGCCCATCGCGCCTTGCGCCTTCTGCACGACGGCGGTGTGGCGCACACCGATGGCGGTCTGAACTGTACTCTTGTGCTTGAGCCGGGCGTTGCGCATGAGATGGGCGCCGCGCGAGAGGAGTGCCGCCAAGGTCAGCACCACTGCCCAGGTGCCGAAGAAGGACACCAAGGGATTGCCGATGTACGCCGAGTAGGCGGCGGCCAGCATGAATCCGGAGGCCAGCCCCAAGAACGTGAAGTTGGTGACGGTGAAGGTCGAGTGCCATTCCTGGAGGAACTTGACGCTCGCATAGAT
Organism: Thiocapsa sp. C2-2m; assembly: GCF_041903745.1. Classification (NCBI taxonomy): domain Bacteria; kingdom Pseudomonadati; phylum Pseudomonadota; class Gammaproteobacteria; order Chromatiales; family Chromatiaceae; genus Thiocapsa; species Thiocapsa sp. C2-2m. The sequence goes on along the minus strand of NZ_JBBWVD010000045.1, from coordinate 21,779 downwards.
CATGGCGGTCGAGACGAAGAGCGCGAAGGAGGCAATCGTCCCGAGCAGCCCCAGGATGAGGGTCGCATCCACGCCAAGCGCCTCGCCGATGCGGAACCAGGGCTGCGTCCACTGCATCAAGTGCGCCACGCTGTAGGCAAACACGAGCGCCATGAGGATCGGCAGGATAATGACCTCGCGCGACAACCAAGAGGTGCGCCACATCGCGGCGGAGCGCCAGGCCCGCTCGGGACGCCCGAGATGAAAGAAGGATGCACCGAGACCGATCACGAGCAAGAGGAGCGCAACCAGGCTCCCGATCGCGTAGAACTGGTCCTCCTGCGCCGGGAGGAACCGTGCGAGCGCATAGAGTTGACCGGTAAACATGGCCAGAAACAGACCCTGACCGGCACCGAGCAGCGTGGTCAGAAAGATGACGGAGAATGCGGGGTGCATGGGTAGATGCCTTTGTCCTGTAACAAATGTCCGGTAACGAATGTCGTATCGGCGAGTCGGATTCATCCGGACCGGCTCGGAGATCGAAGACGGGTGTTGCTCTGCTCGACCCGTCCAGTACGCTCCGACCCGCGGGCATCCCTACCAGGCCACGTCGTCCAAGGTCTCCTCACCCGTGTAGGTGGTGAGGTCCTCTTTGCGTAACGGGTTGTCGACACGCGTCAGCTCGTCCGGACTGATGTACATCCGGGTCTTCTGACGCGGTAGATAATGGTTCGCCGGCTTGGTGCCCCATTCAGGCATCAGCTGGTATCCACCGCGCTCGCGGATCGCCACCGAGACCTCCGAATCCGGGTCATGGACATCGCCGTAGAGCCGCGCACTGGTCGGACAGGCCAGCACACAGGCCGGCTGACGGTCACGATCCGACAGCGTGGCATCGGTGATGCGATCGATACAGAGGGTGCATTTCTTCATCACCTTCTCTTGCTCGTCCAACTCACGAGCACCATAGGGACAGGCCCAAGAGCAGTACTTGCAGCCGATGCACTTGTCGTAATCGACCAGCACGATCCCGTTGTCGGCCCGTTTGTGCGAGGCGCCGGTCGGGCAGACCGGGACGCAGGGCGGCTCCTCGCAGTGCAGACAACTCTTCGGAAAATGAACCGTCTCGGTGTTCGGGAAGACACCGACCTCGAAGGTCTGCACCCGATTGAAGAAAGTCCCCGTCGGACTGCCGTCATAGGGGTTCTGGTCCACCATAGGGCCTGCCCAGCCGGAGGTGTTCCACTCCTTGCAGGACGTTACGCAGGCATGGCAACCGACGCACACGTTCAGGTCGATGACCAGGGCGAGTTGAGTCATGTCTAAATCTCTTCGTTGTCGGCCGTCAGCCGCGGTATCGGACGTCGGCTTGCGAACCTGCGATGGCGTTCATCGCCGGACCCGGAACCGACCGCTGAGGGCCGAAGCTACTTCTTCCCGAACACGCCGGCCATATAGGCCTGCCACTTGCCGCGCTGCTTCTCCTGGCCGGGCAGCCGCGGCATGGCGTCGAACTGGGGCGAAGACACACGCGGCTCGTTGGAACCGGCCTTATAGACCCGGACCCGAACATCGAACCAAGCGGCCTGACCCGTGACCGGATCCGAGTTGGAGAGATGCGCGCCAGCCGCGCTGGGCGGAAGCTCCTCGGAAATCAGATGATTCAGCAGGAAGCCTTTGCGCGACTCGTCCGCGTTGCTCCCGAGCCCCCAGGCACCGTTGGCTTTACCGATCGCGTTCCAGGTCCAGACCGTACCCGGCTCGACCGCCTCGGAGAAGCGGCACATGCAGCGCACTTTGCTCAGCGTGGACTCCACCCAGATCCAGTCACCGTCGGCGAAGCCGTGCTTCTTGCCCACGAGCGGATTGACGAAGAGATAGTTGTGGCTGTGGATCTGACGCAGCCAGGCGTTCTGGCTGTCCCAACTGTGATACATGGCCATCGGACGCTGGGTGAGTGCGTTCAGCGGATAGCGCACGGTGTCGACCAGCTGGTCTTCCAGGGGGCGATGGAAGAAGGGCAAGGGGTCGAAATAGGTCTCGACGCGCTCGCGCAGCCGATCCGGCGGCTGGCGCCCGGGCCATTTGCCCTGCGCAGCCAACCGGAACTTCTGCAGGACCTCGGAATAGAGATGGATGGTGATGGGCTCGGCATAGCGGACCATGCCGTGGGCACGCGCCCAGTGCAGATAGCCCTTGTTCCAGTTGCGCATGTACTGGTAGCTGGGCGGCAGCTCGTGGTGGAAAACGCAGCCGTTCTTGGCATACATCTCCCACTGCTTGGGGTTGGGCTCCCCTTTGAGCACCTGATCGCCGTTCTTGCCGCGCCAGCCGGCCAGGAAGCCGATTCCGGATCCAGGGGATGTCTCGTAGTTGACGATGAAGTCGGGATAGTCGCGGAACTTTCGCTTCCCCTCGGCGGTGACGAAGGCCGGAAGTTTCAGGCGCGTTCCCAGCTCGATCAGCACATCCTGGAAGGGTCTGCACTCGCCCTTCGGCGGCAGCACCGGGATGCGCACCGCATCCACCGGGCCGTCGAACTCGGAGATCGGTCGGTCAAGCATCGACAGGGCGTCGTGACGTTCCAGATAACTGGTATCGGGCAACACCAGATCGGCGAAGGCGACGGTCTCGGAGGAGAAGGTGTCGCAGACGACGATAAAGGGGATCTTGTATTTCCCCTCGACATCCTTGTCCACCAGCATCTTGCGCGTCTCGCTGGTGTTCATGGAGGAGTTCCACGCCATGTTGGCCATGAAGAGGAACAGGGTGTCGATCGGATAGGGGTCGCCGCGCCAGGCGTTGGTGATGACGTTGTGCATCAGACCGTGCACCGAGAGCGGATACTCCCAGGAGAAGGCCTTGTCGATGCGCACCGGTCCGCCGTCGGCGTCGACGAAGAGGTCCTCGGGCTTGGCGGGCCAACCGAGCGGCATGCCGTCGAGCGGCGTGTTCGGCTGGACAGCATCGGGACCGTGAGGCGGCTTGGCGCAGGGCGGGATCGGACGCGGGAAGGGCGCCTTGTGGCGGAAGCCGCCGGGGCGGTCGATGGTGCCGAGCAGGGTCATGAGCACGGCGAGCGCGCGGATGGTCTGGAAGCCATTGGAATGGGCGGCCATGCCGCGCATCGCGTGAAAGGCCACCGGGTTGCCGGTCACGGACTGATGCTCGTTGTCCCAGCAGTCCGTCCAGGGGATCGGCAGCTCGATCTTCTGATCGCGCGCGGTCACGCCCATTTCGTGGGCGAGCCGGCGGATGGTCTCGGCCGGGATACCGGTGATCTCGGCGGCCCATTCCGGGGTGCAGGACTCCAGACGCTCCTTGAGCAGTTGGAAGGCCGGTTTGACCGGGATGCCCTCGTCCATGTCGAGCTTGTAGCTGCCCATCAGACGCGGCGCAGCACCGGGGGTGTGGGTACTAATGGGGCCGTCGATGTTGCGATCCCACCAGAGCTTGTTCTCCGGATCGAAGCAGCCCTCTTCCACGTGCATCTCGGCACGGTAGAAGAGACCGTGATCGTTGCGTGCCGGATCGTCGATGACCAGCTCGGCCGAGTTGGTGTAGCGGATCAGAAAATCGCGATCGAACAGACCCTGCTTGAGGATCTCATGGGAGATCGCCATCAGCAGCGCGCCGTCGGTGCCGGGCTTGATCGGCACCCACTCGTCGGCGATGGCCGAGTAGCCGGTGCGGATCGGGTTGACCGAGATGAAACGACCGCCGCGCCGCTTGAACTCGGAGATGGCGATTTTGAGCGGGTTGGAATGGTGATCCTCGGCGGTGCCGATCATCACGAAGAGCTTGGCGCGATCCAGATCCGGCCCGCCGAACTCCCAGAAGGAGCCGCCGATGGTGTAGATCATGCCCGCGGCCATGTTCACCGAGCAGAAGCCGCCGTGTGCGGCATAGTTCGGCGTACCGAACTGTTTGGCGAAGAGACCTGTGAGGGCCTGCATCTGATCGCGACCGGTGAAGAGCGCGAACTTCTTTGGATCCTCGGCGCGCAGGCGGCCGAGGCGCTCTTCGAGCATCGCGAACGCCTCGTCCCAGGAGATCGTTTCGAACTCGGAGGCGCCACGCTCGGCTCCCGCCTTGCGGCGCAGCGGCTTGGTGATGCGCCCAGGCGAGTACTGCTTCATGATCCCTGAGCTGCCCTTGGCGCAAATCACCCCCTTATTCAAGGGGTGATTGGGATTGCCGTCGATATAGCGGACCTCGCCGTCGCGCATGTGAACCCGGATGCCGCAGCGGCACGCACACATGTAGCAGGTGGTTTCCTTGACCTCGACTCGCCCCACCGTGCTGTCGGAGTGAGCAATAGGATCCTGCATGTGAGCACCTTTAAGCGAGGTAATGAGTCGGACGATTACCGCATTCTAATATTGTGGGTGTCTATGTTTCAATCTTGATGCCAGCCCGGGAAATGGGAGACCAAGGAGACAGAACACAGAAGGGATCCGGTGAAGGTGACGCTCGTAGGCGGAAAAGAGTCAATCGAGGGGAATGCTGTTTCAAGCGTGAGCCGATGCAGCGGCAGGAACCCGCTCCACTGCTTCAAATCGAACTACGCACCCCCGGCGCTTACGGTCCGGAGATGCGTGCCTTAACGAGCCTGACGAGCGCCGGGGCCCGACCCGAACGGCGTCGCGGACTAGGCCGCTTCGGCCAGCGTGACCGGGAGCCACGCGGCAAGACGCTCGCGCTCCTGGGCAACGTCGATCGCGAAGAAGTGATTCAGCACCTCCAGCGCCTCGTCGAGATCCTCGCACTGCCACTCGTTGGTGATACTGCGGAAGGTCCAGTCCTCGACGTGGAAGCAGCAATGCCCGCCCTTCGCCGCACCCTCGGCGTCGTAACGCAGCCTGAAGCCCGTGTAGGTTCTGGGATCCCATTTGTAGCGGATCGTGTTTTCGTTTTGCTCGAACATGTTTCTCTCAGTGGAATTTGTTGTTTGGACGCCGATCATCCCGCCCGGGAGAGTCGGTTGAGCTGCCCGCTCGGCAACGCGAGGAAACATGCCGACAACAGACCGTTTCCTTTTCGTCACACACTGCATCTCATGTGCTCAGTTTAGTATCAAAATGCAACAAACGACAACCGGGCAACCGCTTTTTTTCGCTAAATCGATCACGTGACGCGAAAAAATCATCGAGTCGCTCGACGCACTTTGCCAGACAGAGGGATGCGCCTGTTGTCGAGATGCAACACCGAGAGATTCAAGCAGCCCGAAATCTCAACCCGTTCGCCCATCGGTGCTTAAGAACCACTGAACAGGGCAGGCTCGATTCAACCGCGCGGTCGACGCCAACTCAGCGCAAGCGGATCGTCGGGATCCACGTGCGACATGAAGGGCAGCCTGCGGTCGTTGTGGGTGACCTGATAGATCAGCCCCATCCAGTTGCCGAGGACGCCTTCCCCGCTGTCGTGCCAGGTGTTGTCGAGCCGATCGACGATGTGCTGCTCGGGGAAGGCCGGCAGATCGCGCCCCTGATCGAGTGCATCGAGGATCCGCTCGCGGTGCTCGTCCAAGATAGCGCGTGACTGGACGCCGAAATAGTTCTCGGGGACAGGCGGGTACTGGTCGCGCTCTCCGGCGGCGAAACGGTTGACCTCGCGCTTGTACTCCTTGAGCAGCGAGATGATGTCGTACTCGGGGTGGCCCTGGAAGAACACCTGGCGGAAGCCGTCCGGGCTGACCGCGAGATGCACGCCGGCCTCCTCGCTCTCGGCGAGGATGTGCAGACCTGCCGCCTCGAATTGGTCGCGACCGATCTCGTTGAAACGCGAATGCGGCACGTCGAAGCGCGTATTCACACTGCTCACCAAGGGATGACTGCGGTCGATGACGCGATGCACATAGACACCCCAGCGTTTCTCGCCCAGCGGACGGCGCCGCTGATCGTAGCGAAACTGCAGCACCGCATGGGTCGCCAGGCAGGAGCAGAGGGTCGAGCTGACGTTGTGATAGGCCCAGTCGACCACCTCGATCAGCGGCTCCCAAAAGGTCTGGCTCGCGAGGTCCGGGCCCGTGACATTGGCCCCGGTAATCACCAAGGCATCCAGGCCCTCGGCTCGAATCGTCTCGAACGGCTCGTAGTAGCGTTCGACATACTCGCGGATGATGGGGCCTCGGTCGAGCGCGTCGAGCGTGAAGGGGTGGACATAGAACTGTGCGATCTGATTGCTCTGACCGATCAGCCGGAAGAACTGACGCTCGGTTGCCGCAAGCGCGGCATCCGGCATCATATTCAGCAGGCCGATATGCAGCTCGCGGATATCCTGCTGAAGCGCGTGATCGGGCTCGAGGATCTTGTGGCCTTCTTCGCGCAGACGCTCGAAGGTAGGCAGGTCATTGTGGGCGACGATCGGCATGGGGTCGGTCCTGTCGTTCCGGTTACTGCATCTCGGGATCGAAGACCGGCGTCTCGGCCTGTCCGATCGCCGATTCGATCAACTGCAGGAAATCCTGCTCGTCGCGCACCTGCGCGACATCCTCGGACGAGACCGTATAGCCGTGGGGCCGAGTGATCGCCTCGTAGCGCGGCACCCGTGAATGGAACAGGCGCGGGAAGACCCAGCGCGTAAAATCGTCCGGGTCCACTTGAGCGACATAATCCAGACCATGGACCGACAAATAGTCCTTTAGCGCGGCACGCAGGAAGTCGGGGCGATAGTAGAGCGGCTTGGGATCGGCCTGTGCGCGCTGGATGAGCTTGATCTCGTCCGCCTCCGGGACCCGGATATAGAGGATCAAGCTGTGCTTGGCGAGCAGGTCGATGACTCGCGGCTCGTCGAGCTCGCAGAGACTCCCGCCGACGTCGTTGATCAGATGCGGATAGCTGTAGATCTCCCGGGCCTTTCGCACGAAATCGGGCACGTCCATCATGGCCGCGATCTCCGCTTCGCGATACAGGGCCTGGCGACGGTTGAACTCGCCGAGCGGCAGCCCCCCGCGCTCGGGGTTCCCGAGCTTGCCGACGAAGCTCAGGACAGGCCCCAAATCCTTGATCTTGATATTGTTGTGGATGGCAACCCAATCGTGGCGCAGGAGATCGCGCAGGAAGGGATCGCGCATCGCGTGCGCCTTGATCAGGTCGAGGATGTGCTCGTTGAGATAACGGGTCCCGATCCTGTAGTCGCCGGAGTAGTGGAACCAGTCGTTGCGGCGCAACATCTCGGAGAGATAGGTCTTGCCCACCCCCGACATCCCGAGCAGCGTGATGCACTTGTGCTTCCAGCTTCGGAATTCATCGACCTTAAACTTCATGGATTGAACCGCGTCCTGAGTGACAACCGATGTTTGGCGGGAAACGGCCGCTTGATGAGACCGAGAAAACCGTGCCTGACGCGGTTCATGAGTTATACCGAGCGCAGGCGTCAAGCGGGAACCGGGGCATCGATCATCGTTTCGGCCACATCGGCAGTGTCCAGGTCGCCGGCCGCGACCGCCCGGGTACGCCGACTTTAGTCGGCATCCCCGGAGAGGCGGACTTCAGTCCGCCGCGCGGGCGCACTCGGGCGACTGAAGTCACCCGCCCCCGGGGAGCCGACTGAAGTCGGCATACCGGCTCATGCGGCCGGAGTTTCGTGTCCGGTTGGGGAACCCAAGAGGCCTGGACGAAACCATGATCAAAGCCGGAACCCGCAGCGAACCGGCCCGGACCAAATGGCGATGTTAGTTCAGGACGCGCACGGCGACAAACTCGCCGCCCGTACAGCCATTCCAAATTTGACTCCTCGCGGCGAGCAAGACCCCGGGACCGCCGACTTCAGTCGGCGAGGATCGCCGAACACCGGGCAGGCCCGGTCACTTGGGGAGCGCTCGCCCCTCGCGCCGACTGAAGTCGGCGGTCCCGGGCAACGGGCTTCCTACCCGGGCGACCGAGTTGGGCGGCACACTTGGAATCGCTTACGCCGGATCAGCGCCGCGCCTCGAGCGACTCCCAGCGCGCGTATGCAGTCTCGAGATCGGACTCCAAGCTCGCTAGACGCCCCTTGACCGCAGCCACTTCCTCTCGGGCGGCCTGATAGAAGGCTGGATCGGACAAGCGTTCATGCAGCTCGGCTTGCGCGCCCTCCAGTGCCTCGATTCGCGCCGGCAGCTCGGCGAGCTCGCGCGTCTCTTTGAAGCTCAGCTTCTCGCCCTTGGGTGCAGCCTTGGGCTGAGTCGGCCCGCCCGTGGGAGCCGACGCCGGTGTCGCGGAGTCCACCGGTTTCGTCTTGAACTCGCCCGAGCGCCGCGGATCGCGTTGACGCACCCAGTCCTCGTATCCGCCGACATACTCGCAGACCTGCCCTTCGCCCTCGAAGACCAGGGTGCTGGTGGCGACATTGTCGAGCAGTGCCCGGTCGTGGGAGACCAGCAAGAGGGTGCCCTGGAACTCGACGAGCAGGTCCTCGAGCAGCTCCAGCGTCTCGGTGTCCAGATCGTTGGTCGGCTCGTCGAGCACCAGCAGATTGGCGGGACGGGTGAAGAGCTTGGCCAGCAGCAGACGATTGCGCTCCCCTCCCGACAGCGCCTTGACCGGCTGGCGCGCACGCTCCGGGGTAAAAAGAAAGTCTTTCAGATAGGACAGGACGTGCCGACTCTGGCCGTCGACCTCGATCTTGTCGCTGCCGCCCGCGACGTTGTCCTGGACGCTTCTGTCCAGTTCGAGCTGGGCGCGCAGTTGATCGAAATAGGCCACCTGCAGGTTGGTCCCCCGTCGGATTTGGCCGACCTGTGGCTCCAGGCCACCGAGCAGCAGCTTCAGCAACGTGCTCTTGCCGGCGCCGTTCGGGCCGATGATGCCGATCTTGTCGCCGCGCAGGATCAGGGTGCTGAAGTCGCGGATCACCGGGGTGTCGCCCCAGGCGAAGCTGATCTCCTCGGCCTCCACCACCAGCTTGCCGGAACGATCCGCCTCGCTCAGGCGCAGACGCGCCGTGCCCTGTAGCTCGCGCCGCTCGAGCCGCTCACGCCGCATGGATTCGAGCGCGCGCACGCGGCCTTCGTTGCGGGTACGCCGCGCCTTGATGCCTTGGCGGATCCAGACCTCCTCCTCGGCGAGCTTGCGGTCGAACTGCGCCGCCGCCTGTGCCTCGGCATGCAGACGCTCCTCGCGGCGACGCAGATAGTTGGCGTAGTCGCCGGGCCAGTCGGTGATCCGCCCGCGGTCCAGCTCCAGGATTCGGGTCGCGACCCGCTGCAGGAAGCGCCGATCATGGGTGACGAAAAGCAAGGAGCCGGGAAAGTCGATCAGGAAGTCTTCGAGCCAATCGATGGCATCGATGTCCAGATGGTTGGTCGGCTCGTCGAGCAGCAGCAGATCGGGCTCGCTCACGAGGGCACGGGCAAGCAAGACGCGACGTTGCAGACCGCCCGAGAGCGCCGCGAAACGGGCTTCGGCGTCGAGCCCGAGCCGCGAGATGACGCGTTCGGTGCGTTGCTCGATCGCCCAGCCGCCGCCGTCCTCCAATTGCTGCTGGACCCGTGCCAGTCGAGTCAGGTCCTCCTCGCTCGGGTCGCTACCCAAGCCGTGGGAGAGCTTGAAGTAGTCGCTCAGAAGCACCCCGAGATCGCCCAGGCCGGCCGAGACGACCTCGAAGACACTCCCCTCCTCCCCGCGCGGGATCTCCTGCGTCAGGCGCGCCACCTTCAGCCCGGCGGCTGCGCGGATCTGACCCGAGTCGGCTTGGATCTCCCCGTCGATGATCCGCAGCAAGGTCGACTTGCCGGCGCCGTTGCGGCCGATCAGACAGATCCGCTCTCCTCGCTCGATGCTGAAGGAGACGTCCTCCAGAAGCGGCGGCAGGCCATAAGAGAGGGCGACGGAGTCGAGGCTGAGCAAGGTCATCGGGATACCTGGTCGGAGGGGACGTGTGGGCAACGGCGCGCGGCGGACGGGCAAGCAACGGTGGCTCTCGTTGGTGGCTCACGTTAGAGAGGGCGACGACGATGCGCAACCCCGCGCGCGAAATGATCTCTTCGATGCGATGGGCTACACTGAGCCATCAGGCGCTTTAGGCGCCCCGAACGACGAGATTCAGACGAGCCCAATGGTCAAAAGTGTCACGCTGCGGGATGCCTGGTCGGGCGAGGCCGATTGCCTCAATTGCTCGCTCCGAACCACCGTCCTATTCGCCGGTTTGGCCGAGGCCGATTTCGAGCGGATCCACGACCCGATCGACCAATTCGCCCTGAAGCCGGGGACCAGTCTTTACCGGACTGGTGATCCGGCCGATCACATGTTCACCGTGCGCACCGGTGTCCTGAAATTGGTTCAGTATCTCCCGGACGGCAGTCAGCGGATCGTGAGGATCGCACGGACCACCGACGTCCTGGGCCTGGAGGCCATGCTCGAGGGCGGGACCTACCAGCACGACGCCATCGCCCTTCAGCCGACCGAGGTCTGCCGCTTCCCCGCCCGGTTGGTCCGCAACCTTGGCTGCAACAATCCGGAGTTGCACCGCGAGCTGATTTCGCGGTGGCAACGTGCCCTGAACGAGGCCGACGCCTGGCTAACCGAGCTCTCGACCGGCTCCGCCCGTCAGCGCATCGCCCGGCTCTTGTTGCGCTTGGTCCGCGATCGCGAGAGCAGTGCCTGCCAATTGTTCAGCCGCGAGGACATGGGCGCCATGCTCGGCATCACCACCGAGACCGCCAGCCGCACCATCGCCGAGTTCAAGCGCCAGAGCCTTCTGGTCGAAACCAACCCCAACCGCTTTCTGCTCGACATCCCCAACCTCAAACGCATCGCGGAGGGTTGAAACGCGTCCGGTGCGATATGCGCTGTTCTCCGTGATGATCGGCATCGCGCACACCCGAGAGCGCCGCGGAGACGCGTTTCAAGAAACTAATTGATTTTATTATCCTGAACCGCGTCCCCACCGACACCTCCGGCGCGCTCCACCGCCTTCATCCACGACCGAGATCCGCACACACCCCAGACGCGGTTCAGCGGGGTTGATCGATTTCAATGCCCCGAGCACCCCCCACCCCCAATGATGGTGCATTCGGCGGTACCGCATCGCCGCTTGACCAAGGCCGGGAGGGCAGATCATGAAACAGACCGTGCTGCAGGAGACCTTTCCGGTCTACGTGCTGGAGATCGACCGCGAGGAGACCTCCTTCAGCTCGGTCGATGCCGTTTGCGGTTATTTCAGGGCATGCATCGAGGCACACCCGTCGGCCGTCTTCATCGCCGAGTTCGATCATTACGAGCACACCCGCTCGCTCCCGGACGGACGGATCGGCGAGGGTGTCCGAGCGGCCAGGAATCTGGTCTTCTGTTTCGGCATCACATTGCCGAACCCGCAGGCGCTCGCAACACGCCCCCGTTCGATCGGGATCGCCGAGACCGCCAAGGGCTTCGTGGTCACCTTCATTGAATCGCCGATGCCGGTAGCGAACGCGGCGATGGAGGACTGGGCGATGCGTCTGCGCCAATCAGAGGCGACACCGGCCTAAACCGCGTCCAGAGCGACATGCGTCGTTGTCATGTTGTATTCGGCCTTGAGGATTCCACCGACCTCGGCGGAGACGCGGTTTGGAGTTTTATATTTTTAAAATTTTTAACTGCGCCAGCTCCGAGAATCGTCGAGTCTGCCGAGGCCGATCCCATCCATTTTGAATCGTTCCTACGTCCCGCGGCAGGACATTCCGACCACACTCACGAGATCCGACATCCATGACTACTCGAAGCGTCTTCGCCGTTTTGAACACGGGGAAATCCATGCGTATCGCCGTCACCAGCCAGAACTTCAAGACCATCACCGGACACGCCGGCAAGAGCCGCCGATTCATCGTGTACGAGGCGGACGCCGACGGCAATCCGACCGAGATCGATCGGCTCGATCTGCCGATGGAGTTGTCCCTGCACGAGTACCACGGGGACGATCACCCCCTCTTCGAGCTCAATCTCAACGCCATCGTCACCCAGGGCGCCGGGCAGGGCTTCCTGCAGCGCATGGCGCGCCACGGGATCGCGGTCCACACCACCAGCGCGAGTGACCCCATCCATGCGGTCGGCGCGATTCTCAACGGTCAGCCGCTACCTGCCGCTGCGCCGCACACCCATGACCATGACCACGGGCATCCGCAGGGGCACGCGGAATGAGCACGGCCATAGTGCGAAGCTGATCCCCCTCGGGCGCACCCGCTGCGTGCGATACAAGGTCATGTCGGTTCGCCGGACCGCCAGTCGTGCGCTCTTAAGGTGATTTCCGGGAAAGGATCTACCGGCGTGTAGGTGCGAATTTATTCGCACGCATAGCCACTCAGGTCTTCCGGGCATGCGCAGCCGGGATGCGTATTCCCGGAAATCACCTCAGACCCATCTGCGCGTCGTGGGGCGACTTCAGTCGCCACATCACCCGAAACCACCTCAGTGCAGTTGGCTCGGCCGCGTCAGACCGTCCCAGTCCAGCTCGATGGATCGATGGTAATCAGAACGGCGGTCCGAAGACCCTCCGGAGAAGCACGCGACAACGCCCCCCAAAATGGCAGGTTGCGATTCGTCATTTCCGAATACTGCTCGTGCGGCATAACCTACGCGCTTCCGACCGGCGGGCCAGACTGACCCGGGCCGCGGCGCTCTCCACGATCGCCGAAACACCCTGCCCGGCGCCCGAACGCCCTCCCTCCCGTTCCTGGTTTCCAACCTCGGGAATATCGCAATGCTTGACAGCACCATGATCGAGCTCTCGCGGTGGCAGTTCGCCATGACCGCGATGTACCACTTCCTCTTCGTACCCCTCACACTCGGCCTCGCCTGGATCCTGGTGATCATGGAGAGCGTCTATGTCATGACCGGACGCGAGATCTACCGGGACATGACCAAGTTCTGGGGCAAGCTCTTCGGCATCAACTTCGCGTTGGGCGTGACGACCGGGCTGACCATGGAGTTCCAGTTCGGGACCAACTGGGCCTACTACAGTCACTACGTCGGCGACGTCTTCGGCGCACCGCTCGCCATCGAGGGCCTGATGGCCTTCTTTCTGGAATCGACCTTCATCGGTCTCTTCTTCCTCGGCTGGGAGCGGCTCTCCAAACGCCAGCATCTGACCGTCACCTTCCTGATGGCGCTGGCGTCCAACCTCTCGGCGCTCTGGATCCTGGTCGCCAACGGCTGGATGCAGAACCCGGTCGGTGCCGAGTTCAGCTACGAAACCATGCGCATGGAGATGACCAACTTCATGGATGTCGTGCTCAACCCGGTTGCGCAGGTCAAGTTCGTGCACACGGTGGCGGCCGGCTATGTGACTGCGTCCATGTTCGTGCTCGGCATCAGTTCCTGGTACATGCTCAAGGGGCGGGATCTGGCCTTCGCCAAACGCTCCTTCTCGGTCGCGATCGGCTTCGGTCTGGCGGGCATCCTCTCGGTCATTCTGCTCGGCGACGAGTCCGGCTACGAGGTCGGCGACGTGCAGAAGGTGAAGCTCGCGGCGATCGAGGCGGAATGGCACTCGGAGCCTGCACCGGCCGGCTTTACGATCATCGGCTTCCCGAGCAACGAGGACGAGGAGACGCACGGCGCGATCAAGATCCCCTGGCTCTTGGGGCTGATCGCCACGCGCTCGCTCGACACCGAGGTGAAGGGACTGAAGGACCTGATGGTGGACCACGAGATCCGCATCCGTAGCGGCATGATCGCCTACGACTATCTGCAGCGCCTGCGAGGTGATCAAGACACCCCGGAGAACCGCGCAGTCTTCGAGGACCACAAAGACGATCTCGGCTATGGGCTCCTGCTCAAGCGCTATACGGACGATCCGAGCCAGGCGACCGAGGAGCAGATCCGCATGGCGGTCAAGGATTCGATCCCCGAGGTTGCACCGCTCTTCTGGAGCTTCCGTGTCATGGTCGCGGCCGGGTTCTGGATGCTGGCCCTAATGATCCTGGGCTTCTACTTCAACGCCAAGCGCGTCATTCAAGAGAAACGCTGGCTGCTGCGGCTCTTCCTCTGGAGCATCCCGGTGCCTTGGATCGCGGCGGAGACAGGCTGGTTCGTGGCCGAGTTCGGTCGCCAGCCTTGGGCGATCGGCGAGGTCCTGCCGACAAGCATCGCGGCCTCGAGCCTCGCACCGAGCGACCTTATCATCAGTCTCTCGGCCTTCATCCTCTTCTACACCGTGCTCTTGATCATCGAGATGTATCTGATGTTCAAGTTCGGCCGACAGGGACCCAGCTCGCTGCATACGGGCCGCTACCAGGATGAAGAGGCAGCCACGGCGTCCCGTTCAAACACCGCAGGCGGCCCGGCACCCGTGCTCGCACCGCAGAAACGGCAAGACTAGGGGACCGATCATGATCATCGACTACGAAGTCCTAAAGTTCATCTGGTGGGTGCTGGTCGGCGTGCTCTTGATCGGCTTCGCCGTGACCGACGGCATGGACATGGGCGTCGGCGCACTCCTGCCCTTCTTGGGCAAGACCGACGAGGAGCGGCGCGTCATCATCAACACCATCGGCCCGCACTGGGACGGCAATCAGGTGTGGCTAATCACGGCCGGCGGCGCCATCTTCGCCGCCTGGCCGCTGGTGTATGCGACCGCCTTCTCGGGGTTCTATTTCGCGATGTTGCTCGCGCTCTTCGCGCTCTTCTTCCGGCCGGTCGGCTTCGACTACCGCAGCAAGATCGCGGATCCGCGCTGGCGCAACGCCTGGGATTGGGGGCTCTTCATCGGCGGCGTTGTCCCGGCGCTGGTGTTCGGGGTCGCCTTCGGCAATCTCTTGCTCGGCGTGCCCTTCCATCTGGACGACATGCTGAGATCCTTCTATACAGGCAGCTTCTTCGGCCTTTTCCACCCGTTCGCGCTCTTGGCGGGCATCCTGAGTGTGACCATGCTGACGATGCACGGCGCGGTCTGGCTCCAGGTACGGACCGCCGAGCCCATCGCTTCGCGCGCCAAGGCAGCGGCTCGGATCTTCGCACTCATCAGCATGGCCGTGTTCGCCCTTGCCGGGGTCTGGCTGATTATCGGTGTCGACGGCTTCAAGGTCGTCTCCATGCCCGCGCTCGATGCGACACCTAACCCGCTCACCAAAGAGGTCGTCGCGGATTCTTGGGCCTGGTTAGCCAACTACGGCGCCCACCCCTGGACGCTGCTCTTCCCGGTACTCGGGTTCGCAGGTCTCTGGGCGACGATGAAGCTCGCCGCCGCCGATCGTCCCGGCTGGGGGCTGGTGACCGGCAGCCTGGCGATCACCGGCATCATCGTGACCGCCGGGGTGAGCCTCTTCCCCTTCATCCTGCCCTCGCGCACGGATCCCAACAGCAGTCTCATCGTTTGGGACGCCGTCTCAAGCCACCTGACCCTGACGGTCATGTTCTGGGCCGCGGTCATCTTCATCCCGCTGATCCTGGCCTATACCACCTGGACCTACACCAAGATGTGGCGGCGTGTGACGGTGGAGGAGATCCGGGAGCAGGAGCATTTGGCTTACTGATGCCGTAACAAACGCCGGAGTCCGGCGGTCGCTTCGGACGACCCCGGACGATGAGCATCGATCACCGAGAGGACAATCCCATGTGGTATTTCGCTTGGCTCCTGGGTGTGCTGCTGGCACTCGCCCTCGGCATCATCAACGTCATGTGGTATGAATCGGAAGAGTGTTTCAGACACACCGGGGATGCACGGCCGGACAACTAAGGCGCTTTCCGGAAATAAACATCCCGACCTCCCATGTCCGGAAGACCTGACGGACTCTGCGTGCGAATAAATTCGCACCTACACGCCGGTCGTTCCTGCCCCGGAAATCGCCTAAGGTGATTTCCGCAAACTTCCATACCCGTAGGTTGTGCTGACGATAGGAAGCACAACTTGCGCCGACGGTTGGTTGTGCCTCGCGCGGCTCGGCACAACCTACGCCGTTGGTATGAGGGTTTCCGGCATTCGCCTAAGCACTCCGACTGCGCATGCCCCGAAGACCTGAAGGGGCGTAGGTGCGAATTTATTCGCACAGATACGCCGGTATTTCCTTTCCCGGAAATCGCCTTAAGGTAATCCCCGGGAAATTCCGTACCCGTTGTGCTGACGATAGGAAGCACAACGTCTGCCGACGGTTTCCGGAATTCGCTGTTCCGGCGCTCGAATGGGTGCCTTGGCCGCGTTCATCGGTCGGGCGAAAGCACTTTCGGTGCGATACCCGGAAATGTCGCGTTGTGCTCGCCCCCCTAGCCGTCAGGAAAGCGGAAGAAGACGACTGCAAGTCGTCGATCCCGGGGACACGGCCGCTTCGCGACGATCGCCTGCGTCGATCCCGGTCCATCACGTATGGCCCATCGCCTCCGGCCCGTCAAATAAACGAAGCCCGTACCTTATCGACCGTTCGAGCCTCGGCCGAGCCGCCCCGGCGAAGTTTGACTGCGCCGCACCCAATCCATCTGCATCTGCAGGCGCTGGCTCTGTTGCTGCGCCTCCAACTCCATCAACTGACCCTGCATTCGCATCTGACCGGCCCGAATGTCCGGCATTCCATCTGCCCCGCCGCGAGGCACCAACCGATCCTGCCGACGGGCCGAGTCGATGGCGCGATTCTGCTGCTGAAGAAGCTCACGGTAACGGATCGCCTCGTTCCACTCAAGCGACTGCTGCCGAGCCGCCTCGGGGGGCGACCGCGGGCCGGCCTGTTGTCTCGCCGCACGTTGATCCTGCTGCAATCTCAACCAACCGGCGGCGGCCCGCTGCGACTGAATCCCCTGCACGCGCATCGCGTCCGTCTCTGCAGCGCCAGGTATCGCGAGCATCAGTGTTGCGATGAGGACAAAGAGACAGGCCATTTGTCGCAGATGTCGCACCGTTGCGGTGCGGAAGGGGCCTTCGACCGTCTGAAACCTGTGCATGGCTGGGCTCCCATCATCGACTCCACTGGATCGCGTCTTCGCAACCTATTGTTTCCATAAGATTAAGACCGGAAACAGAAAGTTGGCATCCGTTCTGCATTAGAAAGGTTAAGACGACGCTTCCGTTCTTAGGTTTCGTTCTCTGACCTCCTCAGTGGTGATTCGCCCCGCGTCAGCGGGGTTTTTTTTATCTAAACCGCGCCCGGTGCGGTATGCGTCATCTGTTGAAGTGGATTGGCCCGTCAGCTCCGACGACTGTCGGAGCTGACGGGCCGACCTCTCGCCGCCGCCCATCCTCACTCCAGAATCGCAGCGAGCTTCCCCAGCACCTCATCCATGACGACGGTCGGCACGCTTTCGAGCTTGCGTGCGTTGCGCGACCCCAGATCCATAGCACGAGGTTGATCGCACCGCACGACGCCTGTCGTGCTCGTTCCCGCCGCCATCAGCGATACGGCAAAACCGGCCGTGCGCGCGAAATTGCCTCCGCGGGTGATGGGCAACACAACCGGCGTTTTCGTCAGTTGGTTGAAGGCCGAAGCCGAAACGACCAGGACCGGCCGCGTGCCACGCTGTTCATGTCCAGAGGTTGGGTCCAGCGAGACAAGGTAGATATCGCCGCGCTCCATTACAGCAACTCACTGCCGACCGGCCTATCATCGAGCCAGGCGCGATCTTCCTCACCGATCTCGGCCGACGCGTCGCATTGGGCCAGCAAGTCGTCCAGGCTGTAACGTTCCCGTGGCGACGGATCAATCACCAGGCGACCCGCGTCGACGCTCAAGCCGACGGTCGCGCCGGCGCGCAGGTGCAGCAGATCGAGGATGGCGGGCGGGACTGCCAGCATCACCGAGCCGCCGACCTTTCGCAGATTGGTTTGGTGCATGTTGTACCTCAGTTGGCAAGATTATATGAAAATATAACTCTTGATCACCCGAACCACAAGCCCGCGCTGCTCGGAAAACGACTGCTTTTCGGGTCGGGTGATGACAGACCAGATCAGCCCGTTGCCGACCGGACGGATTCACGCCTTGATCGGTCGGGCTACCAATTTGACGCCCAGCGCATGACAGACGCGGTTGATCGTCTCGAAGCGCGGCTGTGCGTCGGGGCGCAATGCCTTATAGAGTGCCTCGCGCGCGATCCCGCTCGCCTTGGCGATCTCGGTCATGCCACGCGCGCGTGCAGCGGTGCCGAGTGCCTGCGCTAAGGCCGCCGGGTCGTTTTCTTCCAGCACGATGGACAGATACTCGGCGATCGCCTGGTCGTCTTCCAGGTGCTCGGTGATGTCGAGCTCGGACAGATCGGCGATTTGGATTTTCTCGCTCATGACTCACTCCTCCGGGATTCCGATGATTTCGCGACTCTCCACCATCTGCCAGACCATCGACCTCGGCTTGTTCCTGCCCACGGCCGGGTTGCTGCTCATCGGCCTGTTGGTCAACCGCTCGCTGAGTCTGAGCGACCCCATCGCCTTCTACGCCGAGGACTCGACCTTGGCCTGGGGCCATGCCTTGCGCGCCGGCTTTGCACTGCTGCTGATGGTCGGTGTGATGTCGGTCCCACCCGAGCGCGTTCAGCGCGCCGGGCTGGTGCTGTATCTGCTCGCGCTCGCCGTTCTGATCACCGCCTATTTCGATGCCTTTCATCGGTTCGGGTTCGGCGTGATTCATCGGCCTTGGATCTCGTTCGATCTCCCGCTGATCGGGGAGCGTAGCATCGAGTGGCTGTCCTGGGTGCAACTGGCCATCCCGCTTGCGCTGGCTGCCTGGATGGCGCGGGCGGGCGAGGAACGCTGGCCCGTCGCCGTGGTGACCGCGGTCGCTCTTTTGGTGCCGGTGTTTCTCGATGGTCTGGAGTTTCCGTATCGGTTCGGGTGGGTGCTGATCAGCGTCTTGCTGATGCTCGCGGTGGCGCGCTGGTGGCGCTCGCTGCTGCTGGTCGTCTTGGGCCTTCCGGTGGTGCTCTGGGCGGTCGTCGCGACGATGGTTGTCAGGATCGACCGCCGGAACTTTTACTTCCCGGATCGCATCGACAGCGCGTGGACCCCGCTCGGACGCTCGCTGGAGGCCATCGGCTCGGCCGGCCTCCTCGGCAGTGGCTGGGGTCAGGGCCTGGTGTCGCACTGCGTGGATAGCCGTCACTTTCCGGAGTTGGGGTTCGATCGCGCGGCGATCATGGGGTTCACCGTCTTCACCGAGGAGTTCGGTGTGGTCGGGGCGGTGGTGCTGATCGCGCTGGTGCTGGCGGTCAGCCTGCGCGGCTTGCAGATCGCGGCGCAAGCGCAGGGCTTCGCGCGCTTCGCGGCGGTCGGGCTGTCGCTCATGCTGTTCGGCTCGTCCTTCCTCCACATCGCGAGCCTGACCCATCTGCTCGACGCGAATGCGCTCGGGAGTCCCTTCAGCCCGCGCGGCCTGGCCCTGCCGCTGGTCGGCGCCGGCGGCAACGTGATGGCAATCAACCTGATCGCCATCGGGCTGCTGTATCGACTCGGGCGCAGTGCGTCGCCGCCCGGGCCGCCGCCCGCGCCGGCTCAGACATCGACGGCGCGCACGCGCAACCGCGGCCTGCGGGTGGTGGCGGGGCTCCTGATCCTCGCCAGCGCGCTGCTGGTGGCACGCACGCTCGACCTGCAACGCGGCGAGTATCGCTACGGCAAGGGCGGGCCGGCCGCGCCCACCTGTCGGGCGAATGAACGGCTCTCGATCGCGCAAGCACAGCGGAACAACGCGCAACAGCGCACGCTTGCGACGGAGCGGCTGCTCCTCTGGCTCGCGCAGCTTCAGACCTTCGAGACGACCCCGCCGCCGCGACTGCTGGCCGAGGGCGAGCCGGTCGACTTCAGACCGGTCATTCCGATCGCGTCCGGCGGCGCTGCCGGCGAGCCTTCGGCGGGCGCCGAGGAGCCGGGCGCACCGCCGCGATGGCTCCAGGCGTCGCTGTCGGGGATCCTGAATTCGCCCTTCCCGCCGCCGTCGCGCCCGGAGGACCTCACCGGCGAGCCTTGGACTTCGCATCGCGATCCGGATTTGGATGCTTGGTGTGCGGAGCTCGGCACGCGCAAGCTTGCGGCCTGTCTCGACGCGATGGCGCCCGAGCTGGTCCCCTGGTTCAGCACCCTGAATGACTCCGCCAAGCGGGCGGATGCATTGAGCCGGGCGCTCTCCGCGACCGACGCCGTGCGGCGGATCTTGCGGAGCCGGGCCGATGGCGATGCGCACGCGCCGGGCCTGGAGATCGCGAGCGTGCCCCCACGCAGCGGCACCCACCTGGTCGCGGTCGCCTTCCCGGACACCCGCCCGACCTGCGGGCGCGGCGCCTGCCGCACCCCGACACTCCTGTATCGCGTGACCACCGCGCCCGATGGGCAGGAGACGCCGACGCTGATCCTGATCTCGACGCAGGATCATCTCGAGCTTGATCCGGACACCTGGTTCTGGGATGAATTCAGCCTGTTCGCCTACAGCCGGCAACACGACGGGATCAATGTCCAGATCGACAGCATCGACATCTACCGGTGCGAGCACGTCTGCTGGCCGACGGCCGATCGTCGGCTGGAGACGAGGCGCCATCCGGACCGGGTCTGGCTCGACCCGTGAGAACCTTGTTCGAGCGTCGTCTATCTTCCACCCAAAGCGTACCGTGGCAGTGGGATATCGCATCCGGTCACGGCAGTGCCTTGTTCAATCGCCGAGACGGACCCAGCGTTCCAGGGTCGCTGCCGAGTGCGATCGGCGTCTCGGGCCGCAGGATTCCGCGGCTTCGGGCGACGTTCACGGAGCAGCGCCCGGACGACCGACCGAGTCCGCGGTCGTCTGGATCACCTCCGGACGGCTTGAGGCACGATTGCAGGTCTTTTGATCTTCAAACCCGACGGGGCGATCCACCCCGGGAGAGACACCGATGAAACCCTTTGTCTTGCTTGTCGCCGTCGTCCTGGGTCTGGCTTACGTCGCTTCGAGTGCGCAAGCCTGTGAGCGGGTCAATGACTGCGCGAAGCCTGCACCTGAGGCCCTGCTTGATCAGCGCGTCTACTGGTAGCCATCGCCGCGTCGGTCATCACCGGACCCAGCCGGCGGGTCGTCTGGATCGCATCCGGACGGCTTGAGACACGCTTGCAGGTCTGTTGATCTTCAAACCCAACGGGGCGATCTACCCCAGGAGACGCCTGCGCCAGGGGTGCCGGGGTTCGCAAGCTCACCCCAGCCTAAGCATGATTCAAGGTGTTCACCTTGTGTCCGAATCGTCACTTATGGCGCGGCATCGCGCTCTTCCGCGTCCAGCCGGTCTAGTATGGCCAACGCATCCTGCAGATCGCCGGTCGCCGCCAGCGCCCGAAAATGGTTCTCGGTATCCCAGGCCGACAGCGCTTGGGCGCTCAATTCTTCCACCAACTTGTTCATGCTCATTCCCCGGCTGCGGGCGAGAGACTTGAGGCGTTCGGCGGTATCGTCTGGCAAACGGATGGTCAAGGTACTCATAGCGCGTTGCCGAACAAGGGTTGTAGGCGTCCCTCGAACACCAGCCGCAAGACCTGACGGGACGCCCCTCCGGCAGAACGGAGTCCCGCGACGAAAACATTGGTATCGATAACGACCGGTGTCATAGTGATAGCGTATGTGCTGTCGCTAATGATCACAAGCTGCCCCGCTCGGATGATTCGGGGGCTGGCAGGGTTCCGCCGGAGCGCCACCGCGTGTCCGGGGATTCCACGGGGCCAGGCAAATTCCGGCCCCGGCGGATCGGACGACCCGCCGGGCAGAGGACGCGGTTTACGCCAGATGCAAGACACCGATGAAACCCTTTGCCTTGCTTGTCGCCGTCGTCCTGGGTCTGGCTTACGTCGCTTCGAGGTAACTTCTCAAAAAGTAGTGGCAAGGAAACCAGTAAGCTACGAAAATAAACTTCACTGCAGGACAAACTGTCGCCCCTGAATACTTCATCTGTCGAGCATGGCTGATCCGAATCCACTGC